>NZ_JAVCWL010000003.1:0-304035 GCF_030846505.1 Massilia pseudoviolaceinigra | reverse complement strand
TCTAGGCAGGCCTTCAACGATGCGATGATTATACGTCCGGTCATGATCGCCGTGCACGGCAGAACATGATCCTATCGCTAGCGAGCCCACGCTTGCAGATGTAAAAGTTGACGCCCTATTCTTGCCTTAACCGGCCACATGCGGCAAGCTGCCGCAATGAACAATAAATCAACGCGATTCTCTATCGGAAAACTGTGCCGCATGCGCGGCAGTCGGAAAAAAATGGCTTTTCATACAGCCTCCCTGGCCGGCAAGAACGCCATGTCGGCGTCATGATGCAAACATTCCACTACGGCGCCTCCGAAAGCCAGGTTGGCGATCTCTACATGCCTGCCTTGAGCATGCCGGCAGTCGTCTGTCTGCTGCACGGTGGTTTCTGGCGCATGCCGTATGGGCGCGAAGAGATGTCAGCCATCGCTGCCGATCTTGTTTCGCGCGGCTTTGCGGTGTGGAATATTGAATACCGCCGAATCGGCGGCCCGGGCGGCGGTTGGCCCGGTACGCTGGAAGACGTTGCGGCGGCCATCGATCACCTCGCCGTACTCGCCGCCGGCGAGGCCAGCCTGGATCTTCGCCGCGTTGCCGTCGTCGGACATTCGGCAGGCGGCCACCTGGTGCTGTGCGCTGCCGCACAACGCGCCGAGGCAGATGCAAGGTTTGCGCCACGCAAAGTCTTCCCGACGGCAGTTGCCGGGTTGGCCGCCGTGGTCGACCTGCACGCAACGTTCACCCTCAATTCCGGAAACAATGCGGTGAGCGCGCTGCTCGGAGGATCTCCAGGCGAGCACCCTATCCGTTACGCGCAGGCATCGCCACTCGGCTTGGTTCCTCTGCAGGTGCGACAGTTGATTCTCCATGGAACAGAAGATGACGCCTTGCCGGTCGAACAGTCCCGCGAGTATGTGAAAGCCGCCCGGCACGCGGGTGACAGCGTGGACTATGTAGAACTACCCGGCATGGGCCACATGGAATACCTCGACCCCGCAAGCGAAGCGCACGATGCGCTATGCAAGTGGCTCAATGTTGTGCTCGCGAACCCGGCCGCCTGAAGCGGACGTGGCCCAATCAGCGCAAGCGATTCGTGTGCGCTCAGCATGAACGCACAAAAAATAGCCCCAATCGCTTGGGGCTTGTCGTTCTCGTTTCTATTTTTTCGCCGCTGTACGCCGCTCCCAGAAACTGGCATTCTTGATGCCAAGCTTGACGGGGTCGAACGTGATGGGGCCACCCGCCTTTAACTGGGCTTCGTAGTCGCGCAGGCACAGCATGGTGGGCTTGGCCATGAAGAAAATAATCAGGATGCCGATGATGTTAATCCACGCCATGATGCCCACCCCAATATCGCCGAGATTCCAGATGTAGCCCGCGCTATTGATCGTGCCGTAAGCCACCATCGCCATGATCACCAGTTTAACGGTGACCAACGGTATGCCACGCTTGAGAAAGCGGTTCAGGTAGGCGATGTTGGTTTCCGCAATATAGTAGTAGGCAATGATGGTGGTGAAGGCGAAGAAGAACAGCGCCACCCCGACAAATACCGGACCGAAGCCGCCGAAAGTACTCTGCAAGGCCATCTGGGTAAATGCCGCCGATCCTATTTCGGTGGCGGCCGGCAGGTTTTGCACGATGAACTGACCGGCAGGCAGCGTGCCTTGGACGTTGTACTGACTGGTGATCAGGATCATGAGCGCCGTTGCAGTGCACACCAGCAGGGTATCGATGTAAATTGAAAACGCCTGCACCAGCCCCTGCTGGGCAGGGTGTTCGGTTTCCGCTGCCGCCGCCGCATGGGTTCCCGTACCCTGTCCCGCTTCGTTGGAATAGACACCGCGCTTGACACCCCAGCCCATGGCAGCGCCAAAGCCGGCCTGTGCCGTAAAGGCATCCGAAAAAATCAGGCTGAAGACGCCCGGCAGCTTCTCGATATTCAATCCGATCACGATCAAGGCCAGGAGAATATAGCCCAGCGCCATGAACGGGACGACGAATTCGGCAAACTGCGCAATGCGCTTGATTCCGCCAAAAATAATCACCCCCAGCAGCGCCAGAATGACGCCCAGGCCGATCAGTTTATAGGTCCCGACCGGGCCCAGAAACGTGTCGACCATGTCGCCGTTGCCGAAGATCTGGGTAACGGCATTGCCAACGGCATTGGCTTGCACACCGGGCAGGAAGATGCCGCACGCAAACACCGCCGAGATGGCAAAGGCGATGCCCAGCCAAGGCCAGCCCAGGCAACGCTCGAAGAAATAGGCCGAGCCGCCGCGGTACTGGCCGTCCTCTTCCACCTTATAGAGCTGGGCCAGGGTCGACTCGGCATAGGCCGTGCTCGCGCCGAGGAAAGCGACGACCCACATCCAGAAAACCGCACCGGGGCCGCCGAAACCGATGGCAGCGGCGACACCGGCGATATTGCCCACGCCGACCCGGCCGGAGAGCGACACCGCCAGGGCCTGGAACGATGAGATGCCGGAATCGGTGCTCTTGCGTTGGAACAGCAGGCGCACCATTTCATTGAAATGCCTCACTTGGGCAAAGCGGGTCTGGATCGAGTAAAACAAACCGGCACCGAGGCAAAGGTAAATCAATCCCTTGCTCCAGATGATGCCATTCAGACTGTCGATAAAACCTTCCATGTGAACCTCTTCTGGTACGTGTGAAAGCTTCACTCCCGCGCTGCTGGCAGGGGGAGCATCAATTGACAACCGGGAGCAGGCGTGTCGCTACCGGCCTTGGGCGATCGTCGGGCGTAGCAGCCACCCAGACATGCGCGTTTGCATTTTAAGTGATTAGTGGCAAGAAGGACATGCTTGTCGTCGCCGAAACGAGCTTCTGTGGAGCGCCGTCATCCCGGGACGCCTGCCCGCGATTTGCGACGGTAACCCTGTTGTAGCAAACCAATCCGGCATGCACTGCCTTAACTTTTATCAACAAGCTCCCTGTCGGAGAATCTTACACTGGACCACTGAGTTGACTATTGGAAACAGATTCCCGCATCACACAGGCGGGCCTTCCGCCCCGGCAATGCTTGGCGGCCACTCTGCAGGATCAGGACATGCATCCGACACCGAACCACCCTCTTCGCCCCGCGCTAGCCGCCGTGTTCGCTACTGCGCTGGCCAGCACGGCCCCGCTAGCCGTGGCCAACCCCGACCACCAGCAAGACCTGAACGCGCTGCCGATCGAGCAACTGCTGAACCTGGAAATCATCACCGCCTCCAAGTTCGCGCAGAAAATCAGCGAAGCGCCCTCGTCGGTGTCGGTAATTACCGCGGAAGACATCCGCCGCTTCGGCTATCGCTCCCTGGCCGACATCCTGCGCAGCGTGCGCGGCGTCTACGTGACCGACGACCGCAACTACAGCTACGTCGGCACGCGCGGCTCCGGCCGTCCTGGCGACTTCAATACCCGCCTGCTGATTCTGGTCGATGGGCGCCGCCTCAACGACATGGTGTTCGACCAGGGCGCCGTCGGCACCGAGTTTCCCATCGATGTCAGCCTGGTCGAACGGGTCGAATTCGTGCCCGGACCGGGATCGGCCATGTACGGCAGCAGCGCGTTTTTCGGTGTCGTCAACGTCCTCACCAAAACCGGCGCCGCGCACCAGGGCACCACGGTCAGCGCCAGCGCCGCCAGCGCCGGCACGCGCAAGGCGCGCCTGTCGACCGGCTTTGCGCGCGCCAACGGCATCGACCTGCTGCTGGGCGCTTCCTGGCTCGAGCGCAAGGGAAGCGACCAGTATTTCCCCGAATACGACGACGCGGCCCACAACTTCGGCGTGGCCCGCAATCTCGACCATGACGGCTACAAGCGCGCCTTCGCCAAGCTGTCATGGGGAGGTATCGCGGCCAGCGCGTATCTGGGCCGGCGTACCAGGGGCATCTCGACCGCGTCCTACGGCCAGCAGTTCAACGATCCGCGCAGCCGCACCATCGACGAGTACGCCTCCGCCAGCGCCTCCTGGCAGGCGGCGCTGAGCCCGACCCTGGAAGTGCATGCCGGCGTCAACCTGCACAGGTACCGCTACCAGGGCACCTATATCTACGTGCCCGACAGCGCAACCGTCAACATCGACGCGGCCGAGAGCCGTACCGTGGCGTCCGAAGTACGCCTGCTGAGCACGGCATTTCGGAACCACAAGATCATCGCCGGCGCCGAGTACGCCAGCGACGGCAAACGCATGCTGAGCAACCACGACCTGGATCCGTACAGCTTTTCCCTGCTCACCGACAGCCCGAAAAAACGCGCCGGCGTGTACCTGCAGGACGAGTTCCGGCTGGGCGAACGGGTGATCCTCAATGCCGGACTGCGCCACGACCACGATGACGAAGGCGGCGGCGTGAGCAATCCGCGCATCGCCCTGATCGTCAAGGCCGCCACGCATACCACGCTCAAGGCACTGTACGGCACCGCCTACCGCTCCCCCAATGCCTACGAGCGCTACTACGCCACGAACACGGGTTTCAAACTCAATCCCGCCCTCAGGCCCGAGCACATCAAAACCTATGAACTGATCGGGGAGTATTTTCCATCAGAAAATTTCAGGGCCAGCGCCTCGGTCTTCCAGTACCGCTTCACCGACCTGATCGCCCTCACCACCGATCCGGTCGACTGCAGGCTGGTCCAGTCGAACATCGATTCGGCCCGTTCCAAAGGCGCCGAGTTCGAGGCGGAATGGCTGCGCGATGACGGCAGTTCGCTCAAAACCAGCGTCAGCCTGCAGTACGCGCACAACGGCGCCAATGGCGAATGGCTGAGCAACTCGCCGCGCCAGCTGTTCAAGCTGAACTACGCCAAGCCGTTCCGGCGCGATACCCTGCGCGCCGCGCTCGAGTACCAGTTCACCAGCCGCCGCCGCACCGCAGCGGACGGCCGCATCGGCGGGTTCGGTCTGTTCAATGTCACCGTACTGGGCCACCCCATGGGCAAGCACCTGGAGCTGTCCGCCAGCATCTACAACCTGCTCGACAAGCGCTACGCCGATTCCGCCAGCGAAGAGCACTACGACAGCAGCAGCCCGGCCCGCTATCTGAATGCCATCGGCCAGGATGGACGCAGTTGGCGCCTGCAGGCGAGCTACACCTTCTGATATGCGCCTGCGCCCCGCTTCCCTCCGCGCCGCGTGGCTGGCCGGCACAGTGCGCCGGCGGCATTGCTGCGCCCTCGCCCTGGCCTTGCTGCTGCCCGCTTCCGCCCAGCCCCAGGCCCCGGCGGCCGCGGAATACGCGGCGAAAGCGGCATTCATCTACAACATCGCCTTGTTCAGCACGTTTCCGAATGCGCAGGCCAAGCTGATCAGGCTATGCGTCCTCGGGCGCGATCCGTTCGGCAATCTGCTCGCCAGCCTGGAGGGCAAGCCGCTGGGCGAAGCGAAGATGACGATCGCCTACCCACGCTCCGGCCAAGACGCGCTCAAGCAATGCCAGATCGTCTTCATCAGCGCCTCCGAGAGCGACACCGTGGCCCTGCTGGCGCAGTCGGCGCGCCAGGAAGGCGTGCTCACGGTCTCCGACGCGAAGGGCGCGGCGCGCATGGGCATCATGGTCGAGCTGGACGTCGAGGACAAGCGCATCGCCTTCGAGTTCAACGCCGAGGCGGCGCGCGCCGCCAATATCGCGCTCAGTTCCAAAGTGCTGCGCCTCGCGCGCGCTGTGTATTGAACCAACGAAACGGACCCATCATGAAACGCCCCTGGCCTCGCCGCCGCAGCCGCACACAAACCCTGAGCACCAAGCTCAAGTGGGCAAACCTGGTCACCAGCGGGACCGTCATCCTGCTCTCCACCCTGTTCCTGCTCGGAATCCAGACCTATTTCTTCACGGCGTCCCTGATACGCCAGACCCAGGCGCAAGCTGCCATGGGCAGTGAAAACATGTCGGCCGCCATGCTCTTCGGCGACCAGCACGCCGCCGACGACATCCTGGCCGCCCTGCGCGTGGTGTCGGATGTGCAGTCGGCCGTGGTCTACGATAACGCCAACAAGCGCTTCGCCAGCTACCTGCGCGACGCCGGGGCGGCCCCGGTCGCGCTCAAGCACGACAGCGGCAGCGGCTACGCCCTGTCGTACCGCCACGTCACCGTGGTCGAGCCGCTGATGGTCAAGCGCCAGCGGCTCGGCACCCTCATCGTGCAAAGTTCGCTGGACAACGTCTACCGCCAGCTCGCGTTCTACCTTGCGCTGACCATTCCCGTCATGCTCGCGGTGCTGGCCATCGCCCATCTGGTGCTGTCGCGCCTGCAGCGTTTCATTACCGAGCCCCTGCGCGCGCTGTCGGACACGAGCGCGCAGATTTCGCGCCTGGGCGACTACGCGATCCGCGCCGAGGTCAGCTCGCTGGCCGATATCGGCATGCTGTCGACAGCGTTCAACACCATGCTCGACCGCATCCAGAAGCGCGAGAGCGAACTCGAGGCCGAGATCGCCGAGCGCAAGCGGGTCGAGGTCAAGCTCGACCGCCTTGCCCACTTCGATAATGTGACCCAGCTGCACAATCGCCACTACTTCAACGACCGGCTCGAAGCCGTCATCGCGCGCGCCCAGCACTGCCGCGAGCGCGCCGTGGTGATGTTCATCGACCTCGATAACTTCAAGACCGTCAACGACACGCTGGGGCACGATATCGGCGACGAACTGCTGCGCCTGGTCTCGCGCAGCCTCACCGAAACGGTGCGCCCCGGCGACGCCATCGCCCGCATCGGCGGCGACGAGTTCGCCATCATCCTGGAAAACGTCCACCAGATCGGCGACGCCTCGATGGTGGCCGAAAAGTGCCTGCTGCGCATTGCCCAGCCGATCGCCATTTCGGGCCACGAAATTCACATCAGCGCCAGCATCGGCATCAGCGTGTATCCGGACGATGCATTGACGATGCACGAGTTGCTCAAATACGCCGACAGCGCCATGTACTACGCGAAAAACAGCGGCAAGAATGCCTACCGGCTGTTCACGCACAGCATGCAGGAAGACGCGCGCAAGCGCTTCACGCTCGACAACAACCTGCGCCGCGCGCTCGAACGCAAGGAATTCGTGCTGCACTACCAGCCCCAGATCGACTTGCGCAGCGGCGCCATCTGCGGCGCCGAGGCCCTGATCCGCTGGATCCATCCGGAACTCGGCCTGATCAGCCCGGCCGATTTCATCCCGGTGGCCGAAGATACCGGCATGATCGTGGCGATCGGCGAATGGGTGCTGCGCGAAGCCTGCCACGAACTGCGCAGGTGGCATGACGCTGGTCACGGCGTGCGGATGTCGATCAACCTGTCCGGGCGCCAGCTGAGCGAGGAAGGGCTGGTCGCCTCGGTGCTGGCAATCGTCGACGACAGCGGGATCGACGCGCGCTGGCTGGAACTGGAACTGACCGAAAGCATGCTGATGGATGCCTCGGCCAGCGTGATCGACAAACTGCATACGCTCAAGCGCGCCGGCATCGCGCTGGCCATCGACGATTTCGGCACCGGCTACTCTTCCATGAGCTACCTCAAGACATTTCCGGTCAGCGCGCTGAAGATCGACCGCAGCTTCGTGCGCGACCTGCCGCACAGCACCGAAGACGCCGCCATCACGAAGGCCATCATTGCCATTGCCCGGAGCTTGAAAATGGAAACGGTTGCCGAGGGGATTGAAACGCCGGAGCAAGGCGAATTCTTGCGCGCAAGCGGATGCGACAAGGCGCAGGGCTATTACTACGGCAAGCCGCTGCCGGCGGCGCAGATGCGCGACTTGCTCATGCGCCGCGAGCAGGAGGCGGCCGAGCCGGCCCTGCCGTGCGACGCTTGACAGATGATGGCCGCCCGCGCCTGCACCGCGGCGGCCATCGTCGTCAGCGCGCGGGCATCGGCATCAGTGCGTTGTTGAAGATCGATAAGCCTGCTCGCAGGGTGGACCGTAATAAAGCCAAGTCCTCGTCAGACCACGCCGGCCACATCCATACCACGCCCAACCCTATTAAAAATTGCATACATCTTTAGGAAATGCATATACCTGTATGTACATTTTAGCTGATAGCATCCTTTTCTTTGCATTTCAATAACACAAGTAAGCCCATGTCGTGGCCTGCTTGCCAACCATCCGGAGCTACGCCAGCCATGACCGAATTCCCCGTTTCCGACGCGTCGATACGTCTATTTCCCGCACGGCGCCTGGCCGCCCTGGCCGCGTCCCTCGCCATTCCCTTGGCGTTGATGGCCAATCCCGCCAGCGCCGCCAATTGCTCAGCGGGCGTGACCAACGGCGGCTTGTACAGCGTCGTCAACGCCGCCTCCGGCAAAGCGCTCGACATCGTCGCCGGCTCGACCCAGGGCGGCGCCGAAGTGCAGCAGTGGGGCTACGGCGGCAGCGCCAACCAGCAATTCTATCTGCGCGAGGCCGGCAACGGTTACTGGACCATGCAATCCAAACAGAGCGGCCTGCTGCTCGACGTGCTGAACCTGTCCGTCAACGATGGCGCCAGGATCATCCAATGGAACGCCACCGGCGCCCACAACCAGCAATGGCTGCTCAAAAAATCGACCAGCGGCGGCTACAACGTCGTCGCGCGCCATTCGGGCAAGTCGCTCACCGTGGGCGATAGCAACAGCGGCTCGCGCGTCTACCAGGCGATTGATACCGCCGGCGGCCAGCAGCGCTGGTTCTTCAACCCGACCAACGGTTCCTGCGGCGGCCCCGCACCGGACGGCTTCGCGGCCCAGCGCGGCGCCGACGGCTTGAGCACCACCACCGGTGGCGGCAACACCGCCCCCATCACCGTGACCTCGTGCAGCGCCCTGTCCAGTGCCCTGACATCGAAATCCGCCGCGGTGATCCAGATTCCGGCCGGCGCCACCATCGATTGCCGCACCGCCGTGCGTTCGGAAAGCACCTGCGCGGTCGCCTGCCCGGCTTACCAGGATCCGGGCAAGTACACCTACCGCGTTCCGGTCGGCACGCAGACCTGCAAGGAACTCGGCTCGGCCAAGGAAAGGCGCTACATGCGCCCGCGCGATGAAAGCAATATCTGGGTCGGTTCCAACAAGACCCTCGTCGGCCTGAACAAGGATGCGCGCATCATCGGTGCCTCGCTCATCGTGCGCGACGCCAAGAACATCATCATCCGCAACCTGGCCATCGAAAACATCAACCCCGGCCTGGTCGAAGCGGGCGACGGCATCACCATTACCAAGTCGAGCCACGTGTGGATCGACCATGTGCGCTTCAACAAGATCAGCGACGGCCACGTCGACATCCAGGACAGCAAGAACATCACCCTCAGCTGGAACCGCTTTGACGGCACCAACGAGGCTGTCTGCGGCAACCAGCACCACTACACCAACGCGTTCAGCAACTCGCAGGTGACCTTGCACCATAACTTCTGGAACAAGACCTCGGGCCGCAATCCGAAGCTCATGGGCGCGGCATCCCGCACTCACCTGTACAGCAACTACTGGCTCGACGTGCCCTACTTCGCTATCGCCGCCGATGACTTTGCGCAAGTAAAGGTGGAAGGAAACTTCTTTGCCAACACGGCCAGGCCGCACTGGAATGGCAGCAACGGGCTGATCGATGCCAACATCGCCTCGAACCGCTACACCGGCAAGTCGGAAACCGATGTGGAGAAGGATACCGGCGCCAAGGTGTTCGGCGACACGGTGCTGTTCCCGTATAAGCTGGACAACGTCGACAACCTGCCGGCCGCGCTGACCAGCGGCACCGGCGCACGCTGATCCGCAGTCCGGCTGGCGTGGCCGGGGCGCTCGTGATACCGTTGCCGCTGTTGCCGGCAACGGTATTGACCAAGGACCCCGATTGCACCAGCGCTCGCCATTCATCCCCGCCGACAAACACGACCTGGACGCCGTGCAGGCCGCCATGGCGGCCGGCTGGCCCGCCGTCGCCCCGGTCGTGCCCGATTTGCTGGTATGGATGCAAGACCTCAACTGGCCGGTGGCGAAAGAGCTCGCACCCTTGCTCGTCAGCCTGGGCGCGCCGCTCGCGCCGGCCATCAGGCAGATTCTCGATGGCGACGACGGCATCTGGAAACATAACCTGATTGACCGCGTGGTGGCGCGCTCGCCTGCCCTGCTGCAGGCGCTGGCCGCCGACCTGCACCGCCTCGCCGCCCACCCGACCGCGTCGGACCGCGCCGAAGAAGTCGACGTGGAAGCGCGCGAAGCCCTGCTGCTCCTGTAGCGGCGGCACCGCCGGTGCGCCATGCGTGTGGCCGGCAGCCCAGATTGCACGTGACAGGAGCCGCCGCGCCCGTCATACTTCTTTCCGAACCAATAAGATTGCCCGTGCAGCAGCCGTATTCACCCAACAAAACACAGACGCTCCTCTGCGCGGGAATGCGATTTTCCCAACATAAAGCACAGACGCAACAATGACGACGAACTGGTCACTTTTTCACAAATACGCCGGCACCAAGCCACGACAGTTTGTCGAGGTGCGCGACCTCGGCACGGCAGTCTGGAGCGCCACCGGCATGGCTGAAACCTGGGGTACCGACACCCTCGATGAACTGGCCAGCCCGGCCGCCGCCCAGGCGCGCTACGCGGCCCTGTGCGCCGACGCCGTGGCCGCCGGCTTCACGCTCACGCGCCAGGCCAATGTCGACCTGAACCGGCTCGATGCCGCCCTGCTGGCCAGCGAGATCCGCGACGGCGCCCGCAACGCCTTCAACGCCATGCGCGCGGCCCATTCGGACCAGACGCTCAACGCCTTCGCCCTGATCAGCGACGACAGCGCCATGACGATCGTCCCGCTCGCCAATAGCGTGGAGGCATTGAACGAGGACGGTGGCGGCGACGATATCCTGTGGAACCCGTCGGAATGGTCGTTCTTCGAGGAAGGCGCCTGGCTCGACATCGCCTACCGCATGATCCTGCCCTACCACCGCGATCTTCCCAACGAGGTCGACATCGACGCACTGCGCGCATGGGTGTTCGGCGCCTGCAGCGCGGCATTGCAGCAGCTGGCCGACGAAGGCCTGTTCGGCAGCGCCGCCCAGCGCGATGCGGTGGCGCTGCTGTTTCACGTCACCGATGGCGACGGCGGCGACGACGTCATCGAAGAACTCAACACGCCGGCATCGTTCCGGCGTTACGCGGCCTGGCGCGCCACCTGGGACAAGCGCTAACGCCGCCTGCCCCCCCAAAGCGCGGCATAAGGCCGTCCAGCAAGCAATCACAGACGAAGAAAATCTACCGCGCCAGCACGCGGCCGGTCACGCTGGCGCTGCGCGCGCCCGGAACGGACGGATCGTAGTCGAAGCGGCAGGATTGCACGTAATCGATCGCTTCGGCCACCATCGCGTCCGGCTGGCTGCCGGCCTCGGCGGCGATGCGCCATGGCACGCCGCCCGCGCCCACCATAAAGCGCAACAGCACCCCGCTGGCGCTGGTCGGCGCCGCATCGAATGGGGCGAAGCGCGCAAAGCGCGGGGAATCCCGACAACTGCCTGCGCGCATAACCGGCGTGACGCCGGCCTCGCCATCGAGCTTCCAGTCGAACTGCATCGGATACGCTCCGGCACGCTGCGCCGGGTCCAGGCCGGGCTTGAAGCGGCACGCGGCAATCCCGGCCAGGGCGGCGTCGTCGAGCATTTTCCAGCCGCTCGTGCGCAGCAGGCGCGGCTGCACCACCGCGCCGTCCGGCCCGATCGCAAACGACAGCGTGGTGCTGCCCTGCAGGTCGTACAGCAGCGCCTCGCGCGGCCAGAGCGGCGCCGGACAGGCGCCAGCTCCCGCCAGCAGATGGCTGGGAAAAGCCGGCACGGCCGCAGCCGGAGACGGCGCGGGCTTGTCCGGCACCTGCGCCACCGACGCGGCGGCGGCGGCGATGCACACGCCAATGACTACTTTTCTGTTCAAATCATTCCACCCGATAAGCTGTGACGGGGCGCAAGCGACCTTGGTACACTTCCAGCGTAAACAACGATACCACGACGATACTGACTTCGACGGCGCCGGCAGCCGGCCTGCAACGTGGTCCTCCGCCCACAAACAGCGCTGCAATTTTCACATATTTGCCATCGATGCATCGTTTCTTGGGTACAATAAATACATCCTACAGTAAATTTAACACGGCAAAACGCATGGCGGTACTAAAATCAGCGGCAATCCGGCAGCGCGAAGAGGCCCCAGCTTGCTAGACGGCCGCCTGTCCCTGACCACGCCCGAGGGCGTGAGCCTGCAATTGACGCCCGCCGGCCCCTATCTGCGCGCGGTCGCCTGGATGCTCGATTTCCTGCTGTGGGCCGTCGTGTGCTTTCTGCTGCGCCTCGCCATGCCAAGCGGGAAACTCGGCGAAGGCATTTTCCTGCTGCTGCTGTTCGTGACCTACTGGGGCTATCCGATCATCAGCGAAGTGTATTTTAACGGCCGCACGGTGGGCAAGCGTGCCGTCGGCCTGGAAGTGGTGCGCAGCGACGGCCTGCCGGTCGGCTGGCGCGAATCGACCCTGCGCAATCTGCTGCTGGTGGCCGACTTCCTCCCGGTCATGTACGCAACCGGGCTGGTGTGCATGATGTTCGACCTGCGCTTTCGCCGCCTGGGCGATATCGTCGCCGGCACCCAGGTCATCTATTACGAAAAAGCCGTGCCGCGCGCCACCCCCTTATTGGCCCATCCGCTGCCGCTGCCCTTCCCTCTCAGCCCCGACCAGCAGCGTACCCTGGTCGACCTGTTCGAGCGCGAAGCGCGCCTGCCGCTCGACCGCATGGCCGAACTGGGCAGCATCGCCGAACCGTTGACCGGCGTACGCGGCACCGCGTCGGTCGAGCGCATGCGCTCTTATGTGGCGGGCCTGACCAAATGAAGCAAGTTCAGTTTGAAGCCGACAATGCCGCTCTCTGGACCGAGATCGGCGCCATCCTCGACGGCAGCCAGCAAGACCAGCGCGCGCTGCCGGCACTATACCGGCGCCTGTGCCAGTGCCTGGCGCTGTGCAGCCAGCGCGGCTATTCGCCCACCCTGACCGATCATCTGCAGAAAATGGTCGGCGCCTGCCACCGCCGCCTGTACGGCACGGTCGTCGAGCGCCCCACCACCCTGATGCGCTGGATGCTGGTCGACTTTCCCTGCCGCGTGCGCGCCGAATGGCGTTTGCTGCTGATCACCTGCCTGGCGTTTTTCGGGGTGGGCCTGGTGGTCGGCCTGCTGGTCTGGTACCAGCCGCAGTGGGCGTACAGCTTCGCCTCGGCGCAACAGCTCGACCGGTTCCGCGAAATGTACCAGCCATCGCGCATCCACGTCGGGCGCGGCGGCAGCCAGGGCGACCTGATGATGTTCGGCCACTACATCTGGAACAATGTCTCGATCGGTTTCCGCAGTTTTGCCGGCGGCATTTTCGGCGGCATCCCGGCCTTGATCAGCCTGGGCCTGAACGGCCTGCACCTGGGCGTGATCGGCGCCTGGCTCAGCCGCGACCCGACCACCGTCCACCAGTTCTGGTCGTTCGTGATCACCCATTCCAGCCTCGAAATCACCGGGCTGCTGCTGTGCGCGATGTCCGGCATCCGGCTCGGCCTGACCCTGATCCACCCGGGCCGGCTCACCCGCGCGCACGCGCTCTACAGCGCCAGCCAGACCATGTTCCCGGTGATCGTCGGCGGCAGCCTGATGACCATGTTCGCGGCCTTCTTTGAAGCGTTCTGGTCCGGCTCGGGCGCGATCCCGATCCAGGTCAAGTACGCTGTCGGCGGCACCGGCTGGGCGCTGGTAATCGGATTTTTCCTGTTCGCCGGCCGCGGCAAGCAATAAGGGCCGCCATGCAAATCGACAAACTGCAGATCGAACTGCGCCCGCGCACCAATGCCCAGGCGCTCGACCTCGGGTTCAGCCTGCTGCACTCGCACGCCGGCGCGGCCTACATGGCGTTCCTGGCGCTCTGGCTGCCCCTGGTCGCCGTGTGCGCCGCGCTGACCGTCTGGCTGCCCGGGCTGTCCTGGGCCTGGCTGATCCTGGCCTGGTGGTTCAAGCCCCTGCTCGAACGCGCGCCCCTGTACGTGCTCTCGCGCCAGGTCTTCGGCACCGCCGTCACCTGGCAGGAAGCGGTACGCGCCTGGCCGGGCCAGCTCGGCGGCGGCTGGTTCCGCCTGATTACCTGGGGCCGCCCGATCAGCGCCGGACGCGGCCTGTGGCAACCGGTCTGGCAGCTCGAAGGTGCGCGCGGCGGGGTCGCCAGCGCACGCCGCAGCGCGCTCGGCAAGAATGGGACCGCCTCGTCGGCGGTCTGGTTCGGCGTCGTCTGCACGCACCTGGAAGTGGTGCTGCAGCTGGGCGCCCTCGGCTTCATCGGCATTTTTGCCGCGGACGGGAAGATCGGCAATCCGTTTATGCTGTTTGCCAACATGGTCAGCGACACGCCCGATGTGCTGACCGAGCTGCTCACTCTGGGCGCCTTCGCCTTGTCCACGGCGCTCATCGCGCCGGTCTACACGGCCTGCTGCTTTACCCTGTATCTGAACCGCCGCGCCAGCATGGAAGCATGGGATCTCGAAATCAAGCTGCGCCAGATCAAGCGCCCGCAGGCGGTTCGCGCGCGCGGCGCCGCGCCCGCGTCGGCATTGCTGGCGCTGGCCGGCGCCGGCATGCTGCTGGCGCTGGCCGGCGTTCCCGCGCCGGTCCTGGCCGAGCCTGCCACACCCGGCAAGCCCGCCGCGGCGTCACCGACGCCGGCGCGCCCGCCATGCGAACGGCCCAAGGACATGCGCCTGCCCGACCGCGGTCCGGTGCAGGCACCCGAGCAGGCGCGCATCCGCCAGCAGACCGACCAGGTCTATGCCCACTCCGACCTGCGCGGCTACGAATGCGTGGAAAGCTGGGAACTGAAAGAGCGCGACAAGAAAAAGGACATCAAGAAGGAAGCGCGCAAGCCCTCCTCGTTCGACATGAACCTGATTGCCTCCATCCTCAAGGTGCTGTTCATCGCGCTTGCCATCGGCGCCGTGGCCTGGGTGCTGTACCGCTACCGCCACCATTTCCCGTCCTTCGAGCGCTCGGCCAAGGCGCGCGTGGCCACTGAAATCGGCGGCCTGAATATCCGCGCCGAATCGCTGCCGCCCGACGTGACAACTGAAGTGCGCGCCCTGTGGGCCCGCGGCGAACAGCGCGCCGCCCTGGCCCTGCTGTACCGCGCCACCCTCTCGCGCCTGGTCACGGAAGATGCGCTGGCTCTGCGCCAGGGTGATACCGAGGGCGACTGCCTGCGCCTGGCGCGCCAGGCCGCGCAGCGCCAGCAGCTCTCTCAAGCGCGCCTGGAAGTGGCCATCAGCGCCACCTCCCTGTGGCTGGGCGGCGCCTACGCCGCGCGCTGGCCGCACGACGACACCCTGCTGGCCTGCTGCGCGGCATGGGATGCGCAGTTCGGCGCACTGCGGGAGACGGCGGCATGAACGACAACCTGAAAAGCTTCCTGTCCGTGCTGGCCCTGGTGGCCGTGGGAGCCTCGGCAACCTTGTGGTGGCACGACATGATGGAATTGCGCTGGGAAGCGCGGCGCACCATGTCCGAGGCGGCGCGCAAGGACCGCATGCTGGCCGCCACACGCCTGTTGCAACAGAACGGCCGGGTCGTCAACAGCGTCGGCTCGCTCGGCGAACTGATCTTGCCCAAGGTCGGGGGCGGCACCATGATCCTCAGCGGCGCATCGGGCACGGCGCTGCCGGGGCAGGCGCAGGAAATGCTCGACTGGGTGCGGCGCGGTAATACCCTGATTGCCGAACCGCGCTCGCTGACGTCCGCCGAAAAAGCCGCGCTCGCCGCGCTGGATCCGTCCAGCGAGGAGAACGACGAAGAAATCGAGGACGAGGAAGAAGAAGTCGAAGAGCCCAAGCCGGCCGCCGCTCCCGCCAGCGCGCAGGGCAAGGATGAAGACAAGCCCAAGGATGATGAGGACGAGGAAGAGGACGAAGAGGAAGACCACACTCCGCCCGAGCCGCCTGCCCGCTCGTATTTCACCGCCGTAGCCCACGACAACAAAGACCCGCTCACCGACCGCTTCGGCGCGCGCGTGCGGCGCGACGCCAAGGCCTGCGAATGCCGTACCGAGCCGGCCGCGAAAGACAAGGACAAACCGGAAGCGATCGCCGCGGCCCGGCGCGAGCGCGACAAGACCGTCAGCCGCCTGATCCTGCCGGGCAAGAGCTATCCGCTCGAACTCGACGGCGGCAAGATGGAACTGGTCAGCCTGCCCAACGCCGTCGCCCCGCTCTGGAGCGACGACGATGGCGGCGCCGTGCGCGTCTACCGCGAGGGCAAGGGCCAGGTCGTCCTGGTGACCAACGATTACTTCAGCAACTACATGCTCGACGAGCGCGACCACGCCCAGCTGCTGCTGGCGCTGACCGAGCTCACGCCCGGCCGGAACGTCACCATCGTGCGCAACCTGAATGTGCTGCCCTGGTACAAGGCCCTGTGGCGCAATTACAACCTGTTCCTGATCAGCCTTGCGGTCGGCGTGGCGCTCATGTTCTGGGCCGCGGTGCGCCGTTTCGGCCCGATCATCCCCGCGCCGAAGGCCGAACGGCGCTCGCTGCTCGAACACATCGACGCCAGCGGCGCCTGGCTGTGGAAGGCCGATGGCGGGCGCCAGGTGCTGCTCGACGCCGCGCGCGAAGATACGCTGGCCCTGATCCGGCGCCGCGCCCCGGCCCTGTTCCGTTTGCCCGAACCCCAGCTGTGGGCGACCCTGGCGCGCGACTGTTCGCTGCTAGATGCCGATGTCAGCGAAGCGCTGCAGCAGGACGCCGCCAGCCATGTCACCCGATTCACCCGTCAGATCCGCACTCTTCAAGAACTGAGAAATCACTATGAACGATAGCACCGCCACCAGCGCCGCACCCGCCATCACGGCCGACCGCCTGAACCAGGCGATCGGCATTGTCCAGCGCATGCGCGAGGAAATCCGCAGCGCCGTGATCGGCCAGCAGACCGTCGTCGACCAGGTCCTGGCCTGCTGCCTCGCGGGCGGCCACGTGCTGATCGAAGGCGTGCCGGGCCTGGGCAAGACCTTGCTGGTCAAGGCCCTGGCCAAGACCTTCGCCGGCGACTTTTCGCGCATCCAGTTCACGCCCGACCTGATGCCGGCCGACGTCATGGGCCACGCCGTCTACGACATGAAGAGCCAGTCCTTCAGCGTGCGCCGCGGCCCCGTGTTCGCGCACCTGCTGCTGGCCGACGAAATCAACCGCGCCCCGGCCAAGACCCAGTCCTCGCTGCTCGAGGTGATGCAGGAGCGCCAGGTGACGATCGAAGGCGAATCGCACCAGCTGCCGCCGCCGTTCATGGTGCTGGCCACGCAAAATCCGCTCGAAAACGAAGGCACCTACCCGCTGCCGGAAGCGCAGCTGGACCGCTTCCTGATCAAGGTGCGCATCGATTATCCGACGGCCGACGAAGAAGAGCAGATGCTGCGCATGGTCACGCGCGACCGCGTCGGCGACGGCCTTGAAGTGAGCCAGGTGGCCACCCTGGTCAAGCCCGACACCATCGTCGCGCTGCAGCAGCTGGTGGCCCGCATCCGGGTCGACGACGCCGTTGCCGCCTACGCCGTGCGGCTGGTGCGCGCCACGCGCGACTGGCCCGGCATTGCGATCGGCGCCGGCCCGCGCGGGTGCATCGCGCTGGTGCGCATGGCACGCGCCATGGCCCTGACCTCGGGGCGCGACTACGTGACCCCGGACGATATCAAGGCCGCCGCGCTGCCGGTGCTGCGGCACCGCATCGCCGTCTCTCCCGAAAGCGAACTCGATGGCCTGAGCAGCGACGAACTGCTGCTTGGGCTGATCGAAGAAGTCGCCGCTCCGCGTGGCTGACGTACTGACCCCGTCGCGCACCCTGCTGCTTGTGGCCGGCGGCTGGACCGTGCTTGGCCTGGCGGCCAGCCACGTCGAGGCACTGCTGCCGCTGTGGCAGGGAGCGGGCCTGGCCGCGCTGGCCGTGGCCTGCGTCGACGCCTGGATCTCGCGCAAGGCGCCGCTGCTGCGGGTCGAGCGCGAACTGGCCGGCGTCTGGCCGGTCGGCACCTGGAACAAGGTCACGCTCAAGCTGCACAACGAGGGCGCCCGTCACGTCGCCCTCGACCTGTACGACGACTATCCCGCCACCTGGGCCATGGAAGGCCTGAGCCACCGCAGCCAGATCGCGCCGGGCGCGTATGCCGCCGTCAGCTACAGCCTGTGCGCCGACCAGCGCGGCCCGGCCAGTTTCGGGCCGGCCCACCTGCGCGTGCGCTCGCCGCTGCGCCTGTGGCAGCGCGTGCACCGCATCGGCGCGCCGAGCACCATCAAGGTCTTCCCCGATTTCTCCAAACTGCTCGGCCACACCCTGAGCGCGACCGACCGCCGCGCCCCGGCGGCCGGCGCCATCCGCAAGCGGCGCCGCGGCGAAGGCACCGACTTCCGCCAGCTGCGCGAATACCGCGACGGCGACAGCATGCGCTCGATCGACTGGAAAGCGACCGCGCGGCGCCAGAAGCCGATCACCCGCGAGTATCAGGAAGAGCGCGACCAGCAGGTCGTGTTCCTGCTCGATACCGGGCGCCGCATGCTGGCGCGCGACGACACCACCACCCACTTCGACCACGCGCTCAACGCCGTGCTCACGCTCGGCTTCCTGGCGCAGAAACAGGGCGACGCGGTCGGCCTGATGACCTTCGGCGGCGAGACCCGCTGGGTGGCGCCGCTCAAGGGCCGCAACGGGCTCGATCGCCTGCTCGGCGCGGTGTACGACGTGCAGCCGTCCGAAATGGCGCCCGACTATCTGCAGGCGGCCACCAATCTGCTCAACCGCCTGAGCAAGCGCGCTTTTGTCGTCATCATCACCAACCTGCACGACGAAGACGACACGGCGCTGCGCTCGGCGTGCGAGCTGATGTCGAGCAAGCACCTGGTGATCTGCGCCAGCCTGCGCGAAAAGGTCATGGACGGCGCGCGCAGCAAGGCGGTCGACACCTTCCCCAGCGCCCTGCGCTACAGCGCCACGGTGCACTACCTGCAGCAGCGGCGCGAGGCCATCCGCCGCCTGGGCATCCGCGCCGAGCGCCTGATCGACATCACGCCGGACCAGCTCAGTGCGGCGCTGGTGAACCGCTACCTCGACATCAAGGAAAGCGGGCAGTTGTAAGCGCGGTGGTGTTTTCGGACCACCGCTGCCGGGCCGCGCGCCCCGGTTAGTTGAGCGGCTTCGGCGCGGCCGGGGCTGGCGCCTCGGCGGGGATCTCGCTGTCGGCGCTGGCGTCGCCGGATGCCGCGGCAGCGTCATCAGAGGCGGTATCGGCCGGCGCGTTGCGAGCTGAAAAGGGGTCGAAGGTTTTGTCGACCTTGGCGGCCTCGAAGCCCATGATCAAATCGATCCACTTATCTTGCAACTTCAGGATACTCGGCATCGACGCCGCAAAGGCGATCGGGAGGACCCACGCGGCAATCGTCAGCGCTCGCGTGTTCGGCGCCGGCGGCGGGCCGTACTTGTTCGCGCCCTCGCCGCCGCGCCCGAAAACCATCCACAGCCCAAAAAAGAAGTTCACAAGCGGAACCAGGTGCAGCAGCCCAAGCCAGCCGGACAACGCCATATCGTGCAGACGGCGGCGCGTGAGGATGAACGTTGCGGCCAGCGCGGGGATCAGCATCACCAGCCCAAGCAGGCTCATCAAGAGGCTGAACGCCGTCACCAGCAAGGCAATCAGGGCGGTCGTCAAGAGCATGATCGCGATCCATAGGACCATGGAATAAACCAGATAGCGCACGCGGCCGATACGGCCCTTCATGGTCAACATGCGCGGCACATAGGTTTCGCCACTGACCGCACGCGGCGTCATATCGGCCGCGGGTGCGGCGTACAGATGATTCAATTGGAACTCCTTTGAATAGATTGGGGGATAAATTTCTTGTGTGTCTATTTGCATTATCATTAACGTCTGGCCCGGAAAACCTTCAGGGCACAACACGGAGAAAATATGTTCAGTCATGTCATGATCGGCTCAAACGATATTGAACGGTCAAAACAATTCTATGACGCTGTACTCGCAACACTCGGCGTGGGCGAGCCGCTTCATAACAAGGCACATTCCGGCCACGCCCGGCTCTTCTACCGGCACGACGGAAGCATCTTCTGCATTACCGAGCCAATCAATGGCGAAGAGGCGACGTTTGCCAACGGCGGCACCATTGCCTTCAAATGCAGCTCGCCCGAGCACGTGCAAAAATTTTACGAGACGGCGGTTGCCCATGGCGGCGATACCTGTGAAGATCCGCCGGGTAAGCGCGACACCAGCCTGGGCCCCATGTTTCTGGCCTATGTTCGCGATCCGGACGGCAACAAGCTATGCGCTATTCACCGCACCGAGTAAGCGGACACCCCAGGCGCCGCGGCTCAGCCGATATCGAATAGCCGGAAGAGCCCGGTGAACGCCATCACCAGCACTATCCAGGTCCCGGCCGCCACCAGCGTTGTGTTGTCGGCCGGTGGCGGCCCGTAGCGGTTCGGGCCCGCGCCGCCGGGGCGCACCAGCAGAAACCCGACCAGCAAGACGTTGATCGGCGCCAGCAGCAGGATCAGCGCCCACCACCCCGGCTGCCCCAGATCGCGCAGGCGCCGCAGCGTCATCAGCGCCAGCACGGCGGCCACGGCAACCCCCGTCCCAATAAGTAATACCGGCATGACGATGGGCCGTTCGCGCAGGTCGAACCAGCCGATCAGGAACAACACCAGCAGCACCGCCAGGGTCGACGGCACCGTGGCATACACCAGGTAACGCAAACGGCCGATGCGGCCGCGTGCGTCGAACCAGGTCGGCGGATAGGTGTCGCTGTGCTCTTGCACCGGCGTGAGGTCCGATTCTGGGGGCGCGTAGGGATTATTCACTTTTTCACTCCGTTGATCTCGCCCGCGCGGCCATGCGTGGCCGCCAGCGGTATGTGGTGAAACGCTTCGACCACCACGGTTCTGATCCACCTCTGCTGCGTTTTCGAATAAGCCGGCAAGGCCGCGAACATGTCGGTGGCGGGTGCGGCATACAGATTAATCATCGGTCATCCCTGTAAATGTAGTTGGTGCGGCAGGGTCAAGGGCACGCATGCCGGCCTACCTGAGCACCGGCAACATCCTGACCATCGCATACCCCGCCCATAGGGTTCCCAACAGCAGCGGTACCGCCAGCATCGCTCCCAGCTTGACCATCACCGTATTCGGCGCCGGCGCCGGGCCGCGCTTGTTCGCCGTTTCGCTGCCACTCACAATCAACAGGTAGCACCAGACAAAGACATTCACCGGCGGCACCAAGAGCAGCAGGCCCCACCAGCGCGAGTGATTCAGATCGTCCAGGCGCCGCAGCGCCGTGACGACCGCCAGCGCCACTGCCAGCAGCGCCAGCAGCTTGGGCGTCGCGGTTCCCCCCACCGGCGCTCTGCCGCTCAACAGCGCGGACAACCCGAGGAGCATCAATACCGCGTAGGCCGGCAGTATCGTATAGACGAGAAATCGCAAGCGGCCCACCCGGCCGCGCAAGGCAAACAAGCTTGGCTCGTAGGTCTCGTCCAGACCGGCATGCATGTCCGCCACTGGTGATGCGTAAGGATTATTCATCGCTTCTCCATCAATATAGTCGCCGGCCCGCTTGCGCTCATCGCCAGATCGGCGTCAGGTGGGGCGGCGGCGCGCCGTTCTGCATGCCTGGCAGCGACATCGGAAAGTAAGCGGCAGCGACGATGGTGCTCCAGCGGTACTGCATTTTCATAACGGTGGGCAAGCACAGCAGCATGGCAAGCGGAAGCACCCAGGCGGCCAGCACGAGTTGCCAGCCATTGGGCGGCGGCGGCAAGCCGTAGGCGTTCTCGCCGGGAGTGCCGGCCTCCAGCAACGGCCACAAGCCCACCACCAGATTGACGAACGGAATTAAACCCAGCAAGCTCCACCAGCCGGAACGCCCCAAGTCATTCAGGCGCCGGCGCGTCATCACGAACAGCACGCCCAGCAAGGGGATCAGCATCAGCAGCCCCAGCGTGCTCACCAGAGCGCCGAACGGCATCAGTGCGGCCACCATCAGCACGGCAGCAGCGATCAGCAAGCTCGTCAACAGCGACACATACACCAGATAGCGCATGCGCCCGATGCGCCCGTGCAGGGTCAGCAGGCGCGGCGTGCAGCGCGCCTGCACCGGCCCGGCGAGGAACATGTCGGCGCCCGGCGGCGCGTAGGGATTATTCATGGTTCAGTCCAAAAAATGACGGGTGATGCATCGCGCGGCCTCAGTCCGGGGAGCGGAAGGGCAGCCAGGCAAGAAACAGCAACAGCGGCAGTTCCAGCAAGAGCCCCAGCACGACCGCCGCCGTATTCGGTGCGGGCGCGGGGCCGCGCTGGTTTGCCGCCTTGTCACCCGGCGCGAACAGCAGATAGCACAATACAGCGAAATTTATTGGCGGCACCAGGTACAGCAAGCCCCACCGGCGCGCGCGATGCAGGTCGTCCAGCCGCCGCATGACGTACACCAGGGGCAGCAGCAGCGTGAGCGCAAACAGCACCGTGCGCAAAGGTGTGAGGTACGGCCACGCGCTGTTCATGATGCCACCCATGAACAGCAGCGCCACCAGCACGTACGGAGGCAGCAGGGAGTACACGAAAAACCGCAGGCGACCGATCCGTCCGGTCAATGCGAATATGCCTTGCTCGCAGCGCCTGTCCGGCGCCGGCGGCGTGGGGGCCTGCGGTGCCAGGTAAGGATTGTGCATCGTCATCTCCATCAATATCCCGGCAAGGCCCGTGCCCCGCGCATCAGCTTAACTCAGGCACAGGGTGCTTGCCACGCCGGTCTCGCAATCCACATCGACCAGGCGCCCGGCCTGGTCGAACACCAGCAGGCGCCCGTCGTGAAAGCTGAAGCGCGCCGAACTGTGGTGCGGCAGCACGATGCGCGCCCGCACCACGCCATCGTTCAAACTGACGATGCGGCAGCACATCGACCTTTCCTCCTCGCCGACGAGGACCAGCCATCTGCCGTCGATAAGCACCTTGGACGGCCAGCTCAATCCCAGCGCCACCGGCGGCAGCGCCGGCAAGCCGTGCTGCTTCACCAGAATCTGCTCGAAAACCCGGTCGATGCTCACCAGGAACGGCGCCGCCCCCGACGGGCCGGGAAGCATGCGCATGCCCTCGCTCCAGGCGATATCGTTCCACCAGTCGCGCTGGTGCAGATGCCGGCCCGGCTGCTGGTACGACCATTGCTCGAAGCCGTCGGGTACACGCAGCAGGATCGTGAGCGCGCCCGCCCGGTCGGCATAGCCGTCGATCACGCCGGGCAGGCTGGCGACCTGCCACACGATACTCTGATGCTGCGCGGTGGTGTCAAGCACCGCCAGGCGCCGCTCCATGGCCACGTTCCAGGACACGCCGTCGTACTGGCCGGACCAGTGCTGCAGCTCCAGCGTCAGCCAGTCCGACACGCTGCCGCTGATCAGGTCGAGCCGGCTGACACGGTATTTGCGGTCGCGCTTGACCAGCGCCAGCGCGCGCTTGCCATTGTGCGAGATCACCAGATGCTCGGCCGGCACCGGATAGTGGGCCAGCTGGCGCCCGTCGCGCCCGATCCGCACCACGCCGCCTTCGCCCAACGCCAGCAGGTACTGGCCGTCCGGCAGGCAGCGCGCGTACTGGATCGGCATCAGGCCGCGTTCGTCCATGCTCAGCACCAGCGGCTCGACGCGGGCGTTGAGCGGCGTCGCGTCGATGTCGGCCCTGGTTGAAAACACGGGCAGGTCGGCGCTGAGCACCGCGCTGCCGGCCAGCTCGGCCAGCCTGACCAGCGCCTTCTTGTCGAGCCGGCTCAAGCCTTCAATCCGGTCCGGCAGCACCTTGCGCAGCAGCGCCGCGGCGACGCGTCTGGAGGACGCCGACGCCGGCGTGGTGTCCAGCAGCGCCACCGCCAGGCGCGCGCGCAACTGGACGCCGTCCTCGCCTGGCGCGGTCAGCACCGTGTTGATGGCCGCCGCGCTGCTGCGCAGCGTGCCAGGCATCAGCGCCAGCTTGCGCGCCAGCGCCTGCATGCCCAAGGTGCCGCCGCTGCGTTCAGCCTGCACCAGGCAAGCCAGCGCCAGCGAGTGATGCTGCGGCAAGGGCCAGATGGCATCGATCGCCTCGGCCAGGTCGCCGCGGGCGGCCAGGTATTCGGCCCAGTGGCGCCGCAGCGGCGCGGCGTGCTCGCTGTTGCGGCTTTCCAGCAGGCGCACGGCGGCGTCGAAGTCGTTGTGCAGGCGCGCCACCTGGACCGCGCGCTCGATGTCGCCGGCCAGCACCCACAGGCGCACCGCCACCGCCGGCGCCAGTTCCACGGTGGCGGCCAGTTGCGCCGCCTGCAAATAGCGCTCCTTCTTTTCCAGGTAGGTCACCGCTTCCAGGCCGCACTGCAAAAGCTCGGCCAGCACATAGACGGCTTCGTCGATGCGGCCCTCGCGGTCGAGCTGCTCGAAGCTGCGCCGGTAGGTGGCGCGCAGCTGCGCCGACAGATCGCTGTCCAGGCCGATCGCCGTTGCGGCCGGACTGGGACCGCTGATGGTCAGGCTGGTGCGCGGGCGCGGCGTGCCCAGCGCCGGGCGCGCCGCCCCGCCGCCGATGGCGTCGATCGGCACCGCGTGGCGCAGCGCTTGCGCCAGGTCGCCGTTGGCGAACATGTCCAGCATGTTTTGCAGATAATCGGCCTGGCGCCGGCCCAGCAGCGTGGACAAGCGGGTCGCCGACGCCAGCCGCAGCGCCCAGTCCGACAGCAGGCGCGCTAACGGGCCTGGCGGGGCCTGGCGCGCCTGCCCTGCTCCGCCGCCATCTGCCACCGGTTTCACGCCGAACCAGCGCGCCAGCGAGCCGATCACGGCATCGGCGACGACGACGCCGACCGGCGCGCTACGCTCGCGCCGGGCGCCGTGCATGGGCTGTGCGGCCTCGCGCTGGAAGGCGATGCTCTCGGCGCTGCGCTCGGGCATGGCCGCGCCCAGCACCTCTTGCAGTGACATCGGCTGCGCCATGGCTTCCGGGGCCGGCGCGCGCGGCGGCGCCAGCGGCACGCGCAGTGCGACCGACCCAAGCGCCAGCCACGGCGCCGGATCGACGCGCGCTTCCGGCACGGCCGCCTGCGCCACGCCGGCGCGCACCAGCCAGTACGCGCCGGCCGGCAGCGCGGCCAGTTCGGCGTCGCTCAGGGGTGCGCTGCTGAGCACTTCGCCGACCTGGCACAAGGCCAGCGCGTCGAGTGCCTCCACATGCTCCCGGCGCGGCGCGGGCCACGCCAGCAGGAAGCCGCCGCAGGCCTGGAACAGGTGCGAGCCGGCCTGCCAGTGCGCCAGCACGCGCCGGCGCGCTTCGATTTCGCCCAGCAGGGCCAGGTCGAACCACAGTGCGCGCACTTCGCGGCGGCCGCTGAACAGGGGTTGGCGTATTTCAAGGTGCATCGGGTACTCCATCGGGTATGACGTGCAGCAGCGCTTGTTCGTCGTGCAGGTGGCGCACGAACAGCTCGTGCGTGCCGCTCAATATCCAGCAAAACCGGTCGCTGGCCGGGTCCAGCGTGACTTGGGCAATCGGCGCCGTGGTCGTAAGCACCACACGGCGCTGTGTTTCGCCACGCAGCTCCACGCAGCGCCGACTCGGATCGAGCACCAGCAGCGCCAGTTCCGCCCAATCGGCCGGCTCGCTGCGGGTGACGCCGATTACCGTGGCCCCATCATCGATCTCGACATTGCATTGCTCTTTCCCTTGCCCCAGCAGCCACGTTGTTTCCTTGATCGCGGCAGCGATCCGCCACGACCGGGGCTCCTTGCTGGAGCCGATATCGCCGAACAGCACGCGCGTCGACAGCCCTGAAAAAACGAACGCCTCGCGCGGGCTCACAGCGCCATCGCGATAGCACTCCAACGTCGTACAACTGTCTTTAATGCGTGCCCATACCAGTGTGTCGCCGGTCTGGACAACACCCACCACGCCAGTGGCAATCACCTCGAAGACGGTATTGGCATCGGCCGTACTGACCGCGCTCCAGCACACCAGCCGGCCCACCGCATCGAGGACAAAAATCCGTCCGCCAGTGTCGTGCGTGTTCATATGGAACGTCGGCAGCCGCTGCCCCGTTCCACGCGGCGTCGTGAATTGTTCAGGTGGCGGAAGCGGGCATTCGCGCGCGTGAAAAGCACCGTGAAACTGGTTGAACCACACCCTATTTTTAGAGCAAGAAACAGTGCTACCCACCGCGGTCAGGCCAATCACACTTCCCTTTTTTGGACGACGTTGCCGACGTGGAGCGATATACCCCTCGCGCGCGACATCGGACACCTGAAAGTGCAGAGAGCCGCCATCGGCGCGGGCCGTGACGACGCTGTGGCCGCCCAGCGAAAAAATCGGCGCATGCTTGAGCGAGGGCGTATCGTGCCCGCCAATTCGGTCGCGCATTTTGTCGAGCCGCGCATTTCCCGGATGGCGCATCAGGCGCACCGCGCTGGCCGGATCGGGCAAGTCCAGCATCAGCTGGCGCGCCCTGCCCTGCTGGGTAATGGTCACCTGCAGGCGCTCGTCAAGAAGCGGCTGTTCGATGCTGGCGCGCGCCGTCATCCGGTGCAGCACGCCGGCACCGGGGCCGTCGATCTGCCACACATCGGCCAGCAGGTCGACCTGGGCCAGGCAGCGATTCCAGCCATCGCGTTCGGCGCTGCCGACACGCGCCACGGTGCGCGCGTTCATCAAGCGCTCCAGCGCCGGCTGGTCGCAGTCGGCATGCAGCGGCCCGGGTGTCTGCAAGATGCCCCACTCGAAGCTGGCGCCGTCGAGCTGCGCGCGCCGCGCCAGCAGGATGAACAGCGCCATCTGCACCAGGCGCGGTTCGCCCAGCTGCTCGGGACCGGCGTCGAACAGCGCCACGCACACGCGCGCACGGCGCTGCACCTGCGGCTCGGGCGCGGAAAACAGCAGCTCGTGTGCGGCCGCGCGGCGGATGAATTCATCCGGCGCGGCATCAAGCACCCCCCATTCGCTCAGCAGCATTCGCTCGTAGGGACCGCGCCGGGCAATGCTGCCCACGCCGGCGGGGATATCGTCCGCACTCGCCGCCACGCCCGCCATGCGCCCCACCAAAGGCTGCAGGCGCAGCAGCATCTGCCCGAGCGGCGCGACCAGGTCGAGCGGCAGCAGCGAGAGCCACGCGCTCCACGGCGCCAGTTGCGGAGGCAGCATCATGCGGCGCCCCGCTGCTGCGCTGATGCCACATGCAGCAACTCCTCGCTGCCATGCAATGCGCGCACGCTCAATTCGCGGCTGTCGGTCAGCCAGCACAGGCGCTCGCCCGTGGCGTCGAGCACCAGCTGGGCAATCGGCTGTTCGGACTGCAAGACCACGTGGTTTCCGCTTGCGCTGCGCAGTTCCACCGTGCGGCGGTCGGCACTGAGCACCAGTAGGGCCGGCGCGCTGCAAACCGACAGCGCGATGCGCGCCACGCCCATTACCGTGGCCCCATCGCCGATCATGAGCCGGATGGTCACCTTGAAGTTATCGTCGACCAGCAGCCAGTACTGGTCGCTGCGCTGCAAGGCATACAGCCAGCTTGCGCGCTGCCGTGCTGGCGCTGGCGCGCCGAACAGCACACGCTTGACCTGCATTGGGAAATCGGCGATCTCGGCCGGCTCCTTTTCCTTGGCACCCATGGCATACATCGTGGTGCGATTCGCCTCGCTGGTGGCGTAGAGCAGCGTGCGCGCATACTGGATGGCGCCGACCACCTCTTCGGCCACCTGGTGGAAACGGGGCTCGCTTATGTGCTTGTGCTTCTGACCATAAACCGTCCAGCACACCAGCTGCGCGGCGAGATCGAGCATGAACACGCGCGCACCGGCGCCGGTGGGCGAGTGATCGATCAGGAAAAACGTTGGCAGCCAGCCGTCCGCCTTTGGCGGCATCTGGAACTGCTGCGGGGGTGGGCACTTGACCATGCGCGGCGAACCGAAGCCCCTGCCGGGAAAGCGGTCAAACGTCAGGAAATCGTCCCCTTGTTCGACATGGGCCTGCATTGTACCGACCAGGATAAGGCCCAGTGGCGTGGCGTGGCGACGACGCGGTTTGCCCGGCTGCGCCGCACCGCAGGCCTGCACATGATGCAGCACGACGCCGCCCTTTTCCCTGGCTGCGGCGAGCCAGGTGCCGGACAGTCCGAACACCGGTGCCTGCTTCAGCGACAACATATCGTCCACCCGGCTTTTCCCTTGCGGCGGAGGATCGAACGGATGGCGCAGCAAGCGCGCGCCAATGCCTGGCGCCGGCAACTCCAGCAGCAGTTCGCGGGTCGCGCGGCGCTGCGTGATGCTCATCTTCAGGCCCGCATCGAACAGCGGCGCTTCGATGTTCACGCGCGCGCCGGTGCGTGCCAGCGCGCCGCAGCCGGACGCCCCGATCTGCCACACTTCATCCGTCTCGCCGAGCGAGCCAAGGGTCTCGTTCCAGCGGTTCAGGTGAGCCGCGTCGACCCGCGTGAGGGTGCGCGCGTCCAGCCATGCGCGCAGTTTGCGCGACTTGGCATGCAGCGTGGGCGGCTCTTGCAGGACGCCCCACTGGAAGTCGGCGCCGGCCTCCCCGGCGCGGCGCGCCAGCAGGATCATCAGCGCCATCTGCACCAGACGCGGCTCGCCCAGCTGCTCCGGGCCGGCATCGAACAGTGCCACGCACAGGCGCGCGCGACGCTGCACCTGCGGCTCGGGCGCCGAAAACAGCAGCTCATTAGCGGCCGCGCGGCGGATGAATTCGTCCGGCGCGGCGTCAAGCACCGCCCACTCGCTCAGCAGCAGGCGCTGGTACGGCCCGCGCCGCGCGATGCTGCCCGCCCCCACCGGAATGGTATCCGGACTCGCGGCCACGCCCGTCATGCGACCGACCAGGGGCTGCAGGCGCAGCAGCATCTGGCCGAGCGCCTCGGCCATCTCAAGCGGCACCAGCGCCAGCCATTCGCTCCACGGCGCCAGTTGCGGCGGCAGCGTCATTATTCGAGTTCCTGGCCGAGCCACGCCAGGCTGGCGCGGTTGAGCGCGATCGGCTGGCCGATGGGCAGCACTTGTTCAGGCTCGTTCCACAGCAGGAAAGGCAGGCTGGCGCCGCGCGCGGACAGATTGGCCAGCACCAGGTCGAGCGGCAGTTGCGGCACCACATCGGTGGGCAGCCACAGCATGCGCTGGAGCGGCTCCGGGGCGCAGTAGCGCGCGCCGTCGACCCACGGCAGCGCCGCGCCGCGTCCGAGCAGCACCAGCATGTCGCGCGTGGCGACCGCCGTCAGCGCGTCCAGCTGGGCGTCGCTGCACAGGGCCAGGCGTGCCAGTACCTGGCGCATCACCGCGCCTTGCGAGACCTGCCCGCCCGGTTCCGGCGCGGCGCCGGGCCGCGCGATCCATCCCAGCGCGTTCATCAGGCGGACTGCACGGCCACCACCAGCTGCGCGCGGCGCGCCGACAGTTCCGGCGGCAGGCTGTCCTTGCCGAAGTTGGCGTCGATTTCGCGCAGCAGCGCTTCGGCCTCGCCGCGAAAGCCCTCCCCGCGCGCAGCGCCGAGCAGCCGGTCGGCCGTTTCGGCCAGGCGCGCGATGCGGGCCAGCGGCTGCTGCACGGCCGTTTCCACCACGGCCTGCAAGAGCGGATGGCGCGCCTCTGCCAGCAGCTCGCGCAGGGTTTCGCGCGCGCTTTGCTGGCCAGCGGCGCTGGGCACCACGTACACCAGCGGCCACAGGTCGGCGCGGGTGGCAACGTTGCGCCCGGCCAGCACGGCGGCCGCCGCGATCAGTTGCTGGGCCTTGACGATGCGCCGGTCCGACAGATTGATCTGCGCTTTGCGCAACTGCCGGATCGCGTGCGCCAGGTCGGCGCGCACCGCGCCCATGTTCACCTTCGGCACCGCTGCGTGCAGCGCGTCCAGGGTGGCCATGTCGGCGCGCACGCCAACCTTGCGCTGGCCGACCGCCCAGCCGCCGGCCAGCAGGTCTTCCAGGCGCGCGTCCGGCACGGCGTCGACGAACACGTGCAGCAAAAAGCGGTCGGCAAAGGCGGACAGGCTGTCGTCGTCCGGCAGCGCGTTCGAGGCCGCCACGCACAGGCGCAGCGGACAGGCGATGTTGGTATGGCCACGGCGGAACTGGCGCTCGTTGAGCACCCCCAGCAGCGTGTTCAGGATGGCGGTCGAGCCGAGGAACACTTCATCGAGAAAGGCGATGTCGGCCTCGGGCAGCATGCCGCTGACGTCCGTTTCGACCAGACCCTCGCGCAGCTTGCCCAGGTTGACCGCGCCGAACAGTTCGGACGGCTCGGTGAAGCGCCCCAGCAGGTATTCGAAATAGCGTCCACCCAGGCTCTGGGCCACACGGCGCACCACAGCGCTCTTGGCGGTGCCCGGCGGGCCGATCACCAGCAAGTGTTCCTGCGCCACGGCGGCCAGGATCATCAGTTCGGCCAGATGTTCGCGGTTGATCAGGCCATCGGCCGCTTCGCGGATGGCATCGCGCAGGCTGGCTGCGGCTTGGTTGGCTGGGGTGCTCATGGGCGTGTGGATGGCGGCTCGTGCACGCGTCGGTGCTGCAGGAACTTTTGTTGCCTCGGTTTAAGAGTTGCCATTATACCAAACCAGTTGCAGCAAGTTTGTTGTTTTGCAGCACTAATTTGCCCGGCTGCCGCGCACGCTGAAGCGGGTCGCCGCCACCACCTTGTCCTGCGCGTCCACCAGCGCCAGTTCGTGCTCGCCCGCCACCGGCTGCCAGGCGTGACCCGCGCTGGCCGCGCCCAGCGCCACGCCATCGAGCCGCCACGCCAGCCCGGCCGCACCCTGGGCGCGGAACACCACCCGCTCGCGCCCCGCCGGAATATCCGGATCGATGGCGATCACGCTGGCCTGGCCGGGATACAGAATGGCGGCGCGGCGCTGCTCCGCTCCCAGCAGCGTCACCTGGGCACTCTCGGTGCCGCGCACGAACCACTCCCGGCGCGGCGCCTCGAACGCCGGCTGGTAGCCGACCACCTGCTGCACCAGCCCTGGCGGCGCGGCGGGGGCGCGGCTCGGCGTTTGCCGGTGCAGGAAGTCCATCACGTCGCGCCACACCGGGGCCGCCCCGGTCACGCCGGACACGTCCCACATCGGACTGCCGTCGAAATTGCCGACCCAGACCGCCACCGTGTATTTTTCAGAGTAGCCGACGCACCAGTTGTCGCGCATGTCCTTGCTGGTGCCGGTCTTGACCGCGCTCCAGAACGCCGTGGCCAGCTCGTTGCGCAAGCCGAAGGTGAGGCTGCGCGCGGCCCGGTCCGACAAAATATCGCCGATGATGAAACTGGTCCGCGCATCGAGCACCCGTGTTTTTGTTTGCGCCGCGCGCGCCTGCAAGGTGACGCCACCATGCAGGCCGCCATTGGCCAGCGTGCGGTAGGCGTTGGCCAGTTCGAGCAGCGACACGTCGCCCGACCCCAGCGCCAGCGAATAGCCGTAAAACTCGGCCGGCTCGGAGAGGCTGATCATGCCGAGCGCGCGCAGGCGGCCGTGAAAGCGCTCCAGTCCCGTGAGCTGGAGCATGCGCACCGCCGGCACGTTGAGCGAACTGGCAAGGCTGGTGCGGGTGCTGACCCAGCCCTTGAACTGGCGATCGTAATTCTGCGGCACGTAAGGCCCGGCGGCGGTGGCGATTTCGAGCGGCGAGTCGTCCTGCAGCGAAGCGGCCGTGATCGACCCGCGTTCCATCGCCAGTTGGTACAGAAACGGTTTGAGGGTGGAGCCGGCCTGGCGCAGGGCCAGCACGCCGTCGACTTCACTGGCGCCGCCGTTGGCCACGTAAGCGACAATCTCGCCGCTGTCGTTATCGAGCACCACCAGCGCGCCTTGCGTCACGTTGCGCTCGCGCAGGGCCGCCAGATGCTGGCGCAGGCTGTCCTGGGCCTGGCGCTGCAAGGCCGCGTCGAGCGTGCTGCGCACCTGGCGCGCCGCGCCCTTGAGCAGGCGCTGGGCCACCTGCGGCGCCTGCGCTTGCGGTGCGCCGACAGTCGAGCGCGTCAACGCCGCCGCCACGTCCCATTCGATGCCGGCGCAACTGGCGGCCGGGTTGATTTCCTTGGCCAGCACGCAGGCGCGCTGCGCCACCACGCGCGGCGCCGCCGACGGCGCGCGCAACAGGCTCGCCAGGATCGCCGACTCGGCCTGGTTCAATCCCGACGGCGCCTTGCCGAACAGGCCGCGCGAGGCCGCGCCGATGCCTTGCAGCTCGCCGCGAAACGGCACCAGGTTCAGGTAGGCTTCCATGATCTGGGCCTTGCTCCAGCCCCCTTCCAGCTCGCGCGCGGCGCTGGCCTGATCCCATTTCTGGCCCCAGCTGCGTCCTTGCGCGCTGGCGCGCAGGCGTTCGTCGAGCAGCGCCGCAAGCTGCATCGTGATGGTCGACGCGCCGCGCGCGCGGGTGCGCAGCAGGTTGTCCCACGCGGCCTTGCCGAGCGCGCCCACGTCCACCCCGTCGTGCTGCATGAAGCGCCGGTCTTCGGCATGCACCAGCGCCAGGCGCATGGCCGGCGAAATGTCGGCCAGGCCGACCCACGGCGCGCGCCGCAGCGTCATGTCGGTGCGCAGCGACTGGATCGCCACGCCGTGGCGGTCGAGCAGCTCGGCGTCGGACGAGCGGTAAGCCGCCTTCACCTGCTCGGGCGTCGGCACGGCCAGCGCGTTGGCGCACGCCAGCAACAGCAGCGCGGCGATGCGTCGCATCAGCGCCCCACCTCGACCGCCGCGTTGGGCAGCTCGCCCGCCAGTTCGGGGCTGTACAGCGCTTCGACCCGGGTCGGCGGCAGGTTGAAGCGGCCCTGGTTATTCAGTCGCACCGTGTAGCCGATGCTCCATTTGCCTTTCGGGACGAAGTCGTAATACGCGCGGAAGGCGTCGAAGGTGCGTTCCTCGAACACCGGCTGCAACGACTCGCTCGGGCGTTCGGCGCCGGGCAGGGCCTGGGCATCGCGTCCCAGGCCGTTGCCGAGCAGCGTGGCACTGGCCGGAATCGGGTCGTCCAGCGCGACCCAGGTCATGTCGGCCTGCGCTTCGATGTCGAGCCGCACGCGGTAGCTGTCGCCGCGCGACCAGGCGCCCTTGACCTTCTGTTCAAGCGGGGTGATGGTCTTGACGATCCGGTAGCCGTTCGCCAGCGGCGCCTTGAGCTCGACCGCGGCCAGGCTTTGCACGATGGCCCATGGTTTGCCGCCGCCGTTGTGGGACAGGACCAGATCCTGCTGGCCCGCGCCCCACGGATGGCTGACCACGGAGACCCCGCGCGCGTTCCAGTTGGCTTCCTTGACGGTGTTGCCGAGACGCGCGCTGCTGCTGCCGTCGACCGCGTCCCGTTCGAACTTGCGCGAGAATTTATCCAGCGCCAGCACGCCCCAGGCGTTGGCCAGGGTCGAACCCCAGCGCCCTTTCTGCTGGCGTCCCAGGGTGCCGCGCGCGAGGCGTCCCATGTCGCCCTGCCAGGCCGGATCGTCGATCACGGCCAGCAGCAGGCGGTTGGCGTTGGTGTCGGGCGAGGCCATGATCCACCACCAGTGGTCGGCCTTCTCGGTCGAAAACGACAAGCCTGCTCCCTGCAGGTTCAGGCGTGCGCGCAGCACTTGCTGCAACTGCGCCAGCTTGGCGTCGCGCTGCGCCAGTGCGGGGCTGCGCTGCAGGATCAGGTACCAGTCGACGACGGCCGACGTCGGCCACTGGTCTGGATCGATGGTGAACGATTCGAGCAGCTCGGGCACCACCGGGCGCGTGCGCGACAGCGCCTCCAACGCGGCGATCTTGCGCACCGCCGTATCGACGCGGGCCGTGCGCGCGCTGCGCACCACGCGTCCCTGGACGAACTGGCGCAAGCCCTCTTCCATGCGTTCCCTGAGCGCCGGCGCGAGCGGCAGGCCGGCTTCGGCGCTGACCGACAGCAGATAGGCGGTCAGGCTGTCGCTGCCCTGGGTCTGGGTTGGGTAGTACTTGGCCAGGCCATCGGCATCGAGCTGCGCCGGCAAGGCCGCCGCCAGCGCATTCCACATGGTCGCATCGCGCAGGGCCACGGCGCGCGAAGCATCCTGCTCGACGCCGCGGTACTGGTAGGCAGTCATGTAATCGCGCACGGCGGGCAGGCTCTCGCCCAGGCGCGCCACGAAGGTCGCGCGCACGCCGCCCTGGCCAGGCAAGGCGTCCGGCGGCGACTGCACTTTCAGCGTTTGCGGCTGGTCCAGGCGCACCAGGGTGGACTGGATGGTGCGCACCGGTACCGCCGGCAGCACTTTCTGGCTTGAGCGCAGCTGATCGGCACCACCGGCGCTGCGGGCGTCGATGGTCCACGCGAGCGCACTGGCGCCGGCCGGCACCTGATAATCCCAGCCGGCTTCCCGCGCCTGGCCGGCGGCCAGGGTCAGGCTCTGGCGCGCCAGCGCTTTGGCGGCGCCGCCGTCGGCAGCCACGCTGGCGCCAAAATCGACCGTCAACGCGGCATCGGTCGTGTTACGCAAGGTGAAGCCGGCGCGCAGGCGGTCGCCCGCGCGCACCACCGACGGCAAGCCTGGCACCACGATGAGGTCCTGGCTGCTGCGGATCTCGGTCGAACCGGTGCCGAACATGGCGCTGCCGCCGCTGGCCACGGCCACGATGCGGAACGACGTGAGCGTATCGTTCAGGGTGAGCGGCACGCGCGCCTCGCCCTTTGCGTCGAGGACAACGCGCGGCTTCCACAACAGCAGCGTGTCGAACAGCTCGCGGCTGCCCTTGCCGCCGCCACCGCCGGCCGGCAGCGCCTTGCGCCCGAAGTGGCGCTTGCCGACCACCTGCATCTGCGCAGTCGAGGTTTCGACCTGCAGCACGCGTTCCTGCATCATCGCGTTCAGCAAACGCCAGCTATTGTTGGGCATCAGTTCGAGCAGTCCCGTATCGACCGCCGCCAGCGCCACTTCGGTGCCGGCAGGCGCCGGCGAGCCATCGGCGCGCGTCACTTTCAGGGTCACGGTGGCCTTCTCGCGCACCTTGTAATCCTGCTTGTCGGTCGAGACCTGCACTTTCAGTTCGTGCGCGCTCCAGCCCACTTTCACGGGTGCGATTCCGAGCTTGTAGGACGGTTTGCCCAGATCGACCATGGCGGTCGGCTGCACGCCGGCCACGCGGCCGCGCACCACCATCGCCGACACGAACACATTGGGCGCGTACTTGCCCAGCATGGGGATGGTGAAGGCCGGCTCCTTGCCGTCCAGGCGCCGCACGTAGGTGTCGAGGATGCCCTCGCGTTCGACCGTGATCAGCACGGTGGCGTCGCGGAACGGGCTGCGCACCTGGAAGGTGGCGTCCTGGCCCGGTTCGTAGCGTTTGGCCGATGGCAGCAAATCGATGCGGTCGTTGTCGCCGGCCCGGTACCACCATTCGCCGCCGCCGGCCACCCACACGTCGCGCTGGCTGACGGCGGCGCGCTGCTGGCCGTCGACGACGCGCGCGCGCAGCACCAGGTTGCCATCCACCGAGGTCTTGACCGTGCAGCGCAGCAGGCCCCTGGCGTTGGTACGGCCCTGGCAGGCCGGCCCGATGCGCGTGATTTCGCTGCTGTTCTCGTAAGCGTAAAAGCCGCCGATCAGGCGCCGACGGTGCGAATAGTTCAGGCGCTGGAACAAGTCGACGTCGACCGCGGCATTGGCCGCCGGCTTGCCGTCGATGCCGAGCACCACCACCTCGAAGGCGACGCTGTCCTTGCTGTCGTTCCAGTCGTCCGGCTTGATGCCGACCACGTACGACGACGGCCACAGTGCGATCCGGGTCGACGACGACAGGGTCTCGCCGTTGGCGTCCTGGTACGACACTTCGGCCACCAGGTCGCGCGCGCGGTCGCCCACGGGCAGCTGGTCGATCTTCACGCGCGCGCCGCCGGCCTTGTCGAGCACCAGCGCGCGGGTACGGATGTCGGCGGCTTTGACCGCGCCTTCGGCGTCGTCGTCGTCCGCGGCATCCTCGTCGTAGCCGGCTTCGTTTTGCACGCCTTCGCGCACGTCGCCGGCGCCCAGGTTGTAGTCGTCGTAGCCTTCGAACCAGACCACCTTTTCCTCGGTCAGGGTGCGCAGCTTGACCGGCGCCTTGCCGGCCACGCCGCCGGCCAGGTAGCCGACCTGCAAATCGAGATCGAACGACGTGGCGCCGATCAGCGGCGTGGCCGGGCCGTTGAGCAGCGCTTTCATGGTCGGCACGCGGAACTGCTCGACGCGGAAGGTGCCGGCCAGCTGGCCCGCGATCTTGACCTCGTACACCCCAAGCTTGGCGCTGGCGGGAATGACCCACTCGTTGTCGGCGGTGCCGGTGGCGTTCCAGCGCAGCGGCACCTCGTAGCTGCCGTCGCCGCCCTGGTGCGCGACGGTCACGGTGGTGGCGCGCGCTTCGGGGCCGCCGCTTTCAAATTCTATGCCGCGCGAAGCGTGGCGGCGCAGGAAGTGCTTCATGTGCACCGTTTCCCCGGCGCGCAGCAAGGTGCGGTCGAATACGGTGGCGACGATGGTGGTGCTCTGCGAGGGGTTGAACGGCAGGTTGAAGCGCCACGATTCGATCCCGTTCTGCCAGTTCGACATGGTGAAGGTGTAATCGTCACCGCTGCGGGCGCTGATGAACAGGCTGTTGTTGCCTTTGCAGACGCCGCGCGAAAGCGGCTTGTCGATGCGGGCCACGCCGCTGGCGTCGGCCACGCCCTGCCACAGCAGTTTCCCGTTGCAGTCGCGCACCGCGACGGCCGCCTTGGGCACCGGACGGCCCTTCTCGAGCGAGGTGACCCACACCAGCGACGAATCGGCGCCATGCTTGAAGTGGGCCGCCATATTGGTCACCAGGGCAGCCGCACTGACGTAGGCCTTGGTGTTTTTTGCGTCGAACAGGGCCACGCCCAGCTTGGGGCTTTCCAGTTCGATGACGTAAAAACCCGGCTTGGGCAGCGCGATGCCGATCACCTCGAACGCGCGCCCGCCGCCGGGTGCCGGCAAGGAAAACGGCTCCGGCTTGCCGCTTTTCAGGCCGGCGAAGACCGATTTTTTCAGCTCGTCGCCCGACAGTTCGCCGACCTGCCAGCTGTTGCCCGCCAGGCGCTTCATCCAGGCCATCACGTCGAGATCCTGGCGCTCGCCCTGCACGTCGATGCGCAGCATGGCGCCGGCGCTGCGCAGTTTTCCGGACAGCTTGGCTTCGATGTTACGCACCGTGACCGGCAGCAGGCGCTCGGTGCGCGCTTCGATGATGCCGAAACGGGCCGGGAATTTGAGCAGCGGCGGCAGCGTATCGATCGCGATCGTCATCGGGAACTGGCCCTGGTTGACCAGGGCGCGCCCGGCGTCGTCCTTCATCGCCGGCGGCAGTGCCAGTTGCAGGCTGCTTTTCTCGGCAAACGGGCCGCGGAAGTACACGTTGCTGACCGGGGCGGCGCGCGCCGTGTCGCCATCCCAGGTGGGACGATACTGTTTTCCGTCGGCGCCGGTGAGCGTGATTTTGTCGGCCTCGGCGCGCGTGACCGGTTCGGTGAAGGACAGGCGCAGCGGCGTGAGCGGAATGCAGGGGCCCTTGGCGGTCAGGTAATCGCAGCTGAAGTGCGCGGTGAAGTCGCGCCGGGTGGTAAAGCCGAGCGCCTGGTCGGCACTGGAGGCCACGCCGCCGAGCCCCTCGATGCCGGCGGCCCAGACCAGCGACACGCTAGCCGCGGCCGGCAGGCTGCGCTTGCATTGCACCAGCGCCAGCGGCAAGTCGTCCTTGCCCTTGGGGGCGGTGCCGCCGCGCTGCACGTACTCCTTGATATAGCGGTCCACATAGCTCTTGCGCGCTGCCAGTACCTGGTCGCGTTCGGCCCCGGCCAGCACCCGCACGCCAATGCGTTCGTTGATGCCTTCCACGCCGCAGTACGCCTTGGCGGCGATGCTGGCCGGGCGCGCCGGCGCGTCGAGCGCCAGCACGAACACCTGCTGCTCGTCGACCCGGTTGCCCTGGCGCGGGCTGCTTTCGCGCACGCTTGGCCCGCCGGTCTCAAAAGCGAAGCGCGCCGTGCCGGCCAGGGGCTGGGCCGCCAGGTCGCGCGCGTCGGGCTTGAGGGTGAAGCTGCAGCGCACGCCGGGCGGCACATCGCGCGCGAAATCGTAGCTCCAGATGCGCGCGTCGATCCAGCGCCCGCTGCCCGGCTCCGCGCAATCGATGGCGAACGGATCGCCCAGGCGCTGGTCGCCGAAGGTCACCATGGGGGCACTGAAGCGCGCCGTCACCTGGCGCACCGCTTTCACCGGGCCGGTGGGCGCGAATGCCTCGACCGTGGTTTGCGCCTGCGCCGCCAGAGACAGGCAGGCCAGAGGCAGCAGGATCAATCGTTTGGACGGGGCGCGCATGGGTTCTCCAGGAGGGGCGGTAGCCAATCCTGGGGCCGCACGGCGGGGGCAGGCTTGGCGGGAATCAAGACAGGCGGCGAGTGTTGCAAACATCCCAGGGGCTGTCAACAACATTACTGTTTTGATACGCGTCATGACGGATGCCGGAAGTCATCCAGTATCGTCACGCCGCTATCACCGTCTGATCGAGTGTCACTCACCGCCGGGATGAATCGTCATCCTGCGCGCCCATCCACGAACCCCAAGTCATGCATCAGATGCATGTTGTCGGGATGCCCATCCGCTCGAAGCGTAGCGCCGCCGCGTCTCGTCCCGTGCCGGCGAAGATCCGCTGCGATTGCCGGGATCCGCCCCGACGCGGGGCGCGTCCCCGCCCACGCGTTGTTCCACCAACCCGCTCAGAGAGCCTTCCGCCACCCTGAACGTTCCCAGCATGCCGGTCCTGCCCGCGGGTTGGCTTACACCAGATTCGGTGATACCGCACACACTTTGCCCTCGGCTGGCCGCGGCGCTGCCGGACGCGTTGCCGCTGGCGTGGGCGGATTGAGGGGAAATGGCGGGTGGAAATTGCGCTTCGAGCATGGCAGGCCTCCGGTTAATGAGTCATCATAGTATCCTCAGGGCAACATTATGAGGATAGGCGGACAAGACGCGACTGTGTAGGACATCGCGCCATGTGGGAGGTTGCGGACCAGGAGAGCGACCCAAATCGCCCGAATGGATCGCGAAGTCGACGGCGGGCCGCAGCGGGAAATGGCCATTTACAATGACGCCGTTGGCGCCGTGGGATCCGCGCGGCCTGAACCCACCTGAGAGGAGGAACAGGATGAAAATTGCAGGTTACCGCTCAATCAGCAACATGAAGAGGCTGCGAGTAAGGCTCGCATGGCAACGAAAGCGCCTTCGTTGCTTTATCGACAACCCGACGTTCGACTTCCGTTTCAAGCTGATCGCCATGTCGATCCTCAGTCCGGTCATTCCGGTCGCCGCAGGACTGCTGGCGTCATATGGCCTGCTGGCGCCCAAGCAAGCGTTCGTTTGTTACATGGCGGGCGCGCTATTGGGCCTGCTGGTCCTGGGGACGCTGGCGACGCGTTTCATCGACCGCCACTTCGCCGAATTCAAGTCGGCAAAAATCATTGGATTGGCATTGCTCGGGCTGGCGACCTATTACGCTCATGGCCAAGCCGCAGTCGAGGTGAACGCCATATTCCAGGTCGACGCCTCGGCCTTGCCGCGCGCGACGGCTGCCGCGTCTGCACTGGTGCTGGCGAACTGGATCTACCCGGCGCTCGTCGTGCCCATTCTGTTCGGGAGCATGGTCCTGGTGCTCTACTACGCGAGCAAGGCTCAGCACGGCAATATGGCGATCGCATTCGCGATCTGCATGTCGTCCGCCTTATGGGCCGGGCTGATCAACTTCCAAGCCGCGCCCGACCGCACACGCAAGAGCAACCTCTATCAGATTGCCCTTGAAATGGACTTCAACAAGCGATCCACGTGCATCGGCGTCCCCGCCGATGCCGAGGGCGTCGTCTTCATCGGGCCCGATCAGCGCCGCGCGATCGTCGCTCCGCGACTGGCCGAAATCGAACGCAGTCCGAATTCTATTTTTAAAGAGGTCAAGGTGCCGGAAAAATTCGAGAAAGTCGATTGCACTTAGGGTTTGTCCGGCAAAACTCAATGCGAAAGGCATGCTTCCTCCTGACGGTGATTTCGCCAGGCTTTATCTCGCGCATCCACGTCTTCGATGCCGCACAGGCAATGACGGAGTGATGGTAGCGCGGCCGCCGGGAGTCCGCGCAACGACGGATGGGCTCGTGTGCGGCGCGACAGGATTATGGTTAGAATGTTCGGCTAACTTGCCGCCGCGAAGCTCCCGCGCGCAGCGCCCACTCAAGAGGCCCGCATGACCCTGAATTTTCCGCTGATCCTGAACCTGGCTATCGCACTGGGCGTGTGCTTTCTCCTCTACAAGATGCAAGAGGCGCATGCCTCGTTCACCAGGCGCGTATTCACCGGCCTGGGCCTGGGCGTACTGCTGGGGGCGGCGTTCCAGCTCATCTACAGCGTGCCCTCCCCGATCATCACCGAGACCAATGCGTATCTCGACATCATCGGCACCGGCTACGTCAAGCTGCTGCAAATGATCGTCATGCCGCTGATTATGGTCTCGATCATCGCCGCCATCCTCAAGCTGCGCGATGCCTCGTCGCTGGGCAAGATCAGCGCGCTGACCATTGGCATCCTGATGCTCACCACCATGGTGGCGGCCGGCATCGGCATTCTGATGGCCAAGCTGTTCGGCCTCACCGCCGTGGGCCTGACCGCCACCGCCGCCGAAGTGGCGCGCGGCGATTATCTGAAGGGGCACCTGAACACGGCCCAGGCGATCTCGCTGCCGAGCATGATCATCAGCTTCATTCCCGCCAATCCTTTCCTCGACATGACCGGCGCGCGCAAGACCTCGACCATCGCGGTGGTGCTGTTTTCGATTTTCGTGGGCATCTCGGCGACCGGCATTGCGGCCAAGCAGCCGGACATCTTCGACGCTTTTGAGCGCTTCATCAAGGTTGCGCACGCGATCATCATGCGCATGGTGACCCTGGTGCTGCGCCTGACCCCGTTCGGCGTGTTCGCGCTGATGACGCAAGTGGTGGCGGGATCGAGCCTGGACAGCATCGTCAAGCTGCTCAGTTTTGTCACGGCTTCGTACAGCGCCCTGCTGCTGATGTTCTGCGTGCATTTACTGCTGATCAGCGCCTCCGGCCTGAACGCGGTGCGCTACGTGAAGAAAATCTTCCCGGTGCTCGCCTTTGCGTTCACCTCGCGCACCAGCGCCGGCTCGATTCCGATGTCGGTACAGACCCAGACCAGCCGTCTCGGCACGCCGGAAGGCATCGCCAACTTCGCCGCCTCGTTCGGCTCGACCATCGGCCAGAACGGCTGCGCGGGCATCTATCCGGCCATGCTGGCGGTGATGATCGCACCGACGGTCGGCATCGATCCGATGACGCTCGGCTTCATCGCGCCGCTGATCGCCATCATCACGGTCGGCTCGGTCGGCGTGGCCGGCGTGGGTGGCGGCGCCACCTTCGCGGCGCTGATCGTGCTGTCGGCGATGGACTTGCCGGTGGCGCTGGCGGGCTTGCTCATTTCCATCGAGCCATTGATCGACATGGGCCGCACCGCGCTCAACGTGAGCGGCTCGATTACCGCCGGGACGGTCACCAGCCGCGTGCTCGGTCAGACCGACATGAATGTCTTCAACAGCGACGCCCCACTCAATCTCGATGCCGACGAGAAAGCGGCGTAAACATTACGCTACAACTGGTTGTATCGTGCGCTGATCCGCCGCCGAATCCGTCTATGATGACGTCGTGTCAACATTTCAACGGCAGGCGAATCGATGGAACAAAAGTGGCCCCAACAGATCTGGCTGGTCAGGCATGGACAAAGCGCCGGTAACGTCGCCCGCGATGCGGCGGAAGCGGCGGCCGGCCTGCTGATCGATATCGCCGAGCGCGATGTCGACGTCCCCCTCTCCCCGCTCGGCGTCGAACAGTCGCGCGCGCTGGCAGGCTGGTTTGCCGCCATGCCCGCAGACCAGCGTCCGAATGTGGTGCTGCATTCCCCTTACGTGCGCGCGGCCGAGACCGCCCGTATCATCATGGAGCAGCTCGGCCCGGACAGCCTGATGGCGGTGCACGTGGACGAGCGCCTGCGCGAAAAGGAATTCGGCATCCTCGACCGCCTGACCACGCTCGGCATCAAGCACAAGTATCCGGAACTGTACGAACAGCGCCAGCACGTGGGCAAGTTCTACTTCCGCCCGCCCGGCGGCGAAAGCTGGTGCGATGTGATCCTGCGCCTGCGCAACATCATCGACACCATCACCCGCGAGTTCTGCAACGAACGCGTGCTGATCGTCGGCCACCAGGTCACGGTCAATTGCTTCCGCTATCTGTTCGAGCGGCTCGACGAAGCGTCGATCCTCGCCTTCGACCGGGCCGGCGACGTGCCGAACTGCTCGGTGACCTCGTACAGCTTCAATCCGCACGATGGCAAGCACGGCAGGCTCGGCTTGCAACTGACTAATTTTGTCGCTCCCCTGGAAGTGGCAGGCACGCCGGTCACGGTTCAAAAAGATGTGCCCGCTGCTCCGAAAGCGTAGGCGCGCCGGTCCCATGGACATGCCGCTCGCCAGCACCCACATGATTACCATCGACCCTGCCGCCCTGCGCGCCTGGCCGCTGCCCATGCCGCCCGCCGAGGGCGACAAGGAACGGCGCGGCCACGTGCTGATTCTGGGCGGCTCGTGCGAAATGCCGGGCGCCGTGATCCTGGCGGCCACCGCGGCCCTGCGCGCCGGCGCCGGCAAGCTGACCATCGCCACGGGCGCCAGCGTGGCGCAGCTGGTGGCGCTGGCCATGCCGGAAGCGCGCGTGATCGGCCTGCGCGAGACGGCCGAAGGCGGCTTCGAGCGCGATGCGCTGGCCATGCTCGATCCGCTGGCCGACAAGGTCGACGCGGTGCTGATCGGCCCCGGCATGCAGGATGAGGCGGCCACGGCGGCACTGGTGCGCGCCTTGCTGCCGCGCCTGGAAGGCGTCAGCGTGGTGCTCGATGCCAACGCGATGGGCATCGTGCTCAACCCGGACCTCGATGGCGGGAACGCACCGTTCCGCTTTGCCCAGACCGTCATCCTCACCCCGCACGCGGGCGAGATGGCGCACCTGAGCGGCAACCCGAAAGAAGAGATCCTGGCCGACCCCGACGCCGCAGCCAGGGAGGCCGCGCAGGCCTGGAACGCGGTGGTGGCGCTGAAGGGCGCGCGCACCGTGATCAGCGCGCCGGAAGGCGGCCCCTGGCAGCATGAAGGCGGCAACGTGGGGCTGGCCATTTCCGGCTCCGGCGATACCCTGGCCGGCATCATCGCCGGACTGGCCGCGCGCGGCGCGACCCTGGCCCAGGCCACCTGCTGGGGCGTGGCCCTGCATGCGCAGGCGGGCGAACAGCTGGCCTTGCGCTTTGGCGTGCTCGGCTATCTGGCACGCGAGATTCCAGCCGAAATTCCAGCCCTGATGGAGCAAGCCGCCCGTTCCTGATGTCGACGGAACGGCCGCGGCCAAGCAAAACGTTTGATCAGTATCAAATTGCGCGGACATGGAGGTAAATCTACGTCAGATACGCAAATAAAGATGAACTGGCGCAGATGTTGAAAGTCTAATTTTTACAGTCGAATTCGCGCATCAGTTAATGGGACCGCCTTATGCACGATGTCGGTTCCCTGATGGTCCTCGCCGGGCAGCGTGTATGTCCGGCAGGATCGACCTGGCGCCGTTGCCTGCGGCTATGCAGTGACAGGCAGCGGTACTCAATTGACGTGACCGAGGAGTAAACAATGAAAGCATTCACAACCGCACCAAAAATTCTGCTGACCGCGGCGCTGCTGGCGTCAATGCTCGTTGCCTGCAAGCGCAATGACACCCCTGCCACCGGCACCGGCACCAGCGACACCACCACCTCCGGTACGACCTCCGGCACCACATCCGGCACCAGCGGCACCGGCGGCACGACTGGAACCGGCACGACCGGAACAGGCGATACCGGTACCAGCGGCACCGGCACGAGCGGCACCGGAACCAGCGGCACCGGAACCAGCGGTACGGGTACCAGCGGCACGACGGGCGATACCGGGACCGGCACCTCGGGCACCGGCACATCCGGCACTGGGACGACCGGCACGGGGACCACTGGCACGGGCACGACCGGCACCGGTACCTCAGGCACCAGTGGTACATCGGGCACGACCGGAACATCGGGCACCAGCGGCACCTCAGGCAGCACGGACACCACCCCGCCGCCCGAGAAGGACAAGCGCTGACCGATCGTGCATGTCCGCAAATGAAAAGCCGCCGTTTCTGCCAGTGGCAGAAACGGCGGCCCGGCTACTGACGGCATCCGGTTCCGATGTGCCGGCAGTGCCCCCTACAAACTGCGGCTACTTGAGCGGCAAAGCATCCCGCATAGCCGCGCTGCGCTTGTCACCCGTGACCAGGCGCACCACCCGCATGATCAGGCGATAGATCAGGCGGATAAAGGTGAGGAACAAAATCACCTCGATAAACGTCGCCAGGAACGCCAGCAGCGGCCCGAAGCGCGCCGAACGGCGGTGGAACTTGGCGCCCATGCTGTCAGTCTTGATCTCAATGCTGTCGTAGAAGGTTGGCACCACCAGCAGGGTCAAAATGGTCGACGTGATGGTGCCGCCGATGATCGCGATCGCCAGCGGCCGGTAGAACTCGCCGCCCTCGCCCAGCCCCAGCGCCACCGGGAACATGCCGGCGATCAGGGCGAAGGTGGTCATCAGGATCGGACGCAGGCGCGCGCGGCCCGCCTCCATCAGCGAATCCTCGCGGCTGTGGCCTTCACGTTCGCGGCTCCTGGCCGCGTCGAGCAGCAGAATCGCATTCTTCGCCACCAGGCCCATCAGCATGATGATGCCGATGAAACTCATCAGGTTGAGGGTGTTGCCGGTCACCAGGAGCGCCACCACCACGCCGATCAAGGACAGCGGCAGGGACAGCATCACCGCCAGCGGCGCCGTAAACGAACCGAACTGCATCACCAGGATCAGGTACATCAGCCCGATGCCCGACACCAGCGCGATACCCATTTCGGTAAACAGCTCCTGCTGGTCCTGGCCGGCGCCGCCCAGTTCACGGCCGTAGCCGGGCGGGTAATCGAAGGTATCGGCCAGTTTCATGGCGTCGGCCGTGACTTCGCCGTTCGAGCGGCCCTGCGCATTGGCCGACACCGAAATGGTGCGCTTGCCGTTCTTGTGCGAGATGCCGGATGGCCCCTTGCCCATGGTAATGGTGGCAATCTGGTCGAGCGGCACCATCTGGTTGGTGCCGGTCACGGCGATCGGCAAGCGTTCGATATTGTCGGCGCTGATGCGGTCGTCCGGATGCAGGCGCACCGCCACGTCGCGCGTTTCGCCGGTCGGGTCGACCCAGTCGCCCACTTCGACGCCGGCAAACGCCACCCGCAGCGACTGGGCCGCATCGTTGACGGAAATGCCCATCGAATTGGCCAGGCCGCGGTTCAGTTCGATCTGCAATTCGTTTTTCGGATCCTGTTCGGACAGGCCGACATCGATCGCGCCCGGCACCATGCGCAGCTTTTCCATGTAGGCATTGGCGATGTCGAGCAGCTTGCGCGAATCGGGCCCGGTGAACTGGATCTGGATCGGCTTGTTGGCGCCATTGTTCATGTCGTCCAGCACCACGTATTCGGCGCCGACCAGCTGGGAAATCTTGGCGCGCAGCTCGACCGCGATTTCCTTGGCGCTGCGCGAACGGGTGGCGCGCTTGCCGATATCGACATACACCTTGCCGCCGCCCGTGTTAATGAAGGCGTTGGTATCCTTGGTTTCCTTGATCGTGCGCGCCAGCTCGGCCGCCTTTTCCAGCTTGGCGCGCGAATACTCGACGCTCGACGAGGCCGGCGTGCGGATATCGATCAGCAACTGGCCATAGTCGGCCTCCGGCAGGAAGCTGGTGCCGCCCTTGGCGCCCTGCAGATAAATCGCGCCGGCGAAGGTGGCCACGGCGATCAGGGTCATCCAGATGCGGTGATGCAAGGCCCAGGCGATCACATTGCCGTAGCGGTCGGCCTGGCGGTCGAACCACTCGTTAAAGTGATGCAGCATCAGCGACAAGCCTTTTTTCGGCGCCGTGTGGTGGTCCGGCGGGTCGCCCCAGTACGCCGACAGCATCGGGTCGAGCGTGAAGGAAATGACCAGGCTGACCAGTACCGAGCAGGTTACCGTCAGCGCGAACGGACGGAACCATTCACCGGACACGCCCGGCATGAAGGCCACCGGAATGAACACGGCGATGATCGAGAACGTGGTCGAGGCCACCGCCATGCCGATCTCGGCGGTGCCTTCGAGGGCAGCCTTGCGGCGGTCGGAACCGCGCTGCATGTGGCGCACGATGTTTTCGCGCACCACGATCGCATCGTCGATCAGCACGCCGATCGCCAGCGACAGCCCGAGCAGGGTCATGAAGTTGAGCGTGAAACCGCACAGCCAGACCGCGATAAACGAAGCGATCACCGACGTCGGCAAGGAGAGCGCCGTGATCAGGGTCGAGCGCCACGAATTAAGGAAGGCGTACACCACGAAAATGGTCAGCACGGCGCCGAAGATCAGCGACTCGATCACATTGTTCAGGCTGCGCTGGGCTTCATCGCCGCCATCGCGCGTGACTTCCAGCACGGTGCCTTTCGGCAGTTCTTTTTCCAGTTCCTTGATCAGCAGCTTGGCCTTGTTCGCCACGCTGACGGTACTGGCATCGCGCGAGCGGGTCATGGTGATGCCCACGTTCGGCTTGCCGCTGCGGATGCTCAGGTTGTTGACTTCGGCAAAGCCGTCGCGGATCTCCGCCACCTGGGCCAGGCGCACGATTTCGTCGCCGCGGCGCTTGACCACGATCTGCTGGAATTCCTCGGGCGACTCGATGCGGCCCACCAGGCGGATGCTTTTCTCGTCGTATTCGCCGCGAATCTTGCCCACCGGCGCGTTGGTGTTTTGCGTGCGCAAGGCGTTGACCACGTCGGACACGGCCACATTATACTCACGCAGCTTTTCGGCGCGCAGCAGCACCGACAGTTCGCGCCGCAGCGCGCCGTTGACGTTGACCGTCGCCACGCCGTCAATGCCGCGGAAGCGGTCGGCCAGCACGTCCTCGGCCAGGCGCGAGATTTCCGCATGGGTCTGGCTGGTGGAGGATAGCGCCAGGTTCAGGATCGGCTGCGTGGCCGGGTCCAGGCGCTGCAGGATCGGTTCGCGCATCTCGGTCGGCAGCTTGTAGCGCACCGTGGCGATGGCGTTGCGGACCTCGTCGGACGCTTCGATCAGGTTCTTGTCGAAGTTGAACTCCAGCCAGAACTGGGCATTGCCCTCGACCGCATTGGCGTGCACATCGGTCACGCCGGAAATGCTGAGCAGCGACTTTTCGATGCGGTTGATCACTTCGCGCTCGACCGTGTCGGGCGACGCGCCCGGATACGGAATATTGATCTGCAAGACCGGCACTTCGACGTCGGGATTCTGGTTGACGCGCAGTTTGGTCAGGGCAAGCAGGCCCATGCACATCAAGGCGACGATCAGCACAATCGTCGCGATTGGCCGCTTGATACTGAAATCGGAAAGAAACATGGCTTATTTCCCCTGCACGGCAGCTGGGGCGGCGGCAACCTTGGCCGGCGCCAGTTCGACCTTCTGGCCCTCTTTGAAGGCCGAGCTCGGATTGCGCATGACGATGTCGCCGGCGGCCAGGCCCTGCTTGATCTCGTAGTTGCCGGTGCGCGTGTCGCGCGGCCCGACCGCGAGGTCGACCTTGTTCAGTGTTTTGTTGCGCAGGCGCCAGGCGTAGGCCTTGTCGCCGGCCTTGACCAGCGCGCCTTCCGGCAACATCAGCGCAGCCTTGGTTTCAGCCTCGATGCGCCCTTCCCCGTACAGGCCGGAAACCTTCGGCACCGCCGAGCCGGGCGCAAACCCGACCAGCACCTCGACCTGGCGCGTCACTTCGTTGGCGGCCGGATCGACCCGCTTGACCACGCCGCGAAATTCTTCGCCGGCATAGCCGTTGATCCGGAAGCTGACCGCCTGGCCAACCTTGACCGTGCTGATGCGGTCGGCCGAGACGTGCCCTTCAAAACGCATGCTGGACGGGTCTATCACTTTCAGCAATTCCTTGCCGACCGAGGCGGTGTCGCCGGCCGAGACCTTGCGTTCGCTGACCACGCCGTCGAACGGCGCGCGCACCATGGTGCGGGCCAGTTGCTGGCGCGCCAGCGCGGCGCGCGATTTGGCGGCCGACACTTCGCTCAGGGCATTGTTGCGGCGCACTTCGGCGTCATCCATTGCCTGGGCCGAGGTCATGCCCGAGGCGCGCAGGGTTTTCATGCGTTCGAGCTGGCGTTCGGCCTGGTCGAGCCCCTGGGAAGCGGCGCGGGCCGATTGCTCGGCCGAGCTGAGGCTGTCGCGGATGGCGGTTTCGTCGAGCTTGACGAGGATATCGCCGCGCTTGACGATGTCGCCGTTTTCCTTGAGCACCTGCAGCACCACGGCCGAGACTTCGGCGCGCAGGTCAGCCTTGCGTTCGGGCTGGACCGAGCCGGTCACGACCGGACCGGACGCGAGCGCGTTCGATTGGATCGTGAGCATATCTTCCGGAGAAACCAGCAACTGGACGGGGGCGGCCGCCTTGGCGTCCTTGCCCGGTTCTTTGGCGTCCTTACTGCAGGCGGCGAGCGCCGTGGCGATGGCGAGGACGAGCATTGTTTTGCGCAGCATGGGATTCTCCGGGTTCAAATCGGTCAGACGTATGTATCAAATTGAAAACTATCCGCGGCAAAGTATCCTTGAGACGGATATCGACGTCAATTAGCAATCTTTCAACCTGCCCGTTTAGATGCCTGAACTGCGGATTTGCGGGACTGAACTGCATTCTTGCCGTACTGAGTTGCAACAAACTGGGCAGCCACACCCCATGTGTTTTTTAGTCCCGCGCCATGGCGCCGGGTCAGAACCGCTCGAACAGATGGAAAATTGCAAACCCCATGCCGATACCGGTGCAAATGCCGCCCGTGATTTCGACCAGGGTATGGCCCATGCGTTCCCGCAGATGGGTATGGTCGGCGGCGCTGCCGGCCACGCGGTTGATGGCGGCGGCCTGGCGGCCCACGTGCTGGCGCAGGCTGTTGGCGTCGATCATCACAATAAATGCCAGGGTCACCGCCACCCCGAATGCCGGGCTGTCCATGCCTTCGCGCAGGGCGATCAGGGTCGCCATGCTGGTCACGACCGAGCTGTGATTGCTGGGAAAGCCACCGTTGCCGACCAGATTGAACGCCCAGCGCCGCTGGCGTGCACTATTAATCAGGAACTTGATTGGTCCCACCACCAGCCAGGTCAGGACTGGCGTGATGAGGTAGCTGATATCCATGCGTGTATCCTTGTTGTCATTAAACCGCGAAATTGCTGCGTAATTAACAATTATCGCAGATCACGCCCGCCAGGGGGACCACGGCACCGGCCGCCGAGCCGGGGCGCACGCGCGCGTTTGACCGCTCATCGGGCAGGAAAACCTATTAGAATGACATCAGACCGCCGCCTCGCCGGCGCCCGCCGTTCGTATCGAATTTTTCCTTGGGAATTTCCGCATGCGCCACTTCAGACTCTCCTTCCTCGTCACCTTCATTCTCATGTGCGTTGCCGCCTGGTGGGGCTACTCGCGCGGCGGCATCCCCGGGCTGCTCAATGCACTGTGGATATCCGCGGTGCTTGGCGTGCTGGAAGTGTCGCTCTCGTTCGACAACGCGGTGGTCAACGCCTCGGTGCTGCGCCACTGGAACGACTTCTGGCGCAAGCTGTTCCTGACGGTCGGGATTCTGGTGGCGGTGTTCGGCATGCGCCTGGTTTTTCCGCTGGTCATCGTTTCCGTCGCCACCGGGCTGGGCTTGCTGGACGTGTGGACCATGGCGATCAACACGCCTGACGAATACTCGCGCCACCTGACCGAGAACCATGCCGAGGTGGCGGCGTTCGGCGGCGCCTTCCTGCTGCTGGTGTTCCTCAACTTTTTATTCGACGAAGAGAAGGAACTTCACTGGCTCGGCGTGTTCGAAGAGAAGGTGGGTAAATACGGCAGCGAGAGCCTGTCGGTGATGCTGACCCTGTGCGCGGCGTTCATGGCCATGTACCTGGTGCCGGAAGCGCGCAAGCTGAGCGTGCTGATGGCGGGCGTGCTCGGCGTGGTCATTTACGTGGGCGTGAACTGGATCAGTACCCTGCTGGAGGAAGAAGAAGCCGATCCGACCATCGGGCAGATGGTTTCGCGCGGCAGTATCGGCGGTTTTTTGTATCTGGAAGTGCTCGATGCCTCGTTCAGTTTCGACGGCGTGATCGGTGCGTTCGCGATCACGAGCGATGTGGTCATCATCATGCTGGGCCTGGCCATTGGCGCCATGTTCGTGCGCTCGATGACGGTGTACCTGGTCGACAAGGGCACCTTGCAAGAGTTTGTGTACCTGGAACACGGCGCGCATTACGCCATCGGGATTCTGGCGCTGATCATGTTCGCCAGCGTGCGCTATCACATTCCGGAGTGGTTCACGGGGCTGTCGGGCGTGGCGTTCATTCTGGTGTCGCTATGGTCGTCGCTACGGTACAAGAAACAGCAGGAGGCCTTGGGGGTGGCTTGACAAGGGCGCCGTTGGGGGAGGCGAGCTTCCCCCACGATTCTTTCTGCCATTGGCGGAAATGACTTGCCGCGCAGGCGGGAATCCAATTCCGTAACGCAGTTGCAGGCAGCTCATTGAACTTGGATTCCCGCCTGCGCGGGAATGACGGTTCTGAAGTTTGTGGCGAGAATAACGCTGAACCTAAGGCCATCGAGTCGAGCGGCCAGTTTCCTGGAGAGGCGGGAACGCATGCGTTCCCGCCGAGGGCCGCGCTGGCGCGAGAGCGACGTCAACGGTGCAAAGATACTGCACCAGCGCATGACACCTTAGAGTTTCTCCATCTGCTGCTTCACATACACCGCGCCCGGGCTGGCCGGCGCCAGTTCCAGGAAGGTCTTGAACGCCAGCTTCGCCTTCGCCACGTCGCCCGCCTGGGCATGCGCATCGCCCAGGTTGCGGTACGCCACCGCGCGCGACGGGTCCATCTTCACGGTATTGTCGAACCAGCGCGCCGCCTCGGCGAATTTCCCCTGCTTGTAATACACGAAGCCCAGATTATTGGCCGCCAGCGCAAAGTCGGCGCGCAGTTTCAGCGCCTCGGTGAATTCAGCTTCGGCCGCCGCATACTGCTTCTCCTTAAACAGCTGCAACCCGCGGTCGTTGGCGCGCTGGGCCAGCTGGCGCGCCGACGACGGCACCGCCAGCGGCGTCACCAGCTTCTGCTCCTTGCCCTGCAAATCCTTGACCGCGACCGGCGCCGTTGGTGCCGTCACGCCCGGCTTGTCGTCCGACTTGGGCGCGTCCGGACGCACCGCGTCGAGCTTGGCGTTGAGCGCGATCGCCTCGGTCGACAACTGCGCCGTCTGCGGATTGAGAAACTCCGCCTCGACCGGCAGCTCGAACACAAAATCGCCCCCTTCCGAGCCGGGCAGGCTGCCGAACGCCGGCGTCTGGTTCGACACGCCCGCCACCGCCGGCGCCACATAGGCCGCCAGTTCGGTGGCCGTGATCAGGCCGTCGCCGTTGAGGTCGCCCTTCCCCGCCAGTCCCTGCAGCAAGGTCCAGGTGAACACCGAATGCCCGTTCGGCCCGCCGTCCGACACCAGCTGGTCGGCCCCGCCGGCGGTCAGCATCTGGCGCCCGATGCGGCGCGCGTTATCGCGCAGGAATGCACCGGCGCCGCCGCCGCGTGTCAGGCCCAGCCCGCTGTAGCAGGCATCCATCACGAACAGTGCATGCTTGGCGGTCAGACTCTCGGCGATGTTCTGGATTTCGCTCATCGGAATCGCATCCGTGGCGAACTGAGCCGGGTCGGAATCGTAAGGCACGATGTAGCCGAGGTCGCGGCCCGAACTGAGCTTGCGGGTAGCGCCGTGGCCGGCGAAAAACACGAAAATCCGGTCATTCTTTTGCACTCCGCCGTGGGCCAGGCGGTCATGGAAGGCGCCAAGGATGCCGGCACGGGTCGCTTCGGCATTGTTGAGCGACACCACGCGCTCGGCCGCGAAGCCGAACTTGCCGATCAGCGTTTCGCGCACGCCCTGGGCATCGCGCACCGCGTACTGCAGCTTGAGCCACTTCGGATAGCTGTCGATACCGATCACGATGGCCCAGGAATTGGCGTAGCCGGTGCTCACCGCCACTTTTTCGGCGGGCGCGGCGGCCGTGTTGGCGCTGGTGAAATTGGCGCCATCCCAGCCGGCGAACTGATAGCCCTCCGCGATCAGGCGGTCCAGCACGGCAGGCAGCGCCTTGACCGTGCGCGCATGGATGTCGTGGAACAGGATGATGCCGCGGCCCTCCTTGTCGACCGTGCGCAGGACCCGTTCCGCGATCGAGGCCGGAACTGGATCGGCCCAGTCGAGCGAATCGATATTCCACATCACCGAGCGCAGGTGCGCGCCCTGCAGCGCATGCATGCCCTCGCTGTTGCGCGCGCCGTAGGGGAAGCGGAACAGCGGCGAGCGGCCGGCATCGATCGCCTTGAGCAGCACATCGGTGTTGAGGATTTCGGCCTTGAGCCTGTCGCCGGTTTCTTTCGACAGCTGGGCGTGCGTGTAGCTGTGGTTGGCCAGCGTGTAGCCGCCCGCCTTGAGCTTGCGGCTGACCGCGGCGCCCTCCGACAGCGTCGCCTTGCCGGCGGCATCGACACTGCCCAGGTTGCGCCCGACGCTGAAAAACACCGCCGGCACCCCGTACTGCTTGAGGATCGCGGCGATTTCTTCGCTGTAGCGCTTGTGGGGACCGTCGTCGAAGGTCAGCACCACGGTTTTCTTGGGCAAGGAATTGCCGAAGATCTCGTTGGGATCGGGCTCCGCCTTGGCCTTGGGCTCCGGGGGCAAGGCCGATGCCGGGTAAGGCATCACCACGCCATGCTCCTTGAGGATGGTGTCGCGCGCGTACAGGGTCTTGAGGTAAGCCAGGTAAGTGTCCCAGCGCTCGCGCTTGAGCTCGATCGCGCGCGACTCGTAGCGGCCGAAGACCTGGCGGATTTCCTTCTCGTAGTTGCGCTCGATCTCGGCCAGCGCATCGAGATCCTCCGACAGGCGCTTGTGGATCTTAATGGCCGGCAAGCTCGAATCCTTGGCCACTTCCGCCAGCAAGCCTTGCAGCAGCTCGCGGAAAGCGAGGCGGTCGGCGTCGTACAGGGATTTGTCGGACTCGATGAAGCTGAGCAGTTCGCTGACGGCATCGAAGCGGTTCGGCTGGGTGGAGGCGAGCAGCGCGGCCACGTCGCGTTCGAGGGATTCGGCGCGTGACTGATTCTCGTGGAACAGGTTCTGGCCGACGCGCTGCGCCTGATCGCGCTCATTGGCCGGCATCGACTTCTCGTCGGCGAGCAGGACGATGATCTTGCGGTAATTGGCCAGCAAGGCCTGGATGCCGCTCATCAGCGGCGCGGTATCGGTGCGCGGCGCAGGCGTGGCGGCGGGGGCGGACCTGACCGGCGCGGGCGGCGGCGTTGCCGGCGCCGGCTTACGTCCGGCAAACAAAAAGGTCGCCCCGGCCGCGCCCGCGATAGCAAGCGCAGCGGCGATTTTGATGGAAGTGGAAGTCACGGAGACACACCTGTTGGAAGAATTGCATCGATTGTATTGCAAAACCAAACACACCGAAAATTCCTACACCTGCAGTCAACCTTCCCACAATCGGGGTCAGAGCTCTGACTCGCAACATTTTTCGTTTCCTAACCGGGGTCAGACCTCTGTCTCGAAATTTTGCAAAATTCGAAAACCCCAAAATATCCCAATGTATCGCTTGCACGGCGAACCCCGTCCAAATGCTCATAAGACCGACGTAGCAGGAATCAGTGCGTTTAACAAAATTTCGAGTCAGAGCTCTGACCCCGGTTGGGAAACGAAAAAGAGTTGCTAGTCAGAGCTCTGACCCCGGTTGAGGAAGATCTGTGCCCGGCGGTAATGGGCACTACTGGTAGCGTGCGAGGATAGTGCTCATGGCGCCGCTCGCGATCAGGCGCGCGATGGCTTTGTCGACATCGGCCACCGCGACCTTGCCCTTGGGGGAGACCGCACACTGGCCCATATAGCTCTTGACCTCCAGCGGCGGGTGCAGCACAAGCACGGGGTCGCTGAGCTTTTGGCGGTAGTCGAGAAAGAGTTTGGCCGTGACGACATGCTGCAAGCGCCCCGCCGCCAGCTTGCGCAGGTTGGCCAGCGAGCTGACTCCTTCGTCGCGGATGAATCCCGCGCCCAGCATGTCGTCAAGCTCGGGATGGGAGTAGCCGAGCACGGTGCCGATCGGCTTGCCCGACACGTCGGCCACGCTGCGCGGACGCGCCGCACTGCGCGCCGTGATCAACACTTGGGTGATCGGGACGAAGGCCCGGCTCCAGTGGAACGATCCGTTGAGCCATTCGGGAACATAGCTGCACAGCACGTCCGCACCACCATCTTCCAGCGTGCGCACAATCCGCTTGCGCGGCATTGCCACAAACACCGCCGTACGCCCCATCGCGCCGGCGAGCGCCTGGCCGATGTCTTTGTGGATGCCGTCGACCAGCCGCCCTCGCTCGAAGCGTGCCATCGGCATGTCGGTACTGGTGTCGACCAGCACCGACAGCTCCGCCGCCTGCGCTCCGGGTGGGAGCGACAGCAGCAAGGCCAGGAGCAACTTAGGATTCGTCATGCCGCCGATCTTACCTCATCAGCAGGCGGACAGTAAGAGCAGCCTCTGCGCGACGCATGCCCTGCCCGCCTCAGCCCTTGGCCGGCGCGGTCAGGCGGCCCAGCACCTGGTGCGTCATCGTGGCCGAGGTCGAACGCTGCGCCGCATCGGTGGCGCTGCTGCGTTTTTCGTCGTCGATGGCATGCTTGGTGACCATCAGGGTGTGCGTATCGGCCTCCAGGCGGCGCATTTCGAGCGCCACCAGTTCGCGCTTGGCGTCGGCCATTTCCTTGGTGGTGATCGCACTCTTGCGCTGCATCTCGGCCTGCGCCTGCGCGCTGTCGAGCAGCACGCGCTGGGCGTCGCGCTTGTCTTGCGCGGCCAGCGCGGCGATTTCTTGCGCGACCTGGAACTGGCGCGCCATGCTGGCCGCTTCGTGTTCGGCTTCCGCCCGCGTACGCGCCGACAGGCAGGCCGCCTGTTCGGATGCCAGGCGCGCCGCAATCGCCTGCTCGGCGCGCTGGTCGGCCGCCAGTTGCTGACGCTGGGTGGCAAGCTTTTGCTCGATCAGCGCCAGCGAGGCGCGCTCGGTCTCGACGCTGGCCCGCTCGGTTTCGGCGCTGGCACGTTCGAGCACCAGCGCGTCTTCGGCCAGCTTGAGTTTCTGTTGTTCGGCCTCTGCCCGCACCTGCTGCACCCGGGCGCGCTCGGTCGCCACCCGTGCCTGGGCCGCGACAGCATCGGCGGCGCGTGCCGCCTGTTCGGTTTCGACCTGGGCCTGTTGCGCCAGCACGCGCGCGGACTCGGCTTCGATACGGCGGGCCTGCTCGGCGCCGGCACCGGCCAACGCCAGCTGGCGCTTGGCGGCCAGCGTTTGCTCGGCCAGCATGACGGCGGCGCGCCCGCTGTCGGCAACGGCGCGTTCCTGCGCCAGCGTTTCCTCGGCCAGTGCCAGTTTTTGCTGCTCGGAGCGGGCGCGTTCGCGCTGCGTTTCGGCCAGTTCGGCGGCGGCGCGCGCTTGGGCGGCGATGGCGTCGGCGGCGTTCTGCGCCTGCACGCTTTCAATTTCAGCCTGTTGCACCAGTTCGCGCGTGGCCTCGGCTTCAAGCCGTTTGGCTTGCTCGGCGTAGGCGGCGGCGACCGCCATCTGGCGCTGGCCGGCGGCGGTTTGTTCGGCCAGGGCGAGCGCGGCGGCTGCGCTCTCGGCACACGCGCGTTCGTCGGCCAGTGCCTGTTCGGCCAGCGCCAGTTTTTGCTGTTCGGCCACGGCACGCGCGCTCTGGGTCTGAGCCAGGTCGATGGCGGCGCGGGCCTGCGCGGCGATGGCGTCGGCGGCGGCCTGGGCCTGCACGCTTTCGGTTTCGGCCTGCTGCACCAGGTTGCGCGTGGCTTCGGCTTCGATCCGCTTGGCTTGCTCGGTGCTCGCTGCCAGCTCGGCCAGTTGGCGCCGCTCGGCGGCGTTCTGTTCGGCCAGCGCCAGGGCGTTGCGCTCGCTCTCGGCGCGGACGCGCTCGTTGGCCAGCGTTTCTTCGGCCAGCGCCAGCGCCTGCTCAGCCATGGCCAGCGTTTGCAGTTCGGCCTCGGCACGCGCGCTTTGCGCCCGTGCCAGTTCTTGCGCCACGCGCGCCTGGGCGGCGATGGCGTCGGCGGCGGCGCTGGCTTGCGCGCTGTCGATCTCGACCTGCTCGGCGAGCAGGCGGGTCGCTTCCACTTCGATTTGCCTGGACTCGGCCAGGCGCTGTTCGCAATCGGCTTTCTGGCGCAGCAGCACCGCTTCGGTCTGTTCGGCGTCGGCGCGCGCCTGGGCCGCTTCGGCGGCGCGGGTTTCGGCTTCAAGCCGTTCCTGCAGCCGTGCCAGCGCGGCTTGTTCGGCTTCGGCATGGGCCTGTTCGGCCTGCGCCAGTGCGGCCGCTTGCGCAGCCTTGTCGGCGGCCAGCGCGCTGGCGCGGCGCTGCAGCTCGACCTGTTCGGCGATCGACGCCACGGCGGCTTGTTCGGATGCGTTTTCGGCGGCGGCCAGGTCGGCCGCGGCCTGGGCCAGGCTGGCGCGTTCTTCGGCGAGCACGCGCGCGCGTTGCTGTTCTTCCGCTTCGGCCAGGGCGGCGGCGGCGGCGGCCTGGTCGGCCAGGGCGCGTTCGTGCGCTTGTGCCGTGGCGAGCGCTTCGGCGTCGACCTTCGCTTGCACGACGGCGCTGGCGTCGTCTTCGGCCTTGGCGCGCGCCAGGGCCACTTCGCGCAGGCGCTTGTCGACGTCGATCCGTTCTTCGGTGGCGGTCAGGATGCGCGCTTCGGCGTCGCGCCGGGCGGCGGCGCCCGCGGCAGCCATCTTTTCCAGCCGTTCGCGGTGCAGCGCAGCATCGCGCAGTTCTTTCTCGGATTGCAGGCGCAGGTGGATCGACTGGGCGGCCACGCGTTCGGACTCGGCCTGGGCGATGGCGATCGCTTCGCGTTCCTGTTCGATGTGGGCCAGGGCGCGTGCTTCTTCCAGCGCGCGCGCTTCGGCCACGGCACGGGCAAAGGCCGATGCCAGGGCAATCTGGTCGGCTTTTTCGCGCTGGACGGTCAGTTCGAGCGCTTCCGATTCGGCTTCGGCCAGCAGTTCGGCGGTGTGGCGCGCACCCTTGGCCTGGCGCTCGCGTTCGCGCGCGAGCGTGGTCATGCGGGCATCGGCATTGGCGATGTGCAGTACTTCTTCCTGGGCGGCGTGCACCGCGGCAACCCGTTCGACCGCCTGCAGGCGCGCCTGCTCGGTCTGGACCAGCAGCGCTTCGGTGGCGCGCGCGGCCTGTTCGGCCAGCTCGGCTTCGGCGGCAATTTGCTCGGTGGCGCGGCGGCGTGATTCTTCATCGGCCTTCAGGCGCGTTTCGGCGGCCAGTTTGATCTGGGTATCGGCTTCGACCCGGGCGCGCAGTTCGGCGGTTTCCTGGCGCACCGCTTCGAGGCGTTCCAGGCTGGCCTGGGCCGCGGCGCGCAGGGTTTCGAGGCGGTCGCGGTTGGCTTCGATGGCTTCTTCGGAGGCTTGTGCGTTTTGCAAGGCGGCAGCGGCGGCGGCGGCGTCCATGGCGGCGCGCTCCTCGGCCAGGCCGCGCGCACGCGCTTCGGCGTGGGCCCGGCTTTCAGCGGCGCAGGAGGCTTTGGCTTCGGCTTCGACCCGGGCGATGGCTTCGTGGATGGCGCGCATCTCGGACTGGGCGCGGTCGGGACCGGGTTCCGTGGCAACAGCAGCCGGGGGCACAGCGGCAGCCTGGGGCGCGGCGCCGTCGGGCGGCAGCGCGATGGTCAGGTTGGCATCGTCGTGCGGGGCTGGTGTGGGTTCCATCGTCGTTCTCGCTTGGGCTACCGTCCCGGCATGGGAAGGCCTGACGTTGATTATCTGTCAGGTCGCCCCGCACCGGCGCACGGATCAGACGCGGAAAAACCAGCCAATTCGGCCCTTTGCTCTACAGCAGCGTTACCACAGCGCTGGCTCATCCATCAGCGCGATCTGTTCGCGCAGTTCGAGGATGCGGTCTTGCCAATAACGTTGCGTATTAAACCACGGGAAGGCGACCGGAAAGGCAGGGTCGTCCCAGCGCCGCGCCAGCCAGGCCGAGTAATGGATCAGGCGCAAGGTGCGCAGCGCTTCGATCAGGTTCAGCTGGCGTTCGTCGAAGTCGGCAAAGTCTTCGTAGCCAGCCAAAATGTCGCTCATCTGGCGCACCATGTCGCGCCGCTCGCCCGAGAGCAGCATCCACAGGTCCTGGATGGCCGGGCCGGTGCGGCTGTCGTCGAAGTCGACGAAGTGCGGGCCGTCCGGGGTCCACAGCACGTTGCCGACGTGGCAATCGCCGTGCAGGCGCAGCTGGGCCGATTCGCCCGCCCGCGCGTAGCAGTGGCGCACGCCGTCGAGCGCCTGCTCGACCACGCTGGTGTAGGCGGCCAGCAGTTCGGGCGGAATGAAGTCGTTGGCCAGCAGGAAGTCGCGCGGCTCGCGCCCGAAGGTGTCGATGGTCAGTGCCGGGCGCTCGGTGTAGCCCGACAGGGCGCCGACCGCGTGGATGCGGCCGATGAAGCGTCCGGTCCACTCCAGCACGGCCGGGTCGTCGAGCTCGGGCGCGCGCCCGCCGCGGCGCGGGAAGACGGCAAAGCTGAAGCCGCCATAGCTGTGCAGGGTGCGCCCGTCCAGCGTGAGCGCGGGGACCACGGGAATTTCGCGTTCGGTCAATTCCTGCACAAAGGCGTGCTCTTCCAGGATGGCGGCGTCGCTCCAGCGTTCGGGGCGGTAGAACTTGGCCACCACCGGCGCGGCGTCTTCCATGCCGACCTGGTAGACCCGGTTTTCGTAGCTGTTGAGCGCGAGCAGGCGGCCGTCGGCGCGCAGGCCGACGCTGTCGAGCGCGTCGAGCACGCACTCCGGGCTCAGGTTCGAAAATGGGTGGATGGCGGGTGTGTCGGGGTCGGAATATGGCGTCGTCATGCCCGCTATTGTACGGCGCGCCGCATTTAACAGTACGTCCCTGTGCGCGAACGCGTTAAACTAGCGGCTTCAACGATCAACAAGAGCACGCCATGCAACTCGACCAGCCCCTTTCAGAAAAAGAATTCGACGAACTCGACCAGTTCCTCCTGTCCGACCGCAGTGCGGAAGACGCCATGACCATGGACACCCTGCACGGCTACCTGACCGCCGTGGCGATGGGTCCGGAAACCATCATGCCGGCCGAGTGGCTGCCGAAAGTGTGGGGCGAGGATGAAAAGAGCGTCCCCAAGTTCAAGAATGCCAAGGAAGAAGAACGCATCATCGAACTGATCATGCGCTTCATGAATGAAGTGCTGGTCACGTTTGAAGTGGCGCCGAAGGAATTCGAGCCGCTGTTCTGCGAAGCCGAGCACGAAGGCACGATGCTGCTCGACGGCGAAGCCTGGTGCTGGGGCTTCTGGGAAGGCATGGAACTGCGCCCGGGTTCGTGGGATCCGATCTGGGAATCGGACCTGGAACCGCTGATGCGCCCGATCTACCTGCTCGGCGCCGACGAGATCGAGGAAGAAGAACTGAAGGAAGTCGATACGCCGATGAAAGGCCACAAGCTGGCCCTGGATATCCAGGCCAACCTGCCGGCGATTCACCGCTTCTGGGTACCGCTGCGCAAGGCCGCGGTCACCACCATGAAGCGCGACGAGCCGAAAGTCGGCCGCAACGACGAGTGCCCTTGCGGCAGCGGCAAGAAGTACAAGAAGTGCTGCGGCGCCGATCCGGTTGCCGAATGAGTAATTAAGTACCAGGCCCGGTGCGCGTGGGCGCGATGCCCTACGCCGCCGGCGCCAGTTCGGCCAGCCGGCTCTGATACAGCGCCGCCACCAGGTCGGACTGGGTCACGATGCCGGCAAACCGGTCTTCGTCATCGACCACGGGAATGTGGTGCAGGCCGGCGTTGGCCATCAGCGGCACCAGTTCCACGATCGGCGTGTGTACATGCGCCGTGGCCACCCTGGCCGTCATGATCTGCCCCACCACTTCCGGTTTGTCCGAATGCGTCAGCCCGCTGCGCTGCAGCAGTGCATGCAGGCGTTTCCCCAGTCCGCCGTACACGTCCAGGTCGCTGTGGCGCAGGAAATCGGTCTGGGTGACGATGCCGATCACCCTCCTCGCCCGGTTCAGCACCGGCAGCGCGTGCACCTGGTGATGCCGCATCAGGCCCCAGGCGCCGGCCAGCGCCGTGCCGAATTCGAGCGTGACCACGTCGGTCGACATGATCTGCCCGCAGCGGATCACGCCGAAGCGGCGCCCGTACGCCGCCGTTTCGGTGGCCAGGATGATGCCTTCGAGGTCGTCGCGGCTGACGTCGAGCACTTGCCCATAACGCTCCAGCACGCCGTCAAGGTCGGCGCTGCTAAAGCCCAGGCGTGCCGTAGGCACCGCATCGGCGGTGTCGTGCACGTTCTGCATCGCCGATTGCTGGCGGTGCGGGTAGCGCCGTCCGGTCAGGTTGTTGACGGCCAGGGCCGCGCCCACCATCAGCACGCAGTTGAGCGCCACCGGGGTCACGGCAAAGCCGAAGCCCAGTTCGTGCACGGCGGGACCGGCCAGCACGGCCGTCAGCGCTACTGCCCCGCCGGGCGGATGCAGGCAGCGCAACGCGAACATGGCGGCAATCGCCAGGCCGCCGGCCAGCGGCGCGGCGATCTGGGGCGCGAGGCCGGTCTTGACGCAGGCGACGCCCACCAGCGCCGAGACGACGTTGCCTCCTATCACGGCCCACGGCTGGGCCAGCGGGCTGCCGGGCAGGCAGAACAGCAGCACGGCGGAGGCGCCCATCGGAGCGATCAGCCACAGGCCGGCAGCGCCCCCGGTCCAGGTGCACAGCACCCCGGTGAGGATCAGCGCCAGGAAGGCAGCCATGCTGGCGCGCCACTGCTCAAGGCGGGCGGCACTGTTGGGCGGAGGTAATAAGGCGGTGAGCCAGGCGGCGCGCGGGTCGGACATGCGGGTGAACGAGAACGGGGAAGCGGCAATTACACCACAGATGAGCCAGAAAGGTGCACGGACGCACTATTTTCGTGCATTTGCAGGACTGCGGCGTCGTCCTGCCGGAAATGGGGGCGACGCCAAAGCACATCGGCCCGGCGTGCGATCCTGTAAAGGAAAGCAAGCCGGGCCGATGAGTGGTATTACCGGGGCGGTTTATTGACCGCGCGGGCCTTTGTCGGCGCCCTGGTGATCCTTGACGCCGTCGTTCTTGTGGTTGCCGGCGACTTCTTCCGCTTGCGCGCGCTGGCGGTTCTTGGTGGCATCTTGCTGAACCTGCTGATCTTCGCGCTGTTGCTGCTCAGTTGGGTCGTTGGTGTGCTTGGTCATAGAGCCTCCTGTTTGTTTGAGACACAACAATACGCGCTTCCCGCCAACAGTTCCGTTCGCCACCCCACGTAAGCGGGAAATTATTTCCTGCGGCACAGATTACGGCGGCGGCAAGCTTTTCAACACGAGGTCGAAGGGGCGCCTGTTGTCATACGGCGGCTCAAGCAGCGTATCGATGCCTTTGAAGGTCTGTCCGGCAAGCGCCCAGCCCAGCGGCGTGTGGGTTTTGGTCGGCATGCCGAACCACAGGAAGCGGGTCGGCCCGGCAGGCAGGATCACCGCCATGTCGCGCTTCTCCGCCGTGACGGCAAAGGTGGCGCGCGCGGTCCGGGTGTTGAACAGTCCCAGCGGCGGGGCCAGCAGTTCCGACAGGAATGTCGTGTCCATGCGCGCGCCGGCCGGGTCTTGCTTGTCCCTCGGCGCGATCGCGTCCGGCGAATTGCTGATGACGATCACGGCCGGGTCGATATCGTAGCCGCGTGCGCGCCACCGAGCCAGCGCCGGACGCATCGCGAACAGCAGGTCGCGCACCGATTCGACGCCGGAGTTTTCAAAATAGCCGCCATCGATGATACGCCCCCACGGCGCCCGGTCGCGCCCCGGCGCGCACGCCACCAGCGCCTCGCCCTCGCGGCAGGCGGACACCGTGCCGGCCGGGCTGATATAGCTGAAGCGCGCGCTGTTGTGCACCGCCGTGGAGAGGCTCATCTGGCGCAGGTCGAGCACCGGGTCCAGCGCGTCGTAGGCATCGGGAAAGCTGCCGTCGATGACCAGGTCGCTGGCGATGATGCGGTTGCCGCCGTCGACCAGGGTGGCGTTGAGCAGCAGCGAGGGCACGTTCATGGCAGGGTCGGCGGCCCACAGCTGGTCGAAGCGCCGCCCGAAGCGCTCGCTGCCGGTGGCGTTTTCCCAGCCCTGCGCCCACGCTGCCTCCATCGCGCGGGCCCGGTCCGCCGCCGGGATTGCAAATGGCAAGAAGCGCTGCAGCATGTCCGGATACAGCGCGTAGCCGAGGGTCGGCGACAGGAAGTCGCGCTGCAAGACCTTGCGCATGCAGGTCTGGTAGGCGCCATCGCGCGCGCCGCCCGCACACGGGGCGCCGGCCAGGCCGCCGCTGCCGGCATCGGCCACCAGCCCGGCGTACGCGCCGATGCCAAGGCTGCCGCCGGACACGCCGCTCAGCGCGAACAGGTGGCGCCCGAAGCGCGCGCCGCTATCATCCTGCAGCCTGGCCAGCACCATGCCGGTCCAGTAGGCGGCGCGGATGCCGCCGCCCTCGGCCGCCACCACGAACAGGGGAAACGGCCGCCCCGGCACCAGCGCGCCGCTGTCCACGCGCGTTTGCAGCCAGGCATCGAGGTGACCGTCGATCTGGCGCCGGATCACCGGCGGATCGCCCGGACCGGCGGGCAGCAGCTTGACCTGGTGATTATCGTTCCACAGGCTGAACACGACGAACAGCAGCAGCGGCAGCGCCGCCATCGAGGGCAGCTTTGCTTGTTTGAAGTAATAGGTCAGCACCAGGTCGCCGAACAGGATCCAGCTGGCGAACGCGAAACACAGCAGCGCCGGCGCGGTGACGAAGCGCGTGACTTCGACCGGCCATATCCACACGGCGGACAGCAGAATAAAGGTGAGCAGGATGGCCAGCGACACCGTCAGCACGGTGCGCTGCTGCAGCGATTCGAAGCGGATCGAGGTACTCTGGCCCTCGAAACCGCGGAAACGCGACGCGAACCAGGCGCGCCGCTTGACCACGAACACGCCCATGGCGAAGGCGGTGAGAAAGCAGGCCAGCGCCAGCACCGGCTCGCCCAGGCGCTGGAACTGGATCGACAGCACGCTGGCCGGCACGATGCCGAGAAAGCGCGGCAGCCACATGCGGATGGCGTTGACGAACGGCGTGTCGGTGCGGTCCAGCAGGGAGGTGCCGTCGAATACGCGGCCCAGGGTCAGGCGCGCGCTGTACCAGGCCGCGGTCGACCAGCTGGCCACGGCGAATATGAAGATGGGAAAGGTCCAGCCCGGATCGCTGACCAGGCGCAGCGATTCGCTGCCCTGGGGGATGAATGCCAGCCCGGCGGAACACAGCAAGGTGAGGCTGAAGCTGTACACGCAGCGCCACAGGATGGAGCCGACTTCCTTGCCGCGCTCGCCAACCACGCGCACGATTCCGACCATGTGGTTCTCCTTGTGGATAGAAGCGTCACTAGCGCGCTGCCATGCTGTTCTGTTCAAATGCTGCCGGGTTCCCCGCCCCGGACCCTGAGTTGCGTCGGTTCTGCCCTAGCGCATCGCCAGCGCCTGCCGCTTCGCCGGCGGCGGAAAGGCCCGATCCAGATCCTCCAGATCGAAGGCACTGAGCACCACGTCGGCCGCCGCCCGGTTCTGGCGCACATGCGCCGGATCGGCCGCCTTGGGAATGGCCACCACCCCGTCCTGCCGCAACAGCCACGCCAGCGCGATCTGCCCCGCCGTGCAGCCGTGCCGCCCGGCCACCGCCACCAACGCCGGATTGCCCAGCAGCAGCTCGCGCTCGCGGCCAGCCGACTCCAGCGGCGAATACGCCATCACCGGCACGCCGTGCTTGCGCGACCACGGCAGCAAATCGAACTCGATCCCGCGCTTGACCAGATTGAACAGCACCTGGTTCACGGCAATGCCGCGTCCGCCGGGCAAGGCTTCGGCTTCCAGCATGTCGCCCAGGTCGAAATTGCTCACGCCGAAATCGAGGATTTTGCCGTCCTTTTGCAGCGCCTGGAAAGAGTCGAGCGTCTCGGACAGCGGCACCGCCCCGCGCCAGTGCAGCAGGTACAGGTCGATGCGGTCGGTGCCGAGGCGCTGCAGGCTGCGCTCGCAGGCGGCGCGCACGCCGCGCTTATCGGCATTGTGCGGATAGACTTTGCTGACGATAAACGCCTGCTCGCGGCGCCCGGCAATCGCCGCGCCCACCACTTCCTCGGCCCCGCCTTCGCCATACATCTCGGCCGTGTCGATCAGGCCCATGCCCAAATCCATGCCCAGCTGCAGCGCGCCAATCTCGTCCTGGCGCCGCGCCGGGTCTTCCCCCATGTTCCACGTACCTTGTCCGAGCGCGGGAATGAGGCGTCCGGACCGCATCGTTACAGTTTTCATGTCGCAAGATCCCATCGCTGTTGCGTAAAGAGCATTCTAGAGGAAAAAGCCATTCCCGGCTCAATGGGCAACAGATCGCCACTGGTGGCGCAGCACGGAATACAACAGGGAACAGGCATGCCCCGGCCAGGACGGCCGGAGCGAGGACAAGGCGGATTACAGCTTGATGAAATGCTCGCGGTAGTAGCGCAGCTCTTCGATCGATTCGATGATGTCGGCCAGCGCCGTGTGCTTCTGGTGCTTCTTGAAACCGCTGACGATCTCGGGCTTCCAGCGCTTGCACAGCTCTTTCAGGGTCGATACATCCAGGTTGCGGTAGTGGAAGAACGCTTCCAGCTTCGGCATGCCGCGCACCATGAAGCGGCGGTCCTGGCAAATGGTGTTGCCGCACATTGGCGACTTTCCGGCGGGAACGTAGTTCTTCAGCCAGGCGATCAGTTGCGCTTCGGCTTCGGCTTCGGTCACGGTCGAAGCCTTGACCTTCTCGATCAGCCCGGAGCGCCCGTGGGTGCCCTTGTTCCAGGCATCCATCTTGTCGAGCGTCTCGTCCGACTGGTGGATGGCGAACACCGGGCCTTCGCCCAGGATGTTCAGGTGCATGTCGGTCACGACGACCGCCACTTCGATGATGCGGTCGGTATCGGGCTCCAGGCCCGTCATTTCCATGTCCACCCAAACCAGGTTGAACTCATTTGGGCGCGGTAACGCGGCCGGTGCTGCTAAATCAGTGGCATGTGACATAATTCTCTCTTGGCCTAAACAATCCTGCATTTTCTCACAGGCACAGAATGTCTTCACTCGCGTTTTCGATATTGTTCGTTTCTTTCTTCATTTTGTCCCTGGTACTGCGCTTTTGGCTGTCCAGCCGCCAGCTGCGCTGCGTGTCGGCCCACCGCGGCGCGGTCCCGGCCGATTTTGCCGAAAAAATCCCGCTCGCCGCCCACCAGAAGGCCGCCGACTACACCGCCGCCAAGATCCACTTCGGCCTGCTCAGCCTCTTGTTCAGCAGCGCCGTCCTGATCGGTTTTACCCTGCTCGGCGGCCTCCAATGGCTGGCCATCGCCCTGCTGCCGCACACCGGCAACGGCATCGTCTTCCAGATCGGCCTGTTTGTCGCCTTTGCCGCCGTGAGCGGCGTGCTCGACCTGCCGTTCGACTACTACCGCCAGTTCGTGCTCGAAGAGCGCTTCGGTTTCAACAAGATGAGCCTGGGCCTGTGGATCGCCGACGCCCTGAAAGGCACGGCCCTCGGCCTGGTGCTCGGCCTGCCGCTGATATGGGTCGTTTTGCAATTAATGGAGAAAAGCGGCAACCTGTGGTGGCTGTACACCTGGCTGGTCTGGATCGGCTTCCAGCTGGTGATGATGGTCATCGCCCCGACCTTGATCATGCCGCTGTTCAATAAATTCGAGCCGCTCAAGGACGACAGCCTGCGCCAGCGCATCGAAGGCTTGATGGCACGCGTCAACTTCGCCGCCAAGGGCCTGTTCGTGATGGACGGCTCCAAGCGCAGCGCGCACAGCAACGCCTTTTTCTACGGTTTCGGCGCCAACAAGCGCGTGGTGTTCTTCGACACCCTCATCGCCAGCCTGACCCAGCCCGAAATCGAAGCGGTGCTGGCGCACGAGCTGGGCCACTTCAAACTGCAGCACAACCTCAAGCGCATGGTGATCGGCTCGGTCGTCTCGCTGGCCTTCCTGGCCCTGCTGGGCTACCTGAAAAACCAGACCTGGTTCTACAGCGGCCTCGGTTTCGATCCGATGCCGGGCGTGCCGAGCGACGCCGTGGCCCTGCTGCTGTTCATGCTGGTGCTGCCGGTGTTCACCTTCCTGTTCTCGCCGCTGACCTCGATCAGCTCGCGCAAGCACGAATTCGAAGCCGACGCCTTCGCCGCCACCCACACCGACGCGCGCGACCTGATCTCGGCGCTGGTCAAGATGTACGAGGAAAACGCTTCCACGCTCACGCCCGACCGGCTGCACTCGACCTTTTACGACTCGCACCCGCCGGCCAGCATCAGCATCCGCATCCATCAACTCAACCTGGCGGTCCGATGAACCTGCTTACCCGAACCTGCGGCGCCAACGCCGCCGCCCTCGATGCCGGCGCCATCGCCGCCCTGCTGCCGCAGGTGCCCGGCTGGAGCGTCACCGACGGCAAGCTGCAGCGCAGCTACCATTTCAAGAATTATTACGACACCATGGCCTTCGTTAACGCGCTGGCCTGGATCAGCCACCATCAGGACCACCATCCGGAACTGACGGTCACCTACAAGGAGTGCGCAGTGCGCTACAACACCCATTCGGCCGGCGGCGCGCTGTCTGACAACGACTTTATCTGCGCGGCAAAAGCCAACGCACTGTACGGCCAGCGGAGCGGCGCATGAGCGGCCCGGGCGTGCCGGCGGCCACCGGCCTGACCGGCATTATCATCGCCGCCCACGGGCGTCATTACCTGGCCGACGTGGCCGGACGCAAGCTGCAATGCGTCACGCGCGGCAAAAAGACCAATATCGCCGTGGGCGACGTGGTCAACCTCAAGATGACGTCGGACGACCAGGCGGTGATCGAATCGATCACCGAGCGCAAGACCTTGCTGTACCGCTCCGACCAGTACAAATCGAAGCTGCTGGCGGCTAACCTGAGCCGCCTGTTCATCGTGGTGGCGACCGAGCCGGGGTTTGCCGACGACCTGATTTCGCGCTCGCTGGTGGCGGCCGAAGCGGCCGGCATCGAGGCGCACCTGATCCTCAACAAGACCGACGTGGCCGACCTGCTGCCCAAGGCGCGCGAGCGCCTGCTGGCGTACACCTCGCTCGGCTACCCGCTGCACGAAGTGTCGGCGCGCGCCAACCCGGAGCACGCGGTGGCGACCCTGATGCCGCTGCTGGAAGGGGAATCGTCGATTTTCATCGGCCAGTCGGGCATGGGCAAGTCGTCGCTGATTAACCTGCTGGTGCCGGACGCAGATATTGCGGTGCGCGAGATTTCGGCGGCGCTCGACACCGGCAAGCACACCACCACCTTCACGCGCCTGTATTCGCTGGGCGAGCATGCCTCGATCATCGACTCGCCGGGGTTCCAGGAATTCGGGCTGTATCACCTGAGCGAAGGGATGCTGGAACGGGCGTTCGTCGAGTTCGGGCCGTATCTGGGCGGTTGCAAGTTCTACAACTGCCGACACCTGATCGAGCCGCAGTGCGCGATCCTGACGGCGGTCGCGGAAGGCAAAATCGCCAAATTCCGCCACACGCTGTACGGACAGCTGCTGCACGAGTCGGCGCAGACGCTGTACTGATTGCCCCGCGCAGTACCACCAGCCCGCCGTTGCCGTTAGCTCATCGTTCCGTTAGCTCGTCGTTCCGTTAGCTCGTCGTTCCGTTAGCTCGTCGTTCCCGCGCAGGCGGGAACCCAAGTTTGTTGCGATACCTGTGGCTTCGGCCTGAACTTGGGTTCCCGCCTGCGCGGGAACGCGTGATTGGTCCTCTTTTCGGCATACAATGGCAACACCATCGTAAAGAGGGCCCGGCAATGGAGATGTTCACCGTCGATGTCAACGTTGCACAATGGGAGTCCGCCCTGCCCTCCCTGCGCGGCATGGAACGCTTGCCGGTGCTGCTGCCGCTGGCCTGGCACCTGCGCCAGCGCGACCCGGCCCGCGCCCTGATGCTGGCCGGCGAAGCGCTCTCCCAGCTGCCTCTGTCCGACCTCCCGCCCGACGATTGCGCCAGCCTGGAGGCGCGCATGCACCTGCTGCACGCCGAATGCGAATGGCTCGACGGCGCGCTCGACCTGGCCTGCACCCACGCCCAGGAACTGCTGTCCCGCTTCACGCTCCTGAACGACCATGCCGGCTGCGCCGACGCCCACTGGCTGCTGGCCTGGATCGCGGTCGACCGCGGCGACCATGACGCCAGCGACGCCGCCTTTTCCAACGCCGCCGCCAGCGCCCGCGAGGGCGGCGACACCTTGCGCTGCGACCTGGCCGAAGCGGCCCTCGCGCGCTGGGCCGTGCTGCGCGACCCCGTCAGCGCGATTGCCCGCTGGGGCGAGCGCTTCGACGCCGACAGCACCCGCCTGCACCCGTCCCTGGCCACCTGGGTCAACGACTTCCTCGGCCTGGCCGCCAGCCAGGCCGCCGACTTCGGCGCCGCCGCCGGCCGCTACATGCGCTGCTACGAGTCGGCCCTCGAGACCGGCCAGGTGCGCGCCGCCATCACCGCCGCCACCAACATCGGCGAAGACTTCACCATCCTCAACGACCACCACTCGGCGCTCGAATGGGTCCAGTGCGCGCTCGAACTGGCGCGCCCCACCGGCTGGCCGCGCAGCGTGGGCGCCTGCCTGATGCACAGCGCCGACACCCTGCGCCGCCTGGGCCAGCTCGACGCCGCCCACGACATGCTGCAGGAGGCGCTGACCATCCTCAAACCCTTGGAGAACGCGCGCAGCTACGCCATCGCCCTGCAATATCTCGGTGACCTGTCGCTCGACCAAGGGAACTACGACTGCGCCCTGAACGCCTTCACCCGCCTGGCCGCGCGCGCCGAAGCGCTCGACCAGGCCGACTTTCGCAGCATCGCGCGGCGCGGCCAGGCGCATGCGCTGTCGCACCTGGGCCGCGCCGGCGAGGCCATCGCGGTGGCCGCCGACGCCGCCGCCATGGCCGCCGCTCCCGGCTACGCCTACAACCAGATCGCCGCGCTGCGCGTGATGGCCCTCATCCACGCCCAGCACGCGCTGCCCCCGCCGCCCGGCATGGTCGAACCGAATCCGGTGCTGCACTACCTGCAGCAGGCGCTGTCGGTGGCCTCCACCATCGAAGGCTACACGGTGCCGGGCGACCTGTACGACGCCATGGCGCGCGAATACGCGGCCGCCGGCGACTACGCGCGCGCCTACGAGGTGGCGCTGGCGGCGTCGAGCTCGCGCGAAAAGACCCACAGCCAGGAAGCGACCAACCGCGCCATCGCCATGCAGGTGCACCACCAGACCGAGCACGCGCGCAGCGAGGGCTATCACCATCGCGAGCTGGCCGAGTCGGAAGCGCGGCGCGCCGAAATCCTGCAGCGCACCAGCGCCACGCTCGAACGCCTGTCGGCCATCGGCCAGGAGATCACCGCCCACCTGGACGCCGCCGCCGTGTTCCAGGCGCTCGACCGCCATATCCATGGCCTGCTCACCGCCAGCACCTTCGCCATCTACCTGATCGACGCGGCCGGCACCGTGCTGAACCGCGCCTTTGGCGTGGAGCTTGGGCGCGAGCTGCCCAGTCACGTGATTCCCCTCTCCAAGCGCGACGCCTATTCGGTGCGCTGCCTCGACGAGCGGCGCGAAATCTATATCGAACACTGGCCCGACGCCGAGCACCGCAAGGTGGTGCCGGGCACCATGGTCAACATGAGCGCACTGTTCGTGCCGCTGTGGGTGGGCGAGCGCGCCATTGGCGTGATGACCGTGCAGGCGCCGCAATCGCACGCCTATGGCGAGAACGAGCGCATGATTTTCCGCACCCTGTGCGCCTACGGGGCCATTGCGCTCGATAACGCCGAAGCCTACCGCCAGCTGCAGGATGCGCAGACGCAGCTGGTGTCGCAGGAAAAGCTGGCCGCCCTCGGCTCGCTCATGGCCGGCGTGGCGCACGAACTCAATACCCCGATCGGCAACAGCCTGCTGATCGCCAGCACGATGCAGGAAAAGACCGCCGAAATCGAAGCGCTGATGAACGGGCCGGGCCTGCGCCGCTCCGAGCTGGCCGCCTTCATCACCGATTCGCAGAAGGCGGCCTCGCTGGTGCTGCGCGGGCTCACCAGCGCCGCGGACCTGGTCAACAGCTTCAAGCAGGTGGCGGTCGACCGCACCACCGAGCAGCGCCGCTTCTTCAACCTGCAGCAGGTGTGCCACGAAATCATCGCCACCATGATGAACCGCATCCGCGCGGCCAATCACAACATCGACATGGACGTGTCGGACGCGATCGGGATGGACAGCTATCCGGGGCCGTTCGGGCAAGTCATCACGAACTTCATCAATAACGCGCTGCTGCACGCGTTTGCGCCGGGCCACAGCGGCAGCATGATGCTGACCGCATCGATGCCGGCCGAGGGACGGGTCGTGGTGGAGTTCCACGACAACGGCGGCGGCATCCGGCCCGAGCACCTGGGGCGGATTTTCGATCCCTTCTTTACCACCAAGCTGGGTCAGGGCGGCAGTGGATTGGGACTATCGATCAGCTACAACATCGTCACCTCGCTGCTGGGCGGGCAGATCACGGTGGTGAGCAATGCGCAGGACGGCACCAGCTTCGTGCTCGACCTGCCGCTGACGGCGCCGGAGCATACGGCAGCGGACGTGACGGCGATCTACTGAGGCGGCATGGCGCCTGCTGTGTGAACAGGCGTAGTTGCTACGGAGATCGATTGAACTTATAGTGGATGGATGCACAATCCCTACCAATCTCCGGCACCCTGCGCGCCGCAAGCCACCCAGCCGCCAGGCAAGCGACCGTTATCCGTCTGGCTGCTTTTGCTGGCATTGGGCGCGATATCGATCTCGCTCGCCGTCATCACCGCAGGTTTTGTCTCGGTAATGGTCTTTTACAAGGTGGGGGTACGCACCAGCCTTGTGGCTGACATCGCGTGGCGCCTGGTCATCGTGGCATTGGCGGGCGGTGCGCTGGTTGGCGTCGCGCGCCGGCGCCAGTGGGGGCGCTGGCTCGGCGTACTCGCCATGGGTGCAATGACGGTCGCGCTGTTTTTCATACCGGATACGGCGCAATACGCCAATGAGACCCAACGAAGCGGCGGTTTCATCGGCCGCACGATCCTGGTGCCAGCGCTGATGGCTTGGTGGATCTACGCATGTGGGTTCTCGAGCAAGGCCAGACGCTACTTCGGGAATTGACATGCGCGGGCGCGGTTGGGATGAAATGGCCGGATGGCGCCGGTGCGGTTTTCCGGGTTGCCCCCGGCAAATTATCAAAACCCTTATAATTGATCCGCAACCCTACGCCAGGGCCCGGCCGCGCGCGGCTCACGCATTCAATCGTTGTGTCTATGTCTACAAATAAACCGATCAAGCACTTCCTCCAGTTTTCCGACTTCACCCTGGCCGAGTTCGAGTACGTCATCGAACGCGCCAAGCTCATCAAGCGAAAATTCAAGAACTACGAGGTCTACCATCCCCTGATCGACCGTACCCTGGTGATGGTATTCGAGAAAAACTCGACCCGCACCCGCCTCTCCTTCGAGGCCGGCATGCACCAGCTGGGCGGGGCAGCCATCTACCTGAACACCCGCGACAGCCAGCTCGGACGCGGCGAGCCGGTGGAAGACGCCGGCCAGGTCATGAGCCGCATGTGCGACATCATCATGGTGCGCACCTTCGGCCAGGACATCATCGAGCGCTTTGCCGCCCATTCGCGCGTGCCGGTGATTAACGGGCTCACCAACGAACACCATCCCTGCCAGGTGCTGGCCGATATCTTCACCTTCGTCGAACACCGCGGCTCGATCGCCGGCAAGATCGTCACCTGGGTGGGCGACGCCAACAACATGCTGTACTCCTGGCTGCAGGCGGCCGAAGTGTTCGGCTTCCACCTGAACGTATCGACTCCCAAAGGCTACGACATCGACCATTCCTTGGTGTCGACCTCCCGCTTCACCGTCTTCGACAACCCGTCGGACGCGTGCCAGGGCGCCCATCTGGTCAACACCGACGTGTGGACCAGCATGGGCTACGAGACGGAAAACGCGGCGCGCCTGGCAGCCTTCGACGGCTACATCGTCGATGCCGCCAAGATGGCGCGCGCCGCACCGGACGCGCTCTTCATGCACTGCCTGCCCGCCCACCGCGGCGAGGAAGTCGCGGCCGACGTCATCGACGGACCGCAGTCGGTGGTCTGGGACGAGGCCGAAAACCGCCTGCACGTGCAGAAGGCGCTGATCGAATACCTGCTGCTCGGCGAAATCGCCGGCAGCGCGCAATAACAACACCAGATTGTTCAACCCAAGATTGGAATTTCCATGAGCGACATCAAAAAAGTAGTCCTCGCCTATTCGGGCGGCCTGGACACCTCGGTCATCCTCAAGTGGCTGCAGGATAACTACAAGTGCGAGATCGTCACCTTCACCGCCGACCTGGGCCAGGGCGAAGAACTGGAACCGGCGCGCGCCAAAGCGATCAAGTTCGGCATCAAGCCGGAGAACATCTACATCGACGACGTGCGCGAAGAATTCGTGCGCGACTTCGTGTTCCCTATGTTCCGCGCCAACACCGTGTACGAAGGCGAATACCTTCTGGGCACCTCGATCGCCCGCCCGCTGATCGCCAAGCGCCTGATCGAAATCACGCGCGCCACCGGCGCCGACGCGATTTCGCACGGCGCCACCGGCAAGGGCAACGACCAGGTGCGCTTCGAGCTGGGCGCGTATGCGCTTAAACCCGACGTCAAGATCATCGCCCCGTGGCGCGAATGGGACCTGCTGTCGCGCGAAAAACTGCTGAAATACGCGGAAGATGCCGGCATCGCCGTCGACATGAAGCACAAGAACGGCGGCGCGCCTTACTCGATGGACGCCAACCTGCTGCACATCTCCTTCGAAGGCCGGCATCTGGAAAACCCGAGCGCCGAAGCCGAGGAAAGCATGTGGCGCTGGACCGTCAGCCCGGAAGCGGCGCCCGACCAGGCCGAGTACCTGGACCTCGAATACGAAAAAGGCGACATCGTGGCGATCAACGGCGTGCGCATGTCGCCGGCCGCCGTGCTGACGGAACTGAACCGCCTGGGCGGCAAGCATGGCATCGGCCGCCTGGACCTGGTGGAGAACCGCTACGTCGGCATGAAGTCGCGCGGCTGCTACGAAACCCCGGGCGGCACCATCATGCTGCGCGGCCACCGCGCCATCGAATCGATCACCCTGGACCGCGAAGTGGCCCACCTCAAGGATGACCTGATGCCGCGCTACGCGTCGATGATTTACAACGGTTACTGGTGGGCGCCCGAGCGCGTCGCGCTGCAAACCCTGATCGACCACACCCAGCAGACCGTCAACGGCTGGGTTCGTATGAAGCTGTACAAGGGCAATGTGATCGTCGTCTCGCGCGATTCCAAGACCGATTCGCTGTTCGACATGAACATCGCGACCTTCGACGAAGATGGCGGCGCCTACAACCAGGCCGACGCCGGCGGTTTCATCAAGCTCAATGCGCTGCGCATGCGCATCGCCGCCGTGGCCCGCGAAAAGCGCGGCCAGTAAGCACTCACAAGCCACGCAACACTTTCCCCGGCGGGCCGCGCGGTCGCCGGGCGGCGCGGCCCGCATGCGGCCGCGCTCTCCCTTCTCCCGTAAAAATTTCCCGTTCTCCACGGCGAAACGTCCCGTGCCATGCCTCAACGATGTTACATTTATAGAGAACAACAGCGTACACGGAGAGACCCATGTTTACAGACCTGAGCATCAAGAACAAGCTGTTTCTCGGCTTCGGCGCCATCGTCGCCATCATCCTGTTCCTGCTGATTCTGGCCTACAACAATTTCTCCAAGATGTCGGATGCCAACCGCTGGGACCGCCATACTCTTGAAGTACTGCTGGAAACCAATAAAATCGCCACCAATGTGCTGGAAATCCAGGCCGAGGTGCGCGGCTTCCTGCTCACCGGCGATGAACGCTTCCTGACGCCCCAGATCAATGAAGAGAAGTTCCTTGAAGAAAATATCCGCCACGCGATCCTGCTGACCGCCGACAATCCTGCCGAGCAGGCACGGGTGCGCAAGGTCGAGGAATTGACCAATGCCTGGATCAAAAATGTGATCCGGCCGCTGCTCGCCAAGCGCCGCGAGCTGGGCAAGGCTCCCGACGCCGCCCAGCAGATCAGCAACTCGGCCGAACTGGCCAACGGTTTCCAGACCGTGAGCGAAGTGCGGTCCCTGATCGCCCAGATCGGCGAAGACGAAAACGCCCTGCTGGCGGCGCGCAGCGCCGAATCGGCGCAACTGCAAAAAACCATGTCGCGGCTGCTCAGCGTGGGCGGTGTGATCTGCGTGGCGCTGGCCTCGATCGTGGCGTGGATGCTGGCGCGCGCGCTGTTAAATCCGCTCAACAACCTGACCGAGGCGGTCGGCAAGATCGCCGCCGGCCAGCAGTCGGCGCGCGCTTCCGTGGTCTCGCGCGACGAGCTGGGCAAGGTCACCGAGGAATTCAACCGCATGGCGCAGTCGATCCAGGACAGCCAGGCCAACGAAGCTGCCGCCACCAACGCGCTGCGCGCCAATGTCGACGCCCTGCTCGACGTGGTCTCCAAGGCCGCCATCGGCGACCTGACCGGTACCGTGACCATCACCGGCAGCGACGCCATCGGGCGCATGGGCGAAGGCTTGAAAACCATGGTCGGCAACCTGCGCATTTTGCTCAACAACGTGCAAAAGGCTGGCATCCAGGTGACCACCTCGGCCACCGAAATCGCCGCCTCGGCCAAGGAGCAGGAAGCAACCGGCATCGAGCAAGCCCAGACCAGTATCGAAATCCTCTCGACCACCAAGGAAATCTCGGCCAACACCACCCAGCTGCTCAAAACCATGGAAGACGCCACCGCGGTGGCCGACTACACCACCAGCGCCACCGCCGACGCCCAGCAAAACCTGAAACGCATGGACAGCACCATGCAGCACATGGTCTCGGCCACCGATTCGATCAATGCCAAGCTGGCGGCGCTGTCGGAAAAGGCCAGCAACATCAACAGTGTGCTCATTACGATTACCAAGGTGGCGGACCAGACCAACATCCTCTCGCTCAACGCGGCCATCGAAGCCGAGAAAGCCGGCGACGCCGGACGCGGCTTCTCGGTGGTGGCCACCGAAATCCGGCGCCTGGCCGACCAGACCTCGGTGTCGACCTGGGACATCGAGCAGATGCTCAAGGAAATGCAGTCGGCGGTATCGGCCAGCGTGATGGGCATGGATAAATTCTCCGAAGAGATCCGGCGCAGCGTGGGCGAAGTGCGCCAGGTGGGCGAACAGCTCTCCACCGTGATGGACCAGGTGCAGAAGCTGGCGCCCCAGTTCGACCTGGTGCTGCAGGGGATGCAGTCGCAGGCGGTGGGCGCGTCGCAGATTTCCGACACCATGATGCAACTGAACGATGCCACCCAGCAGACTGTCGAATCGCTGAAAGCGACCAGCGAGGCGGTGCACCAGCTGCAGTACGCTGCCAGCGACCTGCAATCGTCGGTGGCGACCTTCTCGGTCAATACCTGAGCGGCTGCGGCGATGAAAGTTATGGTCTTTCATATCGGCGCCGACCGCTACGCCCTGCCCCTGTGGGCGGTGGCGCGGGTGCTGCCGGCCGCCGCCCTCAAGGCCATTCCGCTCGCGCCAGGCTACGTGGCCGGCCTGCTCGACCTGCACGGCGCGCCGGTGCCGGTGATCGACCTCTCGGCCCTGGCCGGCCTGCCCCCGCGGCAGCTGTGGTACGACTCGCGCATTATCCTGGTCGACTATCCGCTCGCTGACGGCGGCGCGGAGGGGGCCACGCGCCCTCTCGGCCTGCTGGCCGAACACGTGGTCGGGGTCGAAACCATCGATAGCGCCGCGCTGACCGATGCGGGCGTGAGCGGCGCGCCCTTCCTCGGCCAGGTGGCGGACGACGGCGCCGGCATGCTGCAGCTGGTCAGCCTGGCGCAGCTGCTTGCCCCCGACGTGCGCGCGCAACTGTTCCCTGCCACCGGAGAGGCGGCATGAAGGCGCGCGACCTCCTGCAGCAGGTAACGGGACTGAACCTGACCGACGCCGTTGTGGGACGCGCCGTCGAACGGCGCATGCACGCGCTCGCGCTGGAGGACGTGCGCGCCTATGAACGCATGCTCTCGCCCGGCGCGGCGGAACTGGGCGCGCTGACCGAACTGGTGGTGGTGCCCGAATCGTGGATGTTCCGCGACGCCGAAGCGTTTGTCGCGGCCACCACCTTCATCCAGCGGCGCCTGGCGGCCCAGCCGGCGCGCCCGGTGCGCATCCTGTCGGTGCCGTGCGCCGGCGGCGAAGAACCGTATTCGATGGCCATGTCGCTGCAAAGCGCCGGCGTGGCCGCCAGCGACTATGCGATCGACGCGGTCGACCTGTCCGAGGTGGCGCTCGCGCGCGCGCGCGCCGGGAGCTACACCCGCAACGCCTTTCGCGGGCGCCACCTCGATTTCCGCGAACGCTACTTTGTCGCCGCCGGCGCCGAGTACCAGATCTGCGACGATATCCGCGCCCAGGTGAGCTTTAACCAGGCCAACCTGCTCGACCCCGCCTTTTCCAACCGCCCCGGCTACTACGACGTGGTCTTTTGCCGCAACCTGCTGATCTACTTCGACGACCCCACCGTGGCCACCGCCATCGCCAGCCTGGCGCGCCTGCTGGCCGACGACGGCATCCTGTTCGCCGGCTATGCCGAGGTGCCGGCGTTCTGCCGCCACGGCTTCGCGGCGCTGCGCGCGCCGGGCGCGTTCGCCCTCGAAAAAACCGGTGCCCACGCATCCTGGCCGGCGCGCATCCCGGCGCGCCAGCACGTGCGCCCGGTGGCGCCGGCGCGCGCCGCAGCGCCCGCGCAAGCGCCGGCGCCGCCGCCAGCGGCACCCATCAAGCGGCCGGTACGTGCCGCGCCAGCGGCGGCCACGCGGCCCGCCGAGGCGGACATGCTGGCGCGCGCGCGCCGCCAGGCCGACCTGGGCGACTACCAGGGTGCCGCCGCGGCCTGCCGCGAACTGCTGGACCAGAACCCCGATTCGGCCGATGCCTACTTCATCCTCGGCATGGTCAGCGAATGCGAACAGCGCATGGCCGAAGCGGGTGACCACTGGCGCCGCTGCGTCTACCTGCAGCCGGACCACTACGAAGCGCTGTGCCACCTGGCGCTGCTGGCCGAGCAAAGCGGCGAGCCGGCCCAGGCGGCCGCCCTCAAGCAGCGCGCCGCGCGCATCTATCAGCGCCGCAATGAAGGCGACCAACGCAAAGGCGCACAATGACCAGCGCGCCCAACCAGCCGCACGCGCCCGGCCTCAACGATTGCTGGAACAAGATCGGCGTGGCTGGCGACCTCAGTTGCCCCAAGCTCGAACAGCATGTCCACTGCCGCAACTGCGATGTGTACGAGGACGCCGCGCGCCACAGCATGCAGCGTCCGGTGGGGCCGGGCTACCGCGAAGACTGGGCCGCCCTGCTGCGCCAGCCGCAGGCCGCGCGCGCGCAGCACGACAGCTCCGGGCTGGTATTTCGCCTGGGGCGCGAATGGCTGCTGCTGCCGACCCGGATGGTGTCCGCGGTCGCGCCGCTCGCCGCCAGCCACTCGCTGCCGCACCGCAGCGGCGGCGCGCTGACCGGCATCGTCAATGTCGGCGGCACCCTGACGCCCTCGATCGCACTGTCCAGCCTGCTCGGCATCGACGACAACGATGGCGCGGTCCAGCGCGGACGCCACGTGTTCGCGCGCTTGCTCGTCATCGTCTGGGAAGAACAGCGCTTCGCCCTGCCGGTGGCCGACCTGCACGGCATCCTGCGCTACGGCGCGGCCAGCGTGGGCGCGCCGGCGGCTACCCTCAACAAGGGGCTGCAGCGCTTCATCACCGGCGTGCTGACCCACGGCGAGATGCGCATCGGCGTGCTGGACGCCCCGCTGATCGGCCACCAGCTCAATAGGCTGCTGCGATGAGCTCCGGCAGCGGCGACCTCAGTCAATTCTCGATGCTGGACCTGTTCCGCATGGAGGCGGACGGCCAGACCCAGATCCTCACCGATGGTCTCTTGAGCATGGAGCGCGGCGGTGGCGACGCCGCCACCACTGAAGCGATGATGCGCGCCGCCCATTCGATCAAGGGCGCGGCCGCCATCGTCGGCCTGGACGTGGTGGTGCAGCTGGCGCACGGCATGGAAGACGCCTTCATCGCGGCCCAGCATGGCCAGCTGCAGCTCACGCCCGCGCGCATCGACGCGCTGCTGGCCGGGGTCGACCTGATACTGCAGTTTTCGACTCTTGACGAGGCATCGCTGCCGGCCTGGCTGGAGCAGCACGGCGCACGCATCAGCACCGCCATGAACAGCATCGCCGGCATCGCCCAGATCCAGTCGGCGCCGGAGCTGGAAGCGTACCCGGTTCAGGTTCCAGCGCCAGTTGCGGCGCCGCTGCCCGAAGCCGCCGCGCCGCCGCCTGCGCATGAAGAAGCGGCGCCGCATCGGGTCCAGGGCGCGCCCAAGGGGGCCCAGAACTTCGATCGCCTGCTGGCACTGGCCAGCGAATCGCGCATCAACGCGCACCAGATGCACCCCTTCATCGCACAGCTGCAGCGCTTCAAGCGCAACCAGGCCAGCCTGTTCCAGGCGCTCGAACAGCTGCACGACGCCGTGGTGCGCAGCGGCGACCAGGGCTTGATCGAACAATCGGCCCTGACCGGCCAGAAGGCCCATCCGCTCAAGCAGTTCATGCTCGAACACATGGCCGACATCGAAAGCTACGAGCGGCGCCTGCTTGGCGTATCGAAAAACCTGGTGGACGAAGTGCTGACCTTGCGCATGCGCCCTTTCCGCGACGGCGTGCAAGCGTTCCCGCGCATGGTGCGCGACCTGGCGCGCAGCCTTGGGAAAGAAGCGCAGCTGCTGATCGAAGGCGAAGAGACGCTGGTCGACCGCGACATCCTGGCGCGCATCGAAAGCCCGCTCAACCACATGCTGCGCAACGCCGTCGACCATGGCATGGAAAGCGCGTCCGAACGGATCGCCGCCGGCAAGCCGGCGCTCGGCACCATCGTGCTCGAAGCCCGCCACCGCGCCGGCATGCTCAGTATCGAGATCCGCGACGACGGGCGCGGGGTCGACATCGAGCGCATCCGGCGCCAGGTGGTCGAGCGCAAGATGGCCAGCGCCGCGATGGCCGAAGCCATGTCGCAGCCGGAGCTGATCGAATTCCTGTTCCTGCCCGCTTTCAGCCTGAAGGAAACCACCAGCGCCATTTCCGGGCGTGGCGTGGGGCTCGATATCGTGCACCAGACCATCCGCGAACAGAATGGCACGGTGCGCATCGAGTCCACGCCGGGCGAGAGCTTCCATACCTTCATCACGCTGCCGCTGACGCAGTCGATCGTGCGCGCGCTGGTGGTCGACGTGCAGGGCGAAGCCTACGCGATCCCGATCGTCAAGGTCGAACGGGTGCTCAAGGTGCCGCAAAGCGAGATCCACACGCTGGAGAACAAGCAGTTCTTCGACTTCGGCGGCGAGCACCTCGGGCTCGTTTCGGCCGCCCAGGTGCTGGAACTGGGCCAGATCGGCAGCGGCGCCGGCGAACTGCCGGTGGTGGTGATCGGCGCGGCCCAGCGCCGCTACGCGCTGGTGGTCGACACCATCCGCGGCGAGCAAAGCCTGGCGGTGCAGGCGCTCGACCCGATCTTCGGCAAGATGCGCGACATCAGCGCCGGCGCCCTGCTCGACGACGGCGCCCCGGTCCTGATCCTCGACGTGCCCGACCTGCTGCTATCGATCGACAAGCTGCTGCACGAAGGCGGCCTGCACCAGCTGGGCGCGCGCGGCGGCCCCGAAAAACGCAAGGTCAAGCGCATCCTGGTGGTGGACGACTCGCTCACCGTGCGCGAAATGGAACGCAAGCTGCTGCAGGGGCGCGGCTTCCAGGTCGACATCGCCATCGACGGCATCGACGGCTGGAACGTGGTGCGCAGCGGCGACTACGACCTCTTAATCACCGACGTCGACATGCCGCGCATGGACGGCATCGAACTCGTTAGCCTGGTCAAGAAAGATATCCACTTGTACAAACTGCCCGTCATGATCGTCTCCTACAAGGATCGCCCGGAAGACCGCGCGCGCGGCATGAGCGCCGGCGCCGACTACTACCTGACCAAGGGCAGCTTCCACGACGAGACCCTGCTCAACGCCGTGTTCGACCTGATCGGAGAAGCGGGCCTATGAAAATCGGCATCGCCAACGACGTCGCCATGGCGGCCGAAGCGCTGCGCCGCGTGGTGGCCAGCACCAGCGAGCATCAGGTGGTGTGGATCGCCCGCACCGGCCTGGAAGCGGTGCGCATGTGCGTCGACAACCGCCCCGACCTGATTTTGATGGACCTGAACATGCCGGAGCTGGACGGGGTCGAGGCGACGCGCCAGATCATGGAAAAGGCGCCGTGCGCGATCCTGGTGGTGACCGGCCAGCCGCAGGACAACGTCAGCCAGGTGTTCCGCGCGCTCGGCGCCGGCGCGCTCGACGTCACCGCCACGCCGCTGCTGGCGCGCGGCGGCGGGGGCGATGCCGCACTGCTGCACAAGATCAAAACCATCGGCAAACTGATTCGCGTCAGCGGCGCCGACGCCCATCCCATGCAGCCGCCCGAGCGCTTCGACGGCAAGATCAGGCACCTGCTGGCGATCGGCTCCTCGACCGGCGGTCCGATCGCGGTGGCCAAGGTGCTGGCCGGCTGGACGCCGGCGCCCGGCACCGCCATCGTGGTGGTCCAGCACATCGATGAAAACTTCGCCGCCCATTTTTCCAAGTGGCTGGGCGAACAGCTGGTCATGCCGGTGCGCGTGATCGACGACGGCGACCCGCTCGAAGCGGGCTGCGTGCAGATCGCCCGCACCAACGACCACCTGGTCATGAGCGCGCGCCACCGCCTGCACTACGACGAAGCGCCGCGCGACTACGCTTACCGGCCCTCGGTCGACGTGTTTTTCCATTGCGTGGCGCGGCACTGGGACGGCGACGCCACCGGCGTGCTGCTCACCGGGATGGGACGCGACGGCGCCAACGGCCTGCTCGCCATGCGCCAGGCCGGCAAGACCACCATTGCCCAGGACCAGGCCAGCAGCGCTGTGTACGGAATGCCACGCGCTGCCGCAGAGATTGATGCCGCGCAGCAAATTTTATCCTTGGAAAACATCGGACGGGCATTGCGCAGTAGAATTGGGACCAAACCGGCCGGGAACTAGCGCCGGGCTCCTTACCGAAAAGTTCATACCGATGTCTGACGCTTACAAAACCTACATGCCGGAGCCGGCCGTTTTCAAGGTCCGGGTCCTGATCGTGGACGACCAGCCGATCATCGTCGAGGCGGTGCGGCGCATGCTGGCCGACCAGGCGGACATCGAATACCACTACGTGCTCGACTCGGCCCTGGCGCTCGAGACCGCCGAGCAGCTGCAGCCGACCGTGATCCTGCAAGACCTGGTCATGCCCGGCATCGACGGCTTCGGGCTGATCGCGCTGTACCGCGAGCACGCCAGCCTGCGCCACGTGCCGGTGATCGTGCTCTCGGCCAAGGAAGACCCCAAGCTCAAGGCGCACAGTTTCGCCGTGGGCGCCAACGACTACCTGGTCAAGCTGCCGGACCGGCTCGAACTGCTGGCGCGGGTGCGCTACCACTCGGCGGCCCACATCAGCCGGCTGCAGCGCGACGAAGCGTTTCGCTTCCTGCGCGAAAGCCAGCACAAGCTGGCCGAAGCGAATATCGAACTGCAAAAGCTCGCCGCGCTGGACGGCCTGACCGGGATCGCCAACCGGCGCCGCTTCGACGACGTCATCAAGCTCGAATGGCAGCGCGGACAACGCGAACAAAAGCCGCTGTCTGTGCTGATGTGCGACATCGACTGCTTCAAAGCCTACAACGACAGCTTCGGCCACCTGCCGGGCGACCTGTGCCTGAAAAAGACCGCGGCCGTGCTCACTGAAAACCTCAAGCGTCCGGCCGACCTGGCGGCGCGCTATGGCGGTGAAGAGTTTGCCATCATCCTGCCCGAGACCGACCTGGCCGGCGCGCAAGTGGTGGCCGATGCCGTGCGCAGCCACCTGGAAAAGCTGGCGCTGGACAATCCGCAAGCGCCGGGCGGCATCGTCACCATGTCGATCGGCGTGGCCAGCGTGATTCCGTCGCGCGCCGATACGGCCGAAAAACTGACCGCGCGCGCCGACAAGGCCCTGTACGCCGCCAAGACGACCGGGCGCAATCGCGTGTGCATCGCCCAAGCCGAGGCCGAGGCCGCACCTATTCCCACCTGAAGAAGGAAGTCCATGAGCATGATTCAAAACGTCACCGTCAGCAAGAAATCGAATATCTATTTCGACGGCAAATGCGTCTCGCACACGCTGTTGCTGGCCGATGGCAGCAAGAAAACGGTGGGCGTGATTTTCCCGTCGCAGCTGACGTTCAACACGGCGGCGCCGGAAGTGATGGAAATCGTCGCCGGCAAATGCCGGGTGAAGCTGGCGGGCGGCGCAGCGTGGCAAGACTACGCGGCGGGCGAGCGCTTCAGCGTCGGCGCCAACACCTCGTTCGACATCGAAACGACCGAGACGCTCGACTACGTCTGCCACTTCGGCTGAGCCGCGGCGGGCACATTCTCAAAAACGGACGCCGCCCGGCGTCCGTTTTTTCGTCCGTCCCTGACTGCTGCAAGCGATTACTGCACAAAGCGGATATGACGCAGCTTGTAGCGCACCCCCTGCTGATCTCCCCACTTCGGCAAGGTGCCGAACGGCATGCCGATATTGCGCAGGTCAAAGCAGGGATCGGCCGCCGCAATCAGCGCGCTGACCTTGACCGTGACCGGCGTCCAGCTACCCGGGGCCGGACGGCCGAACAGATGATCGCCCGACTTGCAATTGGTGCCCGGGCTTTCCATCTTGACCGCCAGGCCGCCGGTGTTGGCCCCATAGCTGCCGACATTGATCTCGAACTGCAGGGTGCCAGCGGCGAAGAGGCTCAGATTCACAGGCGTGCCGGTGATCATCGCCAGGCCGTCGCCACCGTCGGCGGCGAAGTTCAAGTCCAGCCCCTCGGCGGGCGTGATGGTGGCCTTGGTGTGGCTGCCATTGGACGAGTACGTGGTCAGCACCAGGTCGCCCGTCAGCGCGCCCGCGTTGAACACGCCGTACGTCGGCCCCGGTAGCGGCGGCCCGAAGACCACCGGTGGCGGCACCAGACTGGCGCAGGTGGCGGCATCGGCATCCTTGCCCGCGCCCGGCACCCAGCGGATGTTGGCGAACGAGGCGACAAACGCTTGCTCGGTATAGACCAGGAACGGCGTGTCGATCAGGGTGAAGTCGGCGCCCTTGGCGGCAAAGCAGGACAGCGGCACTTTCACGCTCCGCTTCGTCTCCAGCGGCAAGCCCTTGAACAAACTGGTGGCGTCCACTTCGCCCGCGCAAGGGTGCTTGCAGTCCACGCGCATTTTCAGCGCGCCGGCCGGCGCCTTGTGCACGATGGTGTCAAATACCAGGGCCGCGTCGGCGTTGAGGTAGTTTTCACGGTCGGCCGTGGTGGCCGCTTGCGAATAAAACTGGCCGGCGCCGCTCCAGGTGATTTTCTTGCCATCCTGCTGGACATTGATCTGGGTGGTCTCGGCTTTGACGTTGGGCAGGGTCGTGACCGCGTTCAAGTCGGCGCCCAGCGCCAGCGACCAGGCGCTCGGGTCGCCGATACGGGCCGTGTAGGGAGCCTGGTCGGCCGAACGGAACACCTCCAGATCGCTACTCGCCTGGCTGCCGTTACCCGCGATCTGGGCACAACCGAGGGTCGGCGCCGTTTCGTCGAGCTTGGCCAGCCTGGTGTCGTCCGCATAGCGCATCCCGAAGCCATAGGCAAATAGCGGATCGTAATTGGCGTCGCCTTTATTGGCCATCTGGCAAGCCGTTTTCGGCCAGGAGAACGACAGCTTGCCGTGCAGGTCCAGATTGACGTCGCCATTATCCTTGCGGAACAGGACATCGGTGACACCCTTGCCTTCGGTGCCGGGCAGCCAGGCGACCACGAACGCGCTTGAGCGGTTCAGTTCCTTGTTGACCCAGACTGGACGGCCGGTGATCAGCACGGTGACCACCGGCACGCCCTTGCCGGTGACGGCATCGAGCACGGCCAGGTCTTCCGGATAGCGGCGCGCGTGCTCCAGGGTGCCGCTCCGGCCGATGTCGCCCACGCCTTCGGCGTACGGGGTTTCGCCGATGACGGCGATGACCGCCTTGAAGTCGGCCACGTTGACGTCGGCGGCGTTCTGGCGGAAGACCACGTTGGCCTCGCCGGCCACCGATTTGATCGCCGTCAGGATGCTGTCGGCGTTCGGGAAGTCGGCATTGGTATTGGCCGTGCCCTGCCAGGTCAGCGACCAGCCGCCGGTTTGATTGGACAGGTTGTCGGCGCTTTTGCCGACCACCAGGATCTTTTCACCGCGCTTGAGCGGCAACACCTTGTTATCGTTTTTCAGCAGCACCAGCGACTTTTGCACCGCTTCGCGCGCCAATGCACGATGCTGCAGACGGCTGGCATCGGTGTACTGGCGTTCGAGCGGCGCCTTGGCGGTCATGATGCCGGCGCGAAATTTCACGCGCAGGATGCGGGTGACGGCATCATCGATGCGCGCCATCGGAATCTCGCCCTTGTTGACCGAGGCGATGGTGTTGTCGATAAACTCTTTCCACTTGTCCGGGACCATGATCATGTCGACCCCGGCGTTGATCGCCTGTGGGCAACTGCCGTCGCTGCAGAGCGCTACCTGGGCGTGGCCGTTCCAGTCACCGATGACGAAGCCGTCGAAGCCCATCTTGGTCTTGAGAATATCCGTCAGCATCTCTTTGCTGCCATGCATCTTACCGACCTTGATATTCAAGCTGTCATTGTCCCAGCTGTTAAACGAAGCCATCACGGTCTGGGCACCGGCGCCCAGGGCGTGGTAATACCCTTGGCCATGAATGTTGATCATGTCGTTGCGGCTGGACATGTTGACGCCCTGATCCCTGCCCAGATCGGTCCCACCGTCGCCAATGAAGTGCTTGGCCGTGGCGATGACGTTGCCGCTGCCGGCGAAATCGTTCTGCAAGCCCTTGACCATTTCACGCGCGTATTTGGTGACGATCAAGGGATCTTCGGAATACCCTTCATAGGTGCGGCCCCAACGGTCGTCGCGCACCACCGCGAGGGTCGGGGCGAAGGTCCAGTCGATCCCGGTGGAATAGACTTGAGCGGCCACGGCCGCGCCGATGCGGCGCATCATCGCCGGATCGTTGGCCGCGCCCAGGCCGATGTTATGCGGGAACATGGTAGCGCCGAACACGTTATTGTGGCCGTGCACCGCGTCGGTACCCCAGATCACCAGGATCCTGACCTTGGCATCGGTGGCCATCGACGCTTTCCAGTAGGCGTCGGCCAGCTTGACCCAGTCCGCCGGCGCGGCCAGCTTGTTATTGCCCGGAAAAGAACCACCGCCGTTGAGCACCGAACCGATGTAGTACTGGCGCACCTGGTCCGGGGTGATACTCTTGATTTCAGGCTGGGTCATCTGTCCGACTTTCTCGGCCACGCTCATCCCGGCAACGATGGCGGCGATGGCGGACTCGATCGCCGGATCTTTCTTGATATCGCTCGTCACGTGCGGGAAGTCGCCGTACTGCGTCACCTTGTCGGCGGCGACGGGTGGCGTGGGGGTGTCCGGCTTGGCCGGGTCGCTGTCGCCATCGCAGGCGGCCAGCATCGCGCCGCAGACGGCCGCTGCCAGCCCCGTGCGGATCAAGGTACCTAACTTGTCTTGCATAGTGTTTGTCTCCCGTTTGAATGGCCGGCGCCCCAGATTGGAAGCGCTTCCCTCGCACATTCATTATTTATCAGAATTGATTAAAAAGATAATATTTTCTGATTTATCGACGGGATTGGCGCGCCCACCGCAGGCGCGCAGGGGCAGGCTAGATGAAGACGGGCTCGGTTTCGAGGGCGACGCCGAAACGCGCCAGCACATCGGCCTGGATCGCACGCGCCAGCGCGAGCACCTCGGCGCCGGTCGCGCCGCCGCGGTTGACCAGCACCAGCGCCTGCGTTTCATAGACGCCGGCCGCGCCCACGCTGCGCCCTTTCCAGCCGCACTGGTCGATCAGCCATCCGGCGGCCAGCTTTTCGCTGCCGTCGCCCTGCGCGTGGTGCACCAGCGCGGGATGCGCCGCCAGCAAGGCCGCGCATTGCGCGCCGCCGACCACGGGATTCTTGAAGAAGCTGCCGGCGTTGCCGATCAGCGCGGGGTCCGGCAGCTTGCGCCGCCTGATCGCCACCACCGCGTCGCTGACCTGCTGCGCCGTTGGCGCGGCCAGCCCCGCGCCGGCCACTTCCTGCGCCAGCTCGGCATACTTCAGGTTTGGCGCCCACGCGCGCGGCAGCGCGAAGGTGACGTCGACAATCGCCAGCCCCGCCCCCTCGGCATGCTTGAACACGCTGTCGCGGTAGCCGAAGCGGCAGGCCGCCGCATCCATCACGCGCAAGCGTCCGCTGGCCAGCTCGACCACGGTCAGCGAATGGAACAGGTCCTTCACTTCCGCACCGTAGGCGCCGATGTTCTGGATCGGCGACGCCCCCACCGTACCGGGAATGAGGGCCATGTTTTCCAGCCCGCCCAGCCCCTGCGCCAGCGTCCATTGCACGAAGCCGTGCCAGTTTTCGCCGGCCCCGGCCCGCACCAGGATGCTGCCGCCCTGCTCGCCCAGCACCTCGCGCCCTTCAATGCCCATGTGCAGCACCAATCCGTCGAAGTCGCCCGTGAGGACGATGTTGCTGCCGCCGCCGAGCAGCAGGCGCGGCAGCGCGGCGAGGACCGGATCGGCCATCACTTGCGCCAGCTGTTCGACCCGGGTGAGCTTGAGATAGGCGCGCGCGCGCGCGTCGATGCCGAAGGTATTGACGTCACGGAGGGAGAAATCGGGCGAAATGGCAAGGTCTGGTGGCATGAATGAGCGTTGTTTAAGCATTTAGAAGGCCAATCCGGTAAAAAACCGGGTCGGCACAGGGGCGCCGCCCCGGTTGTCCGTTAAAATATCGGCATTCTACATTTTGCAAGTAAAAGGATCCCATTATGCCGTCGTTTGATGTCGTCTCCGAAGCAGACATGATCGAAGTGAAAAACGCAGTCGAACAGTCGAACAAGGAAATCACCACCCGTTTCGATTTCAAGGGCAGTTCCGCCAAGGTCGAGCAGAAGGATACCGAACTGACCGCCTTCGCCGATTCCGATTTCCAGCTCTCGCAAGTGCGCGATGTGCTGACCAATAAGCTGGCCAAGCGCAAGGTCGATGTGCGTTTCCTCGACGAGGGCAAGATCGAGAAAATCGGCGGCGACAAGGTCAAGCAGGTCATCAAGGTGAAAAACGGCATCGAAACCGACGATGCCAAGAAGATCGTCAAGGTCATCAAGGATAGCAAGATGAAGGTCCAGGCCAGCATCCAGGGCGAGTCGGTGCGCGTGACCGGCGCCAAGCGCGACGATCTGCAGGCCGCCATGGCCATGCTGCGCAAGGATGTGCCGGACATGCCGCTGGAATTTAATAACTTCCGCGATTGATCGCCTAGCACGATCAATCGGCGCGATTCGGGTCCGCGGACCCGGAAAACGCTGACAATACAGCGGTATTTGGCGCCGTATTGCTCGTTGGACATTAGATCACCCGGCCGGTCCCCGTCGTGCTTGGGGTAGAATTGTGGGTGCGCAAGCTGGCCGCGGCAGCCGCGCCAGCGCACCAGTAAACTTGGCAGTCTAAGGATAGCAATGAAACGTGTTGATGATTTCCGCCTGCGTCTGGGCAACAAGGAATATGTGCCCATCATGATCGGTGGCATGGGCGTCGATATTTCGACCTCCGAACTGGCACTCGAAGCGGCGCGCCTGGGCGGGATCGGGCATATTTCGGATGCCATGGTCGAGGATGTCTCGGACCGCAAGTTCGACACCAGCTATGTGAAAGACAAGACCAAGACCTATAAGTTCAACATCAATAACATGGACAAGGCGGTGGTGCAGTTCGACCTGGCCCGCCTGGCCGATGCCACCCGCCGCCACGTGGGCGCGACCATGGAAGCGAAACGCGGCGATGGCCTCATTTTCGTGAACTGCATGGAAAAGCTGACCATGAATTCGCCGCGCGAAACCCTGCGCACGCGTCTGTCGGCCGCCCTCGACGCCGGCATCGACGGCATCACCATGTCGGCCGGCCTGCACCTGGGCTCGTTCGCCCTGATCGCCGACCATCCGCGTTTCCGCGACGCCAAGCTGGGCATCATCGTCTCGTCCGTGCGCGCGCTGCAGATTTTCCTGCGCAAGGTGACCAAGCTGGACCGCCTGCCCGATTACATCATCGTCGAAGGACCGCTGGCCGGCGGCCACCTCGGCTTCGGCATGGACTGGGCCGAGTACGACCTGCATACCATCATGGATGAAATCCATGCCTACATGCGCGCCGAACAGCTCGACATTCCGCTGATCGCCGCCGGCGGCGTGTTCACCGGCAGCGACGCCACCAGCTTCCTCGAAAAAGGCGCGGGCGGGGTCCAGGTGGCGACCCGCTTCACCATCACCAACGAGTGCGGCCTGCCCGAGAAGGTCAAGCAGGAGTACGTGCGCGCGACCGAAGACGACATCATCGTCAACGGCATTTCGCCGACCGGCTATCCGATGCGCATGCTCAAGAGCACGCCGGCCATCGGCGCCGGCATCCGTCCGGGCTGCGAGTCGTACGGCTATCTGCTCGACGCCACCGGCAACTGTTCCTACATCAATGCGTACAACCGCGAAGTGCTGGCCAATCCGGACAGCAAAACGGTGGTGGTGATGGACAAGACCTGCCTGTGCACGCACATGCGCAATTTCAATTGCTGGACCTGCGGCCACTACACTTACCGCCTCAAGGACACCACCCACAAGCTGTCCGACGGCAGCTACCAGATGCTGTCGGCCGAGCACGTGTTCCAGGATTACCAGTTCAGCGTCGATAACCAGATCGCCTTGCCGGCGCGCCAGGACATCGTCCTCGCCTGATTTTTTCCCGATGTCCGCCGGCGGCCGCACAGCCGCCGGCGCTCCCGCCGCGCCTCTTTTCATTCAAGTTTCGCGCCAACGCGAACCACCGCCTCCATTCCCTGTCCAACGTAGTCCGTCACGATTGGAGAGGTGAATGCCTGTCAGCGAGAACACCCATTATGCCGCCTTGCTGATCGATGCAAGCGGCCAGATCATCACCTGGAACAGCGGTTGCGAAAAAGTGCTCGGCATTCCTGCCGCCGAAGCATTGCAACAGCCTTTGACAGCCTTGCTCAGCGACGAAGGCTGCCAGGCTTACAGCCAGCGCTGGACCGAATTTCCCAGCGAATGCGATGCCACCGAACTGGAGTTCGTGCGCGCCGACGGCAGCCGCCATACAACCCCACTGACCTTGCTGCCCCAGTTCGGCCACGGCGGCACGGTGAACTGCTGCATTGCCATCATCGGTGCCGCCTGCGACGAATCGGACACGGCGGCGGTTGGCCGCATGCCGCTCTCGAGCATCATCGATGTGCTGCCGGGTACCTTCTATGTGGTACGGGAGGATGGCAGCTTTGCGTTGTGGAACAAGACACTCGAACAGCTCACGGCCATGAGCGCCGACGAAATCGGCCGCGCCAATGCGCTCGACATGTACGACCTGGCCGAAAAGCGCATCATCGCCGCCAATATCCGCAACGTCTTCGAGCATGGCACCCCGGTCATGGTCGAAGCGAATTATCTCGACAAGTACGGCCACGCCACGCCTTATCTGCTGTGCGGCGCGCGCATCACCTGCCGCGGCCGCCATTACCTGTGCGCCATGGGCCTCGACATTTCCGAACGGCGCGCCCAGGAAGACCGGCTGCGCCTGCGCGAGCGCGCCTTGCACGCCACCAGCAGCGGCCTGGTGATCACCCGCTGCGCCGGCATCGACAACCCGATCGAGTATGCCAATCCGGCCTTCGAGCGCATCACCGGCTACTCGGCCGATGATGCGCTGGGACGCGATTCGCGCTTCATGGGCGTGCCCGGCATGGACGAAGACGAGCGCGCGCAACTACGCGCAGCCGTGCGCGAGCGGCGCGAAGTGAACGTGGTGTTCCGCAACCGGCGCAAGAATGGCGATATTTTCTGGAACGACCTGACCATCACGCCGGTGAGCGACGGCCGCGGCAAGGTCACGCATTTTATCGGCGTCATCAACGACGTGACGGCCGTCAAGCAGCGCACCGCCCATCTCGAACACGAGGTCAACCACGATTCCCTGACCGGGCTGGCCAACCGCACCTTGCTGTGGGACCGGCTGGAACAGGCACTCCACATGGCCCAGCGCAACAAGTCGCTGGTGGCGACGGTGCTGATCGATCTGAACGGCTTCAAGCAGATCAACGATGGCTACGGCCACGAAGCGGGCGACGCGGTGCTCAAGATGGTGGCGCAGCGCCTGCAATCGTCGGTGCGCGAGAGCGACACGGTGGCGCGCCTGTCGGGCGACGAATTCGTGCTGGTGCTGGTCAACCAGCCCTCGCTGCGCTACACCCTGCGCATGATCGAGCGCCTGCGCGTGAGCATGTCGCAGCCAGTCAGTTTCAATGCGAGCGACATCGCCGTCGGCGGCAGCATCGGCGTGAGCGTGTATCCGCACGACGGCAGCGGCGCGCTCGACCTGGTGCGCGCGGCCGATGTGGCCATGTACCACGCCAAGGCGGCCAAGACGGGCGAGGTGCATTTCTTTTCCGCCGACATGAAGTCGACCACCCAGGCCAAGCAAAAGCTCGAAGACGCCATGCGCGTCGCGCTCGAGCATCACGAATTTTTCCTGTTGTACCAGCCCCGGATCTGCCTGCGCAGCGGCCGCATCCAGGGCATGGAAGCGCTGCTGCGCTGGCGCCATCCGGAACTGGGCGTGCTGGCGCCGGCCTCGTTCCTTCCCGAGGCCGAAGAAAACGGCATGATCGCCGCCATTGGCGACTATGTACTCGACGAAGCATGCAGGTTCATGCAGCGCATGAACAGCGCCGGGTTTGCGCCGCTGCCGGTGGCGCTCAACGCCTCCCACCGCGAATTCACCCGCACCGGCTATGTCGACCATATCGCCGCCACCCTGGACAAATACCGCATCGCCCCGGCCCAGCTGGCACTGGAACTGCGCGAAGACAGCCTCAACGCCAATCCGCACATGAGCGTGGAAGTGGTGTCGCAGTTGCGCGACCTGGGCGTGCTGCGCACGGCCGATGCCTTCGGCGACACCTCGTCGAATCTGAATTTCCTGCAGAAGCTGCCGCTCACCCATGTCAAGCTGGCCAAGGTGGCGGTGCACCAGATCACGGCCGACGCGCGCAGCGGGGCGGTGGCCAAGGCCCTGATCGACATCGGCCACGATCTTGGCGCCAGCGTCATCGCCAAGGGCGTGGAAACGCGCGTGCAGATGGAGTTCTTAAGGGCCAACCATTGCGATGAACTGCAAGGCACGTATTTCAGCGCGCCGCTGGCCGAGCATGCCATGCACGATATGCTGGTGGCGGCGCCGGCGGCTTGATGGCGCGCCCGGCGCACCGGCGGCCTGCGGCCACCCGCTGGTGCGCCAGTTGCACACGCGCTGCCGCGTACTCAGCCTTCGCTGGTGATGCGCTGGACCAGCGCCCCCAGCACTTCTTCGGCCAGCTCGTTCGAGACCTGGCAGGTGCCGGCATTTTCATGCCCGCCGCCGCCGTATTCGAGCATCAGCGCGCCGATATTGGTGCGCGATGTGCGGTTCAGGATCGATTTGCCGGTGGCGAACACGGTGTTCTGGTTTTTCAACCCCCACAGCACGTGGATCGAGATATTTGTTTCCGGGAACAAGGCATAAATGATGAAGCGGTTGCCGGCATAGATGGTTTCCTCTTCGCGCAGGTCGAGCACGACCAGGTTGCGGTGCACGGTGGCGCAGCGCCGGATCTGGTCCTTGCACTTGTCGTTATGCTCGAAGTACAGCTCCATGCGCTCCTTGACGTCGGGCAGCGCCATGATGTCATCGATCGTGTGATTTTTACAATAATCGATCAAGTCCATCATCAGCGCATAGTTCGAGATGCGGAAGTCGCGGAAGCGTCCCAGCCCGGTGCGCGCATCCATCAGGAAGTTGAGCAAGTCCCAGCCGTGCGGGTCGAGCACTTCCTGCTGGTTGAAGCGGGCGGCATCGCCCTTGTCGACAGCGGCCATCATGTCGAACCAGGCGGCTGGAAAGGCCGAGGCGCCACCGTAGTAGTCGTACACCACCCGCGCCGCCGAGGGCGCTTCGGGATGGATGATGTGGTTGCCGCGCTCGCCGGTGTTGCGGATGGTTTCGGACAGGTGGTGGTCGAACGCCAGGTGCACCCCGGCCGCGTACGGCAGGTTGGTGGTGATATCGCCGTCGCTGACCACGATCTTGCCATCCTGCATGTCCTTGGGATGGACGAACAGGATATCGTCGATCAGGTCCAGGTGCTTGAGGAGGACGGCGCAGACCAGGCCGTCGAAATCGCTACGCGTGATCAAACGGTATTTTTTTGCATCGGCAGACATCGTGACATCCCCTTCATCAGGTTCAACAGCAGGCCGGCCGCGGCCGGTTCGATCCTTTATCATACCGCGCAAAGCGGCCGCTGCGGTGCGATCGTCGACGGCGCGCGAGCGATCGCGATAAAAACAGCGTTTCCCCTGCGCCAGCGAGGCCCGTTCCCCACAGTTCACTCCCTCGATCATGCAGCCTGTCGCAAACGCCGCACGGCGTCCAGGGGATCGTCCTAAAGTTACAACATCTCATCAGTATTCGTCGCCCAGCGGCGGTTTTTGCGGCGATGGGACAGCGGAGCAGTTACACTCGCCGCTCGCATGAATCTCTCTGAATCTCACGGAAATCACTCACCATGGAAGCACGCCGCCCTCCCGAGCAAAACATCGCGACCGTTCTGGCATGGCTGCACCGCGCCTTCGACGGGATCGCCACCTGGGTGACCCAGCTGTCATGGTGGAAGTTTTTCCTGTTCGCGGCACTGGCCCTGATTGCCGCGTCCATCCTGCAAAACGAACTGTTTTCGGGCGCCGAAGTGGTCGAGGTGCGGCGCGAGCGCAAGCGCGACAAGCACGAAGGCAACATCATCTTCGACGACAGCGGGATCAGCTACAGCCCGCCCAAGAAGCGCAACCCTCCGCCCGAACCGCCCGAGGCGCCGGAAGCGCCCGAACCGCCGGCGCCGCCCGAGCCGGGTGCGAAGCCGGCCGAGCCGACCGAGCCGGATCCGCCACCGGTTGCGGTAGTTGCGGGCGGCAGCGACGGCGAAGTGCGCGTCGCGCTGCCGCCACAAATCGTCGAAGGCTTGTCGAGCGCGATCGAGGCCGCCGTTGAAAATGCCGCCGAAGAAAAGGTAAAGGTCTATCACGGCCAGGCCTCGACCTGGTTCAAGAGTTTTATCTCCCTGCTGGTGCTGGCCCTGTTCGCCACCAAGGCGCTGGTGGGCGGCAAGAAGCGCGCCGAAGCCGAAACCCAGACCGCCAACGCCGCCGCCGAGCGCGAATCGATGCAGCGCCAGCTGTCCGAAGCGCGCATGCAGATGATGCAGGCCCAGGTGGAGCCGCATTTCCTGTTCAATACCCTCGCTTCGGTCGAATACCTGATCGAGACCGACCCGCCGCGCGCCTCGGCCATGCAGCGCAGCCTGATCCAGTACCTGCGCGCGGTGCTGCCGCAGATGCGCGACAACGCCGTCGTCACCAACCTCGGGCGCGAAGCGGACATGGTGAAGGCCTACCTGAGCCTGCTGAAGATGCGGATGGAGGAACGCCTGCAGGTGGACATGCAGATTCCCGAGGGCCTGCGCAGCGCCGCCTTTCCGCCGATGATGCTGCAGTCGATGGTCGAAAACGCCATCAAGCACGGCCTCGAATGCAAGCCGGAAGGCGGATCGCTGCGCATCCTGGCCGAGGTGGCGCACAACAAGCTGCGCGTGATCGTCAGCGACGACGGGGTCGGCTTCGGCGTGTTCCCCAGCGATGGCACCGGCCTGGGCCTGATGACGATCCGCGAACGGCTCAAGCTGCTGCACGGCGACGCCGGCCAGCTGCACATCGCCGCCAACGTGCCCAGCGGCGTGATCGCCACCATTGAAGTGCCCTACCATGTGTCGAAGTGAGCGGCAAACAAAGAGGCACCAAGGAATCGATTGATTAAAGCCCGGTTTCATTGAATAATTGGCACTCTTGCCTTTCACCAGAACCGGACCATGCCTACCGCTATTATTGCTGACGACGAAAGACTGATGCGCGACCAGTTGCGCCTGCGCCTGAACCAGGCGTGGCCCGAGCTGGAAATCGTCGGCGAGGCAAAGAACGGCGAGGAGGCCATCGAGCTGGTCAGCCAGCTCAAGCCCGACCTGACCTTCCTCGATATCCGCATGCCGGGCAAGACGGGCATGGAAGCGGCGCGCGCGATCGGCGCCGGCAGCAACATCGTGTTCGTCACCGCCTACGACCAGTACGCGGTCGAGGCCTTCGAGCGCGGCGCGGTCGACTACGTGCTCAAGCCGCCCGAGGCCGAGCGCCTGCAGGTGACGGTGGACCGCCTCAAGTCGCGCCTGGCCAAGCCGAAGGAAGCGGTCAACGACAGCGTCACGGCCATGCTCTCGCAGCTGGCCGAGAAAATGGCGGCGCCCAAGCCGACCTACCTGCAATGGATCCAGGCCAGCATCGGCCAGGACTTGCGCATGATTCCGGTCGAGGACATCCTGTTTTTCCGCTCCGACGAAAAATACACCTGCGTGCAGACCGAGCGCTTCGAGGCGCTGATCCGCAAGCCGGTGCGCGACCTGGCCGAGGAACTCGATCCGGCGCTGTTCTGGCAGATCCACCGCGCCACCCTGGTCAACGTCAACGCCATCGAAGGGGTGACGCGCGACATCCGCGGGCGCCACCTGGTGCTCATCAAGGGCAAGCCCGACAAGCTCGAAGTAAGCCGCAGCTTCCTGCACCTGTTCAAACAGATGTGAATACGCCCTGTGCCGCGCCGGTCGCGGCGCGGCTGCCCTCCTTCCATGCACCACCTAGCGACACGCCATGAGACTCCGTACCCCGAAACGCATTGCGCTGCGCATTACAAGCCGTTTGTCGCGCCTCAAGGCGTGCTTTGTACCAGCTTTTACAATCAGCCCACGGTCCGCGTCCCGCGGGCCTTCAACGGCAGGCGCGCATGGCACAACAGCGTTCTTACCGCTTCCTGAGCTGGGGTCCGGTCATGTTCGTCCTCGGTTTGCTGGGCGGTCACTCCCTCGCGCGCTTGTTCGCGTATAACCGCTGGCCGCGCTTTGCGCGCAGCCACAGCCGCGAGATCATCCAGAACGCGAGCGAAGCGATCATCTCCACCGACGAGACGCAAACCATCGTGCTGGCCAATCCGTCGGCCGCGGCGATGTTCTCGACCACCGTGGAACGGATGCAGGGCAGTCCGCTGCAGCAGTTCATCGCCCCCCTGCCCACCGTCACCGGCGACGCCGCGCCCGCCTATTTCGGCGACGTGGCCGGGCGCGCGGGGCGCCGCGCCACCGATTACGCCGTCACCGGCGTGCGCGCCAGCGGCGAAACCTTCCCCCTCGAAGGCTCGATTTCGAGCATGATCGAAGCGGACCGCACCATCTACACCATCATCCTGCGCGACGTCACCGAGCGCCAGCAGGTGCAGGAAAAGCTGTCGCGCTCGCACGCCCAGCTGCGCCAGCTCTCGTCGGCCCTGCAGACCGTGCGCGAGGAAGAGCGCGCCCACATCGCGCGCGAGCTGCATGACGACCTCGGCCAGCTGCTGGCGTCGCTGCGCATGGACCTGAACCTGCTGCAAAAGGAGCCAGGCGCCGGCAAGAACGGCCAGCGCCTGATGAAAGGCATGGAAGAGAACCTCCTGACCGCCATCACCTCGCTGCGCCGCATCGCCACCAACCTGCGCCCGCGCGCGCTCGATGAAGGCGGCCTGTATTTCGCGCTGCAGGGCTTGCGCGACGAATTCGTCGAACGGCACGGCATCGCCTGCTCCCTGTTCGCCGACGAAGCCGAGCTGCGCCTCGACGATGGCGCCAGCACCGCCATTTTCCGTATCGTCCAGGAAGCGCTGACCAATATCGCGCGTCACGCCGGCGCCAGCAATGTGACCATGTATGTCTACCGCATCGATGGCCAGCTGCTGGTCTCGATCCGCGACGACGGACGCGGCATCCAGGCCGCCGACATGGAAAAAGCGCAGTCGCTCGGCCTGATCGGGATGCGCGAACGGGTGTGGGGAATGAAGGGCGAAATCACCGTCAGCGGCGACGATCCGCCCGGAACCCGCATTGATATCGTGTTGCCGTTGCCCGAAAGCACGAGCGATGAAGCCGGCGCCGAGCCCGCCGCCGGCGCACCGGAACGGCCCCGGCCACTGCCGCCGCCGGCTCCCTGACATTTCCCAGACCGCCTGTAACGACGGGCGTTATGCGGCGTTGCACCATTTCTCCCGGGTGCCATTAAGCGCCCTCGAAGCGTGCAATTAGACGGTATTGACGTCTTGTTCCCCGGCAAATCAACCCTGTCTCTTTTTCGCCACATTTCACTTTGTCATGGATTTGACATACGTGGAAGTTATAATTACGTCCGATTAAGAGCATCCCTGGTTAATCGACACTTATCTGTGCAACTTTTTGGAGATTTATATGCAATGCAAACTGATGGCTGTTGTCCTGGCCGCTGCAATTCCTCTGTGCGCTTCCGCTCAATCGAGCGTCACGATCTACGGCGTGGCAGATGCCTCCCTGGCGAAAGAAGACACGGACGTTAAAGGCGGCAGCCGTACGGTCGTCAATTCCGGCAACCAGTCGACCAGCCGTATCGGATTCCGTGGCGTTGAAGATCTGAGCAATGGCCTGAGCGCTGTATTCAACCTGGAAGCTGGCGTTGCTCTCGACACCGGCGCGGGCGACAGCGTCCTGTTCGGCCGCCGCGCGGTCGTTGGCCTGAAAGGTGGCTTCGGCTCCGTGCTGATCGGCCGCGAATACACCCCGATCGCTGACGTCGCTAACGCTAGCGATATCAACGGCCAGGGCTTCTACGGCACCAACTTGAGCTCGTTCGGCGCAGGCCGTCTGACCCGTCGTATCAGCAACTCGGTCAACTACAAATCGAACTCGATGGGCGGCGTGATCGTCAGCGCCGGCTATGGCCTGGGCGAAACCGCAACCGGTCCTTCGCAAGATCTGATGGGTCTGGCAGTTGAGTACAAAGCCAACAACATCTACGTTGGCGGCGGTTACCACGTTGTTGAGCGTCTGGCTTCCGGCGACGACAAGGAAATGATCGTCGGTGCAGGCTTCACCATGGGCCCAGTCGAAATCCGCGGTAACTACATGGTTGCCAACCCAACCGGTGCCGGCAACAAGTATGAGCAGGTCAACGCCGGCTTGTCGTACACCTTCGGTTCGAACAAGATCTACGGTAACGTCCAGCAAAACAAACTGGAAGGCGGCGCCAAGGGTAACGGCGCTTCGCTGGCTTACTCGTACGCCCTGTCGAAGCGCACCAACGTGTACGCTTCGTACGCCATGCTGCGTAACAACGACAAAGCAACCTTCGGCATCTACTCGGCTGGCGCAAACGTCATCCCACCAGCAACCGCGTTCGGTGCTGATCCAACCGCGCTGGCAGTTGGCGTTCGTCACTCGTTCTAAATTCACTGGCGCGTTCAGGCGCGCTTAGCTGAAACAAAAACCCCGCATGCTGCCCCGCAGCTTGCGGGGTTTTTTTATGCCCGTTTGCACGTTTGTGCGTACTCATGTATATTTGTGCGCATTGCTTCCTGTTTGAATACCCACGATGCCCACCGATCCCCTCCTCCTGCAGGAACGCCACGCCCTCATCCTGCAACGCCTGCAAACCGATGGAAGGGTGCTGGCGCCCGACCTGGCGCAATGGCTGCAAGTGTCGGAAGACACCATCCGGCGCGATCTGCGCGACCTGGCCGCGGCCGGCCAGTGCCAGAAAGTCTATGGCGGCGCGCTGCGCATGCCGCTCCCCGCCGCACCAGGCGGCACTCCGGCGCAGCGCCGCGCGGCCCAGACCGGCCGTAAAGCGCGCCTGGCAGCCACGGCGGCGCCCTGCGTGGCGCCCGGCAGCGTGGTGTTCATCGATGCCGGCTCGACCAACCTGGCGATCGCGGCCGCGCTGGGCGAACACCGGCTGACCGTCATAACCAACGCCCCGGCGGTTGCCGCCGCGCTGATCGACAAGCCGCTGATCGAACTGATCGTGATTGGCGGGCGCATCCATGCCGAGACGGGCGCCAGCATTGGCGCGACCGCCCTGCGCGAACTGGAACTGATCAGCCCGGACCTGTACATCCTGGGTGCCTGCGGCGTCGACGCCCAGGCCGGCGTGAGCGCCATCCATTTCGAGGAAGCCGAATTCAAGCGCCATGTCGCTTCGCTCAGCAAGACGGTGCTGGTGGCCACCACCAACGACAAGGTCGGCACAGCCGCGCCGTACGCGGTGCTGGCGGCGGCCAGCTTGAGCACACTGGTTGCCGAGCACGATATCGACGCGCGCCAGGCCGACGCCTTCGCGGCGCGCGGCGTGCGCGTGCTGCGCGCCGCCAAGCCCTGACCGTCATCCTTTCCCGAAAGAAGCCATGCCTGACACCGGACCGCAGCAACGCCTTTCCACCCGCCTCGCTTTTCTTGCCGCCGGCCTGGCCATGTCGGCCTGGGCGCCGCTGGTGCCGCTGGCCAAGCTGCGCCTCGGCCTGGGAGAAGCGCAGCTCGGCTTGCTGTTACTGTGCCTGGGCGCCGGATCGCTGCTGGCGATGCCGTCCACCAGTTTCCTCACGGCGCGTTTCGGCTGCCGTCCGGTGGTGCTGTGCTCCGGCCTGATCGTCTGCCTGGTGCTGCCCGGGCTCGCTTTCGCGCCCAGTGCGCTGCTGCTCGGCGCCGTGCTGTTCACGTTCGGCGCCGCCATCGGCACGCTGGATGTGGCGATGAATATCCAGGCGGTGGTGGTCGAAAAAAACAGCGGCGAAGCGCTGATGTCCGGCTTTCACGGTTTGTTCAGCGTGGGCGGCTTCCTCGGCGCCGGCGGCATGGCGCTGCTGCTGTGGCTGGGTTTGAGCCCGACCGCGTCCGCCGTCCTGCTGGCCCTGCTGGTCGGCGCGGTCCTGGCCGGTGCGGCGTCCGGCCTGCTGCGCGAGACCGATGCGCAGGTGCGCGACGCGCCCATTTTCGTCATGCCGCACGGCGCGGTGATCCTGATCGGCGCCCTGTGCTTCCTGTGCTTCCTGGCCGAAGGCGCCATCCTCGACTGGAGCGCCCTGCTGCTGACCGAAGCACGCGGCCCCGCTGCGGGCGCCGGCCAGGGCGGACTCGGTTACGCGGCCTTTGCGATCGCCATGACGCTCGGGCGCCTGACGGGCGACAAGGTGGTGGGCAAACTGGGCGGCCAGCGGGTACTGCTGCTGGGCGGCCTGTGCGCGGCCGCCGGCTTTTTCTGCACGGTGCTGGCCTCGTCGGTGGCGGGGATGCTGGCGGGCTTCGTGCTGATCGGACTGGGCGCCTCGAACATCGTGCCGATTCTGTTCACCGCAGCCGGCAGCCAGCGCGCGATGCCGGCCAGCCTGGCGATCGGGGCGATCACCACGCTCGGCTACGCCGGCATCCTGGCGGGACCGGCGGCGATTGGGTTTGTGGCGCACGCTTCCAGCCTGCCGGTGGCGTTCGCCGGGCTCGGCTGCGCGATGCTGCTGATCGCGGCCAGCGCGAAACTGGGCGCGTCGAGCGCGCCCAGGGCCGTACCGAAATGACTTACTTCAGGCGGCAGGTGAGCAGCCAGTAGTATTCCAGGCGCACGATCTTGATTTCGCGCACCGACGAGGCCAGCTTCTTGCGCAGCGCGCTGTCGGACGGGTACGTCTTGGGAATTTCGTAGCGCTCGCCATCGGGCGCGATGCGGATCTGGTAGGTATTGCCTTCCATGTCGGTGCGCGCCACCGTTTCGCTGCTGCCTTCGACGTAGGCATCGTCCAGCAGGACGATGAACATGTCGTCGCCGACCTTGGCGCGCAGGTGCGCCAGGAAGCGTTCCTGCTCTTCGCGCTTGACGTGCGACCACCAGAAGCCGATGAACACCGCTGTGTAGCTGCCGATGTCGTCCGGCAGGTTCCACGCGTCCGCCACCTTGAATTCCACCTTGTCTGCAGGCAGCGCGCGCAGCCTGCCCAGCGCGATCATTTCGGGATTGATATCGGTGGCGACAACCTTGTCGGCCGTGCCGGCAATGACGGCGGTCCAGTAACCGGTGCCGCAGGCCAGTTCCAGCACGGTATGGCCGCGCAGGGTCTCGGCCACATGGCCGCGCATGGCGGCCAGGTCGTCCTTGCGTTCCGGCCGGTCATAGATGCGGTCGTGGTTGGAGGCGCTCTTGGCGTAAAACTGTGCGGATTGTTCGGTGATCATATTTTTCTTGATGGTGATGTACTTGGTACTGATGCTTTACAGCTCGTAAGTTTCTTTGGTTCCGCTCATGGCCGACTCGACCAGCTTGCGGTTCAGGGTCGGCGCCAGCAATTCGATGAAGGTATAGATATAGCTGCGCAGATAGGCGCCCTGCTTGACGGCCACGCGCGAAATATTCATGCCGAACAGATGCCCCACCGGGATGGCGCGCAGGTTCTTGTCGCGCTCGGCGTCGAAGGCCATGCCCGCTATGATACCAATACCCATGCCAAGTTCCACATAGGTTTTGATGACATCGGCGTCGATGGCTTCGAGCAGCACGTCCGGTTTCAGTCCGCGCAGCCCGAAGGCATGGTCGATCTTGCTGCGCCCTGCAAAGGCGCCATCGTAGGTGATCAGCGGGTAGGTGGCGATTTCTTCCAGCGACACCGCCTTCGACTTGAGCAGCGGATGGTCGGGCGGGACCACCACCATGTGCTCCCATTGGTAACAAGGCAATGTGATCAGTCCGTCAATGCCGGCGATCGATTCGGTGGCAATCGCCAGGTCGGCCTGGTCGCGCTGGACCATCTCGGCGATCTGGCGTGGGTTGCCCTGCAACAATGACAAGCGCACCTTGGGGTACTTGAGCATGAACGCCTGCACCACTCTCGGCAAGGTGTAGCGCGCCTGGGTGTGCGTGGTGGCAATGGTGAAGCTGCCGCTGTCCTGCGCGGCGTACTCCTTGCCGATGCGTTTCAGGCTGTCGATCTCCTGCATGATCAGCTCGACGGACTCCAGCACCAGCCGGCCGGGTTCGGTCAAGCCGCGGATGCGCTTGCCATGGCGGGTGAAAATGTCAACGCCGAGCTCTTCTTCAAGCTCGATAATCGCTTTCGACACCCCGGGCTGGGACGTAAACAAGGCCTTGGCCGCATCGGTCAGGTTGTAATTCTGCCGCACGGCTTCGCGCACGAAGCGTAATTGATGGAGGTTCATTGCTTTTTTGCTCTCGCAGGCCGGAAAGATACTCAAAATAAATATCAACCAGCATTTTATAAGAATGCTTATGCCGGATACGCATATAAGCAAATAAATTCTTAGTCCTTTGGAATAAAGGACGAGTTTATTACTATTGAGGCTAGTTTGGGGACAGTCTCACGACCTTGCCCTGGAAGAACCCCGCACGGGGACCCAAAAAATCAGGATGACATATGTACCGTTACGACCAATACGACCACCTCATCGTCAGGGAACGCATCGCACAGTACCGCGGCCAGGTGGAGCGCCGCCTCAACGATGAGCTGACCGAAGCCGAATTCCTGCCGCTGCGCCTGCAAAATGGCCTGTACATGCAGCGCCACGCCTACATGCTGCGCATCGCCGTGCCGTACGGCCTGCTGTCGTCAAGCCAGATGCGCATGTTCGGCCACATCGCCCGCAAGTACGACCGCGGCTACGGCCACTTCACGACGCGCCAGAACATCCAGTTCAACTGGATCGAACTCGAACACACGCCCGACATCCTTACCGACCTGGCCTCGGTCGAGATGCACGCCATCCAGACCTCGGGCAACTGCATCCGCAACATCACCTCCGACGAATACGCCGGCGTGGCCGCGGACGAGATCATCGATCCGCGTCCATACGCCGAAGTGCTGCGCCAGTGGAGCACCTTCCACCCCGAATTCGCCGCCCTGCCGCGCAAGTTCAAGGTGGCCATCAACGGCGCCGTGGAAGACCGCGCCGCGATTGCGGTGCACGACATCGGCCTGACCGTGGTGCGCAACGACGACGGCGAGATCGGCTTCAAGGTCATGGTCGGCGGCGGCATGGGCCGCACCCCGATCCTGGGCAGCGTGGTACGCGAATTCCTGCCGTGGCGTCACATGCTGACCTACATCGAAGCGGTCATGCGCGTGTATAACAGCTACGGCCGGCGCGACAACAAGTACAAGGCGCGCATCAAGATCCTGGTCAAGGCCATGGGCGTCGAGGAATTCACGCGCCAGGTCGAGCAAGAATGGGTCGACCTGAAAGACAGCGCCTCCACCCTGACCGACGAGGAAATGGCACGCGTGGCGGCTTACTTCACGCCGCCGGCCTACGAAACGCTGCCCAACATCGACGTGCGCGCGGAGCATGCCGACAACAAGGCCTTCGGCAACTGGCTCACGCGTAACGTCAAGGCGCACAAGGTGCCGGGCTACAGCGTGGTGCTGCTGTCGCTGAAAAAAACCGGCGTGCCGCCGGGCGACGCCACCGCGACCCAGATCGACTTCGTGGCCGACCTGGCGGACCGCTACAGCTTCGGCGAACTGCGCGTGACGCACGAGCAGAACCTGGTGCTGGCCGACGTCAAGCAATCGGCCCTGTTCGCGCTGTGGCAGGAAGCCAAGGCGCATGGACTGGCCACGCCGAACATTGGCCTCTTGACCGACATCATCTGCTGCCCGGGCGGCGACTTCTGCTCGCTGGCCAATGCCAAGTCGATCCCGATCGCCGCCGCGATTGCGGAGCGCTTCGACAACATCGACTACCAGCACGATATCGGCGAGATCGAACTCAATATCTCGGGCTGCATCAACGCCTGCGGCCACCACCACGTCGGCTCGATCGGCGTGCTCGGAGTCGACAAGGATGGCAGCGAGTGGTACCAGGTCTCGATCGGCGGCGCGCAAGGTAACAATGCGGCCATCGGCAAGATCATCGGCCCATCGTTCTCGGCGCTGCAAATGCCGGAAGTGGTCGACCGCCTGCTGCAGGTGTACGTGCGCGAACGCCACGAAGACGAACGGTTTGTCGACACCGCCCAGCGCCTGGGCATCGCGCCGTTCAAGGAACATGTATATGCCACGCCGATCAAGGCGGGCCAACTGGTTGGAGAAGACCACTATGCTTGAGTCGCACAAGGAAATCATCAAACACCGCGCGGTCGTCGCCGACGACTGGAGCGTGCTGCGCCTGGCCGTGGCCGACCTTGATGCGGGCATCGTCGCCGAAGCGCCCGACACGGTCGTGGTCCCGGAAGGCAAAGTCATCGTCCCGCTGACGGTGTGGCAGGCGCATCGTGCGGTCCTGGCGGCACGCGCCGACATCGGCGTCTGGCTCGCACCCGACGAACGCGCCGAAGCGCTCAAGGACGATCTGGACAAATTCGCCGTCATCGCCATCGACTTCCCCAAGTTTACCGATGGCCGTGGCTACTCGAGCGCGTTCAATGTGCGCATGCGCCTGAACTACCAGGGCGAACTGCGCGCCATTGGCGATGTGCTGCGCGACCAGCTGTTCCAGATGCACCGCTGCGGCTTCGATGCCTTCGCCACGCGCCAGGACCGCAACATCCACGACGCGCTCAAGGGCCTGACTGACTTCTCCGAGGTGTACCAGGCCTCGGTCGACATCAAGGCGCCGCTGTTCCGCCGTCACGAACGCGACGTGCGCATCGACAGCACCGACGTCGGCTACGGCATCTGAGGCACGCCATGAACGATATCTCCGCCCTCGTCGCCAGCACCCGCGCCACCCTGGAGCGCATCGCCGCCGAATACTCGCCGGCGGTATTTGCCTCCAGCCTGGCCGCCGAAGACATGGTCCTGACCGATCTGATTCTCAAGGCGAACCTGCCGATCGGGATCTTCTCGCTCGAAACCGGCCGCCTGCACCCGGAAACGCTGGCGGTGCTGGGCCAGGTCAAGGATAGCTACGGCTACGACATCGCGCTGTACAAACCGCAGCCGGAAGCGGTGGACGCCTACGTGGCGCAGCACGGCCTGAACGCCTTTTACGAGAGCGTGGACATGCGGCGCGAGTGCTGCCGCATCCGCAAGGTTGAACCGTTGGGCCGCGCCCTGGCCGGCAACAAGGCCTGGGTAACGGGCCAGCGCCGCGCGCAATCGAGCACGCGCGCGCAGCTCGACATCCAGGAAGACGACGCCGCGCACGGCATGGTCAAGTTCAATCCCCTGGCCGACTGGTCGGAGACCGATGTGTGGAACTACATCCGCGACAACGGCGTGCCGTACAACGCGCTGCACGACCAGGGCTTTCCCTCGATCGGCTGCGCGCCCTGCACGCGCGCCGTGGAACCGGGCGAAGACGTGCGCGCCGGCCGCTGGTGGTGGGAAAACCCGGACTCCAAGGAATGCGGCCTGCACCTGGTCGATGGTAAACTGATCCGCATTAAATCCGTGGCTGCGTAAAGCGTCTGCTTGCGCGCCACCATAAGAAAACATAGGCCTCGCCACCATGACTACACTGACCGATACCCCGCGCGTGCTGACCGACGTCAACGCGCGCCACCTGGATGCGCTCGAATCGGAAGCGATCCACATCCTGCGCGAAGTCGCCGCCGAATGCGCCAACCCCGCCCTGCTGTTCTCGGGCGGGAAAGACTCGGTCGTGCTGCTGCGCCTCGCCGAAAAAGCCTTCCGGCCGGGTAAATTCCCGTTCCCGCTGGTGCACATCGATACCGGCCACAATTTCGCCGAAGTGATCACCTTCCGCGACGCCCGCGTCGCCGAACTCGGTGAGCGCCTGATCGTCGGCTCGGTCGAAGAGTCGATCAAGCGCGGCACGGTGCGCCTGCGTAACCCCCAGACCGACTCGCGCAACGCGGCGCAAGCGGTGACCTTGCTGGAGACGATCGCCGAACACAAATTCGACGCCTGCATCGGCGGCGCACGGCGCGACGAGGAAAAGGCGCGCGCCAAGGAACGCATCTTCTCCTTCCGCGACGAATTCGGCCAGTGGGACCCCAAGGCCCAGCGCCCGGAACTGTGGGACCTGTATAACACCCGCGTGCACCCGGGCGAGAACATGCGCGTGTTCCCGATCTCGAACTGGACCGAACTCGATGTGTGGCTCTACATCCAGCGCGAAAAACTGGCCCTGCCGCCGATCTATTTCGCGCACGAGCGCCAGGTCATTCCGCGCAACGGCTTGCTGGTGCCCCTGACCGACCTGACGCCGGCACGCGACGGCGAGACCGTCGAAACCCAGGTGGTGCGCTTTCGCACCGTGGGCGACATTTCGTGCACCTGCCCGGTATCGTCCGATGCATCGACGGTCGAAGCGATCATCGCCGAAACCGCCATTACCCAGATCACCGAACGCGGCGCCACCCGGATGGACGACCAGACCTCCGAAGCCTCGATGGAAAAACGCAAGAAAGCAGGATACTTCTGATGAACGCCCGCATTGACACCCCTATCGACGCCCCGACCGAACGCGGTCTTTTGCGTTTCATCACGGCCGGCTCGGTCGACGATGGCAAAAGCACCCTGATCGGGCGCCTGCTGTTCGACAGCAAAGGCATCTTCGCCGACCAGTTAGATGCCATGTCGCGCTCGAAGCACAAGCGCACCGTGGGCGACGCCGTCGACCTGTCGCTGCTCACCGACGGCCTGGAAGCCGAACGCGAACAGGGCATCACCATCGACGTGGCTTACCGCTACTTCGCCACGCCCAAGCGCAAATTCATCATCGCCGACACCCCGGGCCACGAGCAGTACACCCGCAACATGGTCACCGGTGCCTCGACCGCGGACGCGGTGATCATCCTGATCGACGTTTCCAAGGTCAAGCTGCGCGAAGATGGCGGCGTTGACGGTAATGATGTTGAGCTGCTGATCCAGACCAAGCGCCATTCGACCATCGCCCACCTGCTCCAGATCGAGCACGTGGTCGTCGCCGTCAACAAGATGGATCTGGTGAACTACGACCAGGCCGTGTACGACCGCATCGTCAAGGCGTACGAGGAATTTGCCGCCACCCTGGGGCTGAAGGACATCACGCCGATTCCGCTGTCGGCCCTGACCGGCGACAACGTGGTCGAGCCGAGCGAAAAAATGGGCTGGTACCAGGGTCCGACGCTCATTTCGCTGCTCGAGTCGCTCTCGGTCTACGACGAGTCGCACGCGGCGCCGTTCCGCTTCCCTGTGCAGCTGGTGGCGCGTCACAACGGCCACGAAGCGAACGACTTCCGCGGCTACATGGGCCGCATCGAAGCGGGCAAGGTCAGCGTGGGCGACAAGCTGGTGGTGCAGCCGTCCGGCCAGAGCGCCACCGTCAAGGATATCCTCACCCTGGAAGGCTCGCACCAGTCGGCCGTCGTGGGCCAGTCGATCACCTTGCTGCTCAATGAATACCTGGACATCTCGCGGGGCGACCTGCTGGCCGGCGCCGACCAGCCAGCAACCCTGCTCAAGACGCTCAAGGCGGACGTGTGCTGGATGTCGGACGAACCGCTCGACCTGCGCCGCAAGTACTGGATCAAGCATGGTACCAAGCAGACCTCGGCCAAGATCACCGGCATCGATACCCTGCTCGACATCAATACCCAGCAGCGCCACGCGGCCGAAGGCCTGAAGCTGAACGATATCGCGCGCATCGGCCTGAGCGTGCAGCAGCCGCTGGCCGCCGACGCCTATGCCGACATCCGCGCAACAGGCGCCTTCATTCTGATCGATGAAGTGACTCACCAGACCGTTGCCGCTGGTATGATCCGGCTGGACGCGTAAACAGGTAGCAGCCAGCGATCATCTGCCAGCAAAAGGAACACAGTATGTCAGCACTCGGAAAAGTCTATCTGATCGGCGCCGGCCCCGGCGCCCAGGATCTCATCACCCTGCGTGGCGCACGCCTGCTCTCGCAGGCCGATGTGGTGCTGCACGATGCACTGGTGACCGACGAGATGCTGGCATTGTGTCCGCAGGCGGTGAAGATCGCGGTGGGTAAACGCTGCGGTCAGTTGTCAACCGCGCAAGCGTTCATCAACAAGCAGCTGGTCGACAGCGCGCATAAATATGGGCTGGTGGTGCGCCTGAAAGGCGGCGACCCGATGCTGTTCGGGCGCGCCGATGAAGAATTGCGCGCGCTGGAAGAAGCGGGCATCGAGGTCGACGTGGTGCCGGGCATCACCACCGCAGTCGCGGCGGCGGCGGCGACCAAGCAGCCGCTGACCAAACGCGGCGTGGCGCGCAGCGTGGCGTTTTTTACATCCAGCACAGCGCCGGAACACGGCGACCTGACGGTCGTTCCCGATTCGGACACCCTGGTGCAGTACATGGGTGGGCGCGAGGCGATCGTCACGGCCCAGCGCCTGCTGGACCAGGGCCGCCGGCCTGACACGCCGGTGGTGGTGATCGAGAACTGCAGTCGTCCGGAGCAGCGCATCATGCGCCTGACCCTGGCGACCCTGGCCCACGGCCTGGGGCCGGCGCATGGCCCGGTGCTGGTGATGCTGGGCGAGGCCATGAGGCTGCGCGAGAGCCAGCCCATCGATACCGCGCAAGACGGCGACGCGGTACCCGACGCGCCGCCCGACGCGGCACAGTTAAGCGCTTAACTGCGCAGCCGACGGCGCCTGTTGCGCGCCGCTCATCTGGTCATGCGCATCGATTTCCCACTGAAGCTTGTCAGCCGCGGCGTAGGTTTTTTCCGCGATAGCCGCCAGACGTGCGAACGCACGCTGCAGGCGTGGTGAACTGCGCGGCCCGCTCAGCGCGGACAGCTGGCAGCGCACGGTGCGGATGTCTTCCTTGAGTTCACGGAGAGCTTCGCGCAGGCTGGCGTCGGCGTCGAGCGGTTCGTCGAGCCGGCCGTCACTCATGCGCTTGCGCAGGATGTCGATCTTGCATCCCATTCCCGCCAGGCGATCGGCCAGGCGGTCGAGGCGCAGCGCGGTGCGGCGTTCTTCGGCCAGCGAGATGAGTGTATTGCGGCCGCGTCTGGCGATTTGGGAAACTTCGCGGAGCAGCAGTTTCAGGGTTGCACTGAGCACGATGGGCACCGGAGAGAGAAAAGAGGATCAAGAAATTTTGAGCGCAAATGCCGGCTCAGTCAAACCCCTGCACACACCTGGAACTGATCCAGAACAAACCATTGGTAGATTTTTGTCGGCCACTACCTCGTCGTTCCCGCAGAGTGCCGCCTTGGCGCGGGAACGACGGTCTTAAGGATGTCGGCATCTAGAGGTTCAACGCCCTCGCCACATCCTCCCAACTCACGTACTTGAAGTTCTGTGGCCCATCAGGCATGCGTTTGTACCCATCCTGAATCACCAGCATGCCCTGCGCATAAGGACCACCCAGGTTCTTCGACGTCACATCCAGTCCATCGGTGTCCGACGTGCCATCGATTCCCTCGGCCAGGTTGAAGCCCACCTTGAAGCGCCCGCGCACCTTGTACGGCGCTGCCGCGTCGAGCACCACATAACTGCTGTCGCCCTGGCTCGACACGATCAGATACGCGCCCTTTGCGCCTTCGTAGATCGCCATGCCTTCCACATCCGCGTGAAGGTCGCGCCCGACAGCGAGCACCATCTTGCGCGCGACCGGCTGATCGGCACGTGCCGCCAGGGTCCACACGCCACGCTTTTCCTCGCCAATGAACAGGCGCTCGTTGCGGTCGTCGGCAACGCAGCCTTCCGGCTGGCTGTCCACCCTGAACTCGCGCGCCAGCTTGCCGCTCCATCCGTCGCCATTGCTCGCAATGCGGAACTGGCGGAACGCCCCACCCTTGTCGTTGACGATCACGTCCAACCCACCACTGCGCGGCTGGAACAGGCAGATGCCGTACACCTCGGGAAAACCAGCCGCGAAGCGCGTCAGTTCGGCCACCTTGCCGTCGGCGTCGAAACCGAACAGCACCACGCTGTTGTCGTCGCGCTGGCTGGCCACGGCCAGGTCGACCGCCTTGCCATCCATGTTCACGCCCTGGCGCAGGTCGACGTTATTCAGGCGGCCCACATCGAGGAACTGCTGCTGCTTGCCTTGCAGGTCGTACACCATCAAGCCCTGCTTCTTGTTCGTGCCCAGCACGCGCGAGCGCGTCGCATCCTGCGGATGCACCCAGATCGCCGGATCGTCCGCCACGTCGCCCAGGCGTGCCACTGGCATCGTCTGCGCACGCGGTTCGACCACTACCGCCGGAGAAGCCGCTGGCCCCGCCGGCAGGCGCGCACCAGCCTTGAGCAGCCGGCGCACCGGCGCCGCCTCGCTGTTCGCTTCATATGCCCAGGTACCGATGCCCTCCTCGTTCGCATACAGCGTGTGACGCGCGTCGTCGACCTTGCACTGGCCGGCGTCGAGCGGCATGCTCAGTTTGCGCACCAGCTGCGGCGTGGCGCCGTGCATCAGCCACTGCTCGGCCTGACCATCCTTGGCGGCGACGAACAGGAAGTCGAGCCCCTGCTGGTCGCGGAACAGGCACAGTCCTTCGAGCCCGAAAGGCTGCTGCGGCAGCGGCGGAAGGCGCGTCAGTTCGCCGCGTTTGATATCGACGCGGATCGGCAGCGCGTGCTGGGTGTCCGCATCGAGCACCACGGCAAGCCCGCTGCCGCTGGTGCTGCGTACGTCGAGCTGCTTGGCGCGCATCGGCAGGCGGGCCAGTTCCTTGCCGGTGGCGTCGGTCAGCTGCAAGGCATGCTTGTCGAGCGAGAGCCAGCCACCGCCATCAAGCGCGATGCGCTCCGCGCACTGCGCCGCCGTGCTGGTGAGGATGCACAGCATGGCGGCTGCGCGGGTCATGTGTTTTTGCATGGTCATATCAGAAGAAGTTCGCTTTCAGACTCAGTTTGAACGTGCGGCCGTACTGCTCGTACTGCACGTTATAAGGCTTGGTGCCCTGGTACACATAATAAGTTTCATTATTCAGGTTGATGCCCTCGAAGACCAGCTGCACACGCTTGTTGATCTGGTAGCCGAGCGAAAAATCCACCTGGCGCTGGGCGTCGACATAGCGGTCTTGCGACGCATCGAGCAGGTCGCCGCCGACTTCGAGCAGATAGGCCGACTTGTGATTGAGCGCCAGGCGTGTGCTCACGGGACCGTTTTCGTAACCGAGCATCAGATTGACGATCTGCTTCGACTGCCCCGGCAGGCGGATCTCGCGCGTCAGCTGGCCGCCGCTGGCCTTGTCGAAGCGGCCGATGGTGGCCTTGGCATCGTTAAAACTGGCATTGGCGCCGACCAGGATGCCGTTCCACGGCGCCGGCAGCATGCGCAGCGATTGCGAATACGACAGTTCGATGCCGTGCACGCGCGCCTTCTCGCCGTTGGCGTAGCTGGTGGCGGTGGTGTAGCCGGCCCATGCCCCGCTGCCGGCAAGATCGGTGGTGTAGGTGAAGTTCTTGATGTCCTTCGAGTACAGGTAGGCGGACAGCGCGCCGTCGGCGCCCAGCATGCGCTCGATGCCAAGGTCGACGTTCGCCGCCTTCAGCGGTTTGAGGTCCGGATTGCCGATCACCGCTTCCGTATTGCTGGCCAGGCTGATGCCGGGCGCCAGCTGGCTGAAATTGGCGCGTACGACGGCGTTGGTCCAGGCGGCGCGCACGCTGGTGTCCTCATCGATATCGAAACGTGCCTGCAGGTTGGGCAGCCAGTTCGAATAGTCGTTGGTGCGCGAAACTGCCTGCAGGCCCGTGCCCGATACCTGTTGTCCGCGCGCCGCAAAGCTGGTGCGCTCGTGGCGCACCCCGGCCAGCAGGCGCCAGTTGCCGATGTCGGCGCCGGCCTGCACGTAGGCGCTGTCGATGTCTTCATCCATCGAAAAGTCGTTCAGGCTCGATTCCGATACCAGCCGCGCGCCGGCGCGGTCCAGCCCCGCCACGCGCGCGCGGATCAGCGCCGGATCGAGGCCCGGCCCGAGGTTGGCGAACGGGTAGTCCAGCGCACCTTGTGTGAAGCCGCTCATCGACACGCTGCCCGCGCCCCAGTAATTGCCGCTACCCGCCTTGTTGCTGGTATAGGCCCACTGCTCGGTATCGTTCTCCTTGGTGCGGCGGCTGCCCTTGACGCCGCCCTTGATGTCGGCGGAAGTGTCGCCCAGCGCCAGGCGGCGGCTCAGGTCCAGCTTGACGTGGCGCTCGGCGTCCTTGCTCTCGCGCGCCTGCAGCGTAATGCCCTGCAGGTTGTAGCTGGCCGGGTCGACCAGGGTGGCGGGCCCGCTCAAGCGCGGCACGCCGGTGCCGGCAAAGCGCAGGCCGGCCACGTTGGCGCTGGCGCGAAAGCGCCCATCGTTGATGCTCTCCGGCGTGTCCTCGGTGGCGCGGCTGGCGCCACCCGACGCGGCCAGTTTCCAGTCGCCGACGCGGATATCGCCGCCGACGACGGCGGAACCGATCTGCTGCGTGTATTTGCGTTGGCGCAGGCGGCGTTCGGCGCGCGCGGTGAACGCCGTGTCGGGCGATGCGGCCCCGCCGGCGATGTTACTGACCGACAGGCGGTCGCGCACTTCCTCGTCCGAAAAGCGGCTGAGAAACGTGTGCAGATACAGCGACTGGCCAGCCTGAGGGCGGTAATCGACGTTCAGCGCCAGCGCATTGCGCTCCCGCTCCGGCAGGTAATCGCGCAGTTCGAGGCCGGACAGCTTGCCCTTGTTCCAGGCGCCGCCGGTTTCCACGTTATCGGAACCGAACTTGCGGCGCTCGCCGCTGATGCCTGCGGCGACACCGAGTTTGCCGCCCAGGAAGCGGTCGGCCCACAAGGCGCCGGCGTTCGGGCTGGTCTTGCCGGTATTCTGGTCGCGGCTGGCGCCAGCGTGGAATGACAGCGCCGTGCCGGGCAAATCGAAGGCCGACAGCGACTTGACGTCGACCGAGCCGCCCAGCGAGTTGGCATCCTGGTCGGGCATCAAGGTTTTGCTCACCTCCAGCGAACGAATCAGGCCGGCCGGCAGCACGTCGAGTGCGACCGCGCGGCGACCTGCTTCCGGCGACGGCACCGAAGCGCCGTTGATGGTGACGGCGTTGTAATCAGGCCCCACGCCGCGCACCACGATGTAGCGGCCTTCGCCCTGGTCGCGCTGCACCGCCACGCCGGGCAGGCGGGCCAGCGCCTCGGCGGCGTTCTTGTCTGGCAAGCCGCCGATATCGTCGCTGCTGACGATGCTGACGATATTGTCGGCCTTCTGCTGGGCCGCCAGCGCGCGCTTCATGCTCGAACGCTGGCCGGCGATGACGACGGTATCAAGCGGGATCGCGTTTGCCTCGCTGCTGCCGGCGGCGTTGTCGGCGCCGTGCGCGACGCCGCCGCACACTTGCAAGATGCCGAACGCAATGAGGGACAGGCGCGGACGGCCGCCCGGCATCACGCGCTGACGCTGTTGTTGTTTGTCGCTATTCATATAATCGCCGTTGGATGGGTGAAAAACAGGGCGAAGTCTAGAGACCGAATATGTCCAACTCGTGACACGGGCCCCGCCATCACGGGCGACACGGCCTTTTACGGCGGCATGTGAGCTGAAATGACCCGGGGGTTTGCGGGCCGCCGCCCGGCGCGGCGGGCATGGTGAGCCGATCGGACTGGCGCCGCTGCGCTGTTTGCACCCCCGCCTGTCATCGTCCTGTCACGCGTGCGGGCTAGTATCGGAACGTATCGCCCTCATGCAAGGCTTTGGCCTTTTGCCCATGCTCCACTCACACCGCACTCCGCTCGTCCTGGCCCTGCTGGCCCTTGTCGCATGCTGCTTCCTGTTTGCGTTCGCCGGGGTGCCCAAGCCGCCCGCCGACTGGAAATGGATCGATATCGCCAGCGAGGCGAGCATCGCCCTGATGGCCGGCGTGTGGTTCGTGCTGGTCCTGAGCAGCCGCCCCCCGGGCCGCGTGACCGCGCTGCTGGCGGCGGGCCTGGCCGGCCTGATGCTGGGCGCCAGCGCCGATTGCCTCGACGAGTTTTTCAGCGTGCCCAAAGGCGATCTGTGGAACCATGTGATCGAGAGCGGCCTGACACTGGCCGGCATGGCCGCCCTCACCTGCGGCCTGCTCGACTGGCGCCGCGAACAGTTCATGCTCAACGAGCACCTGCACAAGCGCGAGCGCCTGTTCCGCGATCACCGCTCGTTCGACGCCCTGACCCAGGTGGGCGACGCCGACTATTTGCGCGCCCAGCTGCGCATCGAGCATGAACGCGGCACCGGCCCGGATTGCTGCCTGCTGATGGTCGATATCGACAGCTTCCACCTGATTAACCGCAGCCACGGCCAGCGCGAAGGCGACCGCCTGCTGCAAGCCGTCACCCACACCGTGCTGCTGAACCTGCGCCGCACCGACCTGCTGTGCCGCTACGCGGGCGACCGCTTCGCGATCCTGCTGCCGGGAACCGATGCCGACACCGCGCGCGCACTGGCCGAGCAGCTGCGCCGCGCCGTTGCGACGCTGCGCCATCACACGCACAGCGGCGGCGACGCGCTGCAGGTGACGGTGCGCTACGCGGTGCGCCATGTCGATATCGAGCCGCGCCAGCTGCTCAAGGAAATCAACCGCGCGCTGGAACGGCGCATGCCGCAGCCGGCTCCCGCCGCGGAGGATGCCAGCAGCTTCGCTGCACCCGCGTGAGCCGCTTCCTGCAAGCGGGCGACGCCTGCATCGTGGCGCAGCACCAGCCCGCGCTGGTGCTCGACTACGCGCGCAGCCGAGACCTGGCGCCGCGCACGATCCTGGCCGGCACCGGCATGGACGATGTGCAGGCGCCCGACGCGCAGCAGGCCATCAGTCCCACCGAATACCTGCAATTGCTGGCCAACGTCGCCGCCGGCCTGAAAAGCCCGGAGACGAGTTTCATGCTGGGCCAGCAGATGCTGCCCGGGCACTTCGGGGCCCTGAGCCACGCGCTGATGCACGCGCACAGCCTGCGCGAGGCGATAGCGCTACTGGTGCGCTTCCAGATGCAGCTGTGCCCCTTGCTGTCGCCGCGCTTTCGCGAGGAAGGCGGACTTGGGGTGCTGTACTGGACCGACAGTTTCGGCGCCGGCCAGCAGCGCGGCTTTCTGGTGGAGATGCACATGACGGCCATGTCCGCGATGTGCCGCTGGCTGAGCGGCGAGCGCCTGCCGTGGCGCTACTGCTTCAACCGCACGCCGCCGCGCTACACCGAGCAGCACGAGGTGCACCTGGGCGAACAGCTGCGCTTTCACTGCCACCTCGACGCCATGCTGATCGACGCCGCCTGGCTTGACCGCCCCTGGCCGCGCGCGAATGCGATGGCGGCGGCAGTGGCGCGGCGCACTGTCGACGCGGCCAACGCACGCAGCGGCCAACCCAGCGGCCAGCCGGGCCAGCGCAGCCTGTTGTGCGCCCTGTACGATTACCTGCTGGAGCACATCCGCAGCGCGCCCACGCTGGAACAGTGCGCGATCCAGTTCGGCGTCAGCCCGGCCACCCTGAAGCGCCACCTGGCGCGCCACGGCAGCCACTTCCAGGCCGAACTCGACCAGGTGCGCGCCCACGTCGCCCTGCACCTGTTCCATGGCGGACGGCACGATAACGATGCCGTCGCGCGCCACCTGGGTTTTCACGACGCCAACAACTTTCGCCGTTCCTTCAAGCGCTGGACCGGCATGACGCCCATGCTGTTGCGGCAAAGCCTCGACGCTTACCGCTTGCAATCGGGTGACACATCGGCCATAATCTAAATGAGAATTGTTCTCATTCACTGAAAGGCAGCGATGAATACCACCCAACAACCCGTGCGCGCGATCCCGACGCCTGTCGCACCTGCGCTTCCGCTGCGCGTCAACAGCCAGGAATTGCTGCGCCAGGGCAAGTCAATCCAGATCGAACACGACGGCAAAATCTACGAGTTGCGTGTCACCCGGCTCAACAAGCTGATCCTGACCGCCTGACCGCCTGACCGACCAACCCTCAGCCAGCCAGCGTTGCACGCGCGAGCCAGCCATCCCCTTTTGACAGGAGCATCGCATGGCTATCGACATGGCAGGTCCCGCATTTACCGCAACGGCCAGCGCGCCACCCCAGCCCGAGCTGCTGGTGTCTGCCGCGCTGCACCTGATGTCCCACTACAGCGCCAACGCGGCGCAGGCCGGGCCCTGCCTGAAGCTGGCGTCCGTGATCGAGCGCCATCTCAAGGCGCTGGCCAGCCATGCCGACCTCAATCCGGTGCTGCGCGCCACGTGCCAGCAATTGTCGGAGCAATGGGCCGCGGTGGTCGACCAGGCGCTCCCGCGCCCGTCGCGCCCGACCTTGTTCAAGCGCTTCGTGGGCGGCACGCGCCAGTAATACCTGGCGCCGGTCACGGCGGCCTGCCGGCCGGGCGGGCGGGCCAATACGTTCGCGCGGCGCGCAATCGCCCACCCGGCGTTGAGGATGGCGGCCACCAGCCCGCAGTGCTCGCCGCGCCGCTGACGGCGACGCGGCCCCCTTGCCGAATACGGCGCGCTAACGGCGATGATCGGTGCGGGTGGGCCGGCGGATCCGGCGGGCGCGGTGCGAATATTCCGTGGTACCGCGCGCACCATCGGCGCCAGTCCAGCCAGTGCGCATGAAAACGTTTTCAATGCCCCGTAACCTGTGTACACTCTGGCCGGCTGTTTATTTCGTGGGTCGTTCCACTTATGGTAATCTCGCGGTGACAGCCGTTCCGCCCCCTACCAGGACCTACCCTTGACCGACCACGACAACGCTGCCCCGCCCTCCACCCTGATCGACGTTGCACGTCACGCCGGCGTCTCGCCGAGCACCGTATCGCGCATTTTGAACGGCACCGCCAAGGTCTCCGACGACAAGCGCACGGCCGTCATGGCGGCGATCGAGAAGATGCACTTCGCCCCGAACCAGATGGCACAAGGCCTCAAGAAGGGGCGCTCGATGACCATCGGGATCGTGGTGCAGGATATTTCGAGCCCGTTCTTCGACGAGACGCTGCGCGGTGTCGACGATGGCTTGAAGGGTACGGGCTACGCGTCGGTGATCGTGAGCGGCCACTGGAACGCGGTGGAAGAAACGGAACGAATCCGCCTTCTGCTGGCGCGCAAGGTCGATGGCATCATCCTGCTGTCGGGCCACCTGGGCGACGACACCATTTTGCAGTTTGCGAACCACCGCCCGATCGTCTCCACGGGACGCGAACTGCGCACCAAGAGCGCGCTTGGGTTCAAGCTCGATAATGAAAACGGCGCCTTCATGGCGGTGCGCCACCTGGTCGAACTGGGACACCGGCGCATCGCCTTCGTCACCGGTCCGCCGCACCACCGCGATGCCGACGAGCGCCTGATCGGCTACAAGCGCGCGCTTGCCGAATCCGATATCGCGTACGACGACAAGCTGGTGGTGGGCGGCGACTTCCACGAATCGGGCGGCCTGCTGGCGGTGAACCATCTGTTCGAGACCAACCAGCAGTTCACGGCCGTGTTCGCGGCCAATGACCTGAGCGCGTATGGGGTGAGATTGTGCCTGTACCGCAAGGGCATCCGGGTGCCGGAAGATATTTCGCTGGTCGGCTTCGATGATTTGCCTGGGTCCTCGTACACCACGCCGCCGCTGACCACGATCCGCCAGCCCCTGTACGACATGGGCCGCATCGCCACCAATGCCCTGCTGGCACTGATCAATGGCGAGCCGGTGGTGGCGCAGATTCCTCCGCTCGAACTGGTGGTGCGCGAAACCACGCGCCGGGTACGCTGACGCCGGGTTAAACCGCCCCGATTACAGCTGCGCCACGCAGAAATCGGTCATCGCGGCCAGCACGCCCGGGTCTTCCCCGACCGCGCCGGATACGCTGATCGCCATGCCCGGATGGTCGAGCCGCAGCTGCTCGACCATCAGCGGCAGATCGCGCAGCAAATGCCCGCCCTGCCCCAAAAACACCGGCACCACCGTCACCGCGGTCACGCCCTGCGCGGCCAGTTCGGCCACGCGCTCGGGCAGGCGCGGCTCCATCAGTTCGAGGAAGGCCAGCGACACCGGCACGCCAGGCGCGCGCGCCTGGGTCAGTTCGCGCAAGCGCTCGAAGGGCGCGGCCCAGGTGGCGGCGCGGGCACCGTGGGCAAACAGGATCAGTGCGCGGGTCATCAGTGTCTTTCCACCCACCATAGCGCCCCAAGGGCCAATAGCAGGAATAGCAAACTCGGGGCGATCGCCACCAGGATGGCCGGCATGGCACTGAGCAGGCCGACGTGCGCGAACAGGTTATTGACCAGAATGAAGCCGACCCCGATCATGATGCCGACGAAAATCTTCAGGCTCACGCCACCGCTGCGGGTGTGCAGGTAGGCGAACGGCAGCGCCAGCGCCATCAGCACGAAAATGGCCAGCGGACCGAACAGCTTTTTCCAGAACGCGATCTTGAAGCGCTCGGTCTCCTGCTTGTTTTCGGACAGGTGGCGCGTGTAGATGGCCAGCTCGGTGGCCGACATGCGTACCGGGTCCGAGGCCGATACCGAAATGATCTTCGGCGTGATCTCGGACACCAGCTCCATGCTGGGAAGCTTGCGCGTGGCGACCATGCTGGTCTCCTGGCCAAAGGTGCCTGGCGCGCTGGCGCCGGCTGCGATGGTGGCAACCGGCGTGCCGCCCGGCGGCAGCAGCTCGCGCGTGTTGGTGAAGCGCGTTTCGGTCACGTCTTCCAGGCGCCAGGTGCTGTTGCCGGTGAAGACGGCGCGCGCCGCGGTGATCAGGGAGCGCATGCGGAAGTTGGTGTCGAACTCGTACAGCCGCACATCGAGCATCTGGCCGTCGGTGCGGAACTGGCGCACGTTGAAAAAACGCGAGCCGGTCACGATACCTTTGGTGCCTTCGGTGCGAACGATATCCTTGGTCCACATCCCGGAACGGAACTCCTGCGACACGGTGGCGCCGCGCGCGCTCAGTTTCAGCTTTTCCGCCAGCGGCGCGGTGCGCGGCGCAATCAGCTCGCCGAACACGAAGGTGATGATGACGAACACGAAGCCGATCTTGAACAGCATCCACGCCGCCATCTGGGTCGACATGCTCGACGCGCGCATGATGGTGAACTCGGAAGTCGACGCGAACTGCGCCATCGTGTAGATGGTGCCGATCAGGGTCGCCACCGGCATCACCTCGTACACGTGGAAGGGCACGCGCAGCAGCACATACAAAAAGGCGTGCTGGATCGCGTAGCCTTCCTTGCCCACCGACGGCAGTTCGCCGGTCAGGTCCATGAAGGCGCTCAGCGCCAGGAAGGCGACCAGTACAAAGGCGACGGCCTGCGCGATCGAGACCGCGAAATAACGTTGAAGCACTTTCATGTTGCAGCCCCCGTCGACGCGGATTGCTCCACCCGGCCGCGCTTGAGCGCAGCCCACAACACCAGCGGGTGATAGCGATGGTTGACGTTCAGGCGCCATGCGAACATGCCGACGGTGAGGACCGCCACGAACAGATGCAGCGGCCACCAGGCCATGTTGAAATCGGACTTGCCCTGGCGGACATTGGCCTCGGCCAGCTTGGTCAGGTTAATGTAGGTGAAGAAGATCAGCAGCGCGATGATCAGGTTGGCCGCGCTGCCGGCGCGCGGGTTGACGAAACCGAGCGGAATGGCCAGGAGGATCAGGAGCAGGCAGGTGATCGGCGCGGCGATGCGGTACAGGAGTTCGGACTGGGTAAAGCGGTTGGGCGTGGCCAGCAGCTCGCTGGTGGACATGGCATCGGACGAGATATCGCCATTCATCGACGAACTCTTGGCGGCCACGCGCATGCTGTAGCGGCCGAACTCCATCGATTGAAAGTCGGCCTGGCCCGGCACGCCCTGGTAGCGCCGGCCGTTCTTAAGCACCAGGAACTGGCCGCCCTTGCCGTCGGACTCGATCACGCCTTCCTTGGCGACGATGACGGAATTGACGTTCTTCTCGATGGTATTGACGAACACATTTTGCACCACGGTCGATTCGCCGGTAACGGCTTCGACGAAAAACACGCGGTTGCTCGACGAGGATTCCTTGAACTGGCCGGGCGAGACCTTTTTCAGGTCTTCGCGCTTCTCGAAACGCTGGACGAATTCGGTGCTTTTCATCTTGGCCCAGGGCGTCACGAACAGGCTCAGGGCACCGGTCAGGAGCATCATCGGAATACCGAAAGTGAGGATGGGGCGAATCCAGCGCGTGAGCGACAGGCCCGATGCGAACCAGACCACCATCTCGGAATCGCGGTAGCTGCGCGTGACCACCGCCAGTACCGAAATAAAGCTGGTGAGAGTCAGGATAGTTGGCAGATAATTCAGCGTTGCGAAGGCGATCAATGCCAGCACGTCGCTCGACCCCACCTTTCCGCCTGCGGCCTTGCCGAGGATGGAGATCAGGGTCCACGTGGCGACGATGGAAAACAGCACCGTGAAAGTCGTCCCGGCCGAACTGGCTAATTCACGTTGCAGGGCGCGTTGAAAGATCATTCGAAAGTTATAATCACAGGTTAGGCAGTGCGCGTCACAAACACGAAACGGAGATTCAAATGGACTTTAGCATAAAAGCATTCGACACAAAGAACACCATCACGTCGGCCAAAACCGGATGCGTCGCGGTTGCGGTATTCGAAAACAAAAAACTGTCGCAGGCCGCAAAAGCCCTCGACCAGAGTGGTGAAATCACGGCTGCGCTCAAGTCCGGCGACATTACCGGCAAGGCCGGTTCGACCCTGCTGTTGCGCGGCATTTCCGGCACCGGCGCGGCGCGCATACTGCTGGTCGGACTGGGCAACGACGAGACGGTCAGCGAAAAAAGCTTCACTTCCGCAGTGAACGCGACGCTCAAGGCCTTTGCCTCGCTCGGCGCCGCGGACGCCATTATCGCACTACCCATGACAGATGTGAAAGAGCGCGACGTTAGCTGGGCCGTGCGCACCATCGTCTGCGCCGCCCACGAGAGCGTTTTCCGCACCGACGGCCAGAAGAGCAAGAAGGACCCTGCCCCCACCGGCGTGCGCAAGATCACCCTGGCCGCCGACGCTTCGTCCGACGTCAGGACCGCGCTGGCGCAGGCGATTGCGATTGCCAACGGCATGGACCTGACCAAGGAACTGGGCAACCTGTCGGCCAACGTCTGCACCCCGACCTACCTGGCCGACACGGCGCGCAAGCTGGCCAAGGACTACAAGTTCGACGTCGAAGTGCTGGACCGCAAACAGCTCCAGGCGCTCAAGATGGGCAGCTTCCTGTCGGTCACCAACGGCAGCGAAGAAGCTCCGAAGTTCATCGTCCTCAAGCACATGGGCGGCAAGTCCAAGGATGCGCCGGTGGTATTGGTCGGCAAGGGCATCACCTTCGACACCGGCGGCATTTCGATCAAGGCCGGTCCCGGCATGGATGAAATGAAGTACGATATGTGCGGCGCCGCGTCGGTGCTGGGCACCTTCCGCGCGATCGGCGAAATGGGCCTGAAACTCAATGTCATCGGCGTGATCGCCGCGTGCGAGAACATGCCGTCGGGCCGCGCCACCAAGCCGGGCGACATCGTCACCTCGATGAACGGCCTGACCATCGAAGTGCTCAATACCGACGCCGAAGGCCGTTTGGTCCTGTGCGACGCGTTGACCTACTGCGAGCGTTTCAACCCGGCCGCGGTGATCGACATCGCCACCCTGACCGGCGCCTGCGTGGTGGCACTGGGCCATCACAACACGGGCCTGTTCACCCGCACTGACGACGCGCACGAGAAGCTCGCGGGCGAACTGCTCGCCGCCGGCAAGGCGGCGAGCGACACCGCGTGGCGCCTGCCGATCGAAGAAGTCTACAACGAGCAGCTCAAGTCCAACTTCGCTGACTTGGCCAACATCGGCACGCCGGGCGGCGCCAGCGTGACGGCGGCCTGCTTCCTGGAGAACTTCACGCGCAAGTACACCTGGGCGCATCTGGACATCGCCGGCACCGCATGGAAATCGGGCGGCGCAAAAGGCGCCACCGGCCGTCCCGTGCCGCTGCTGTCGACCTTCCTGATCAATCGGGTTTAAGCGCGCCTGCAAGCGCAACATCGAGCAATAAAAAAGCGGCCTCGCGGGCCGCTTCTTTTTTGGTCGCGCGCTAGTGCAGCGCGGTGCCGGCCGTCTCCGGCGGGGCATTCCGATAGTCGGGCACCCCGGTACGGCGCATCAGCACCGTCAGCGTCTCGGGATAATCGAAACCGGCGCCGGTGCGCTTGTCGAGCAGATAACCGAGGCCCGCGGTCAGCACCGCATTGCCCACGGTGGCGCTGGCATTGGCCCTGGACGCAACCACATCCTGGCCGGCGCTTACGCCATCCTTTTTACAGTCGACAAACAGGTTGCCCGCGCTTTTTTGCACGGTCACGTGGCCGGGTGAAGTGACGAACCAGCGCCCCTTATCGTTGGTCAGCACGCAGCCGGCGCCGCCGATTTCGCGGTTGTCGGCGATGGTGCGCACCATCAGTGTCTGCTGGTTCGATTCGCTGATCGTCGCGCAGCCGCCCAGGGCGGCCAGCAGCGCCAGCGCGCCTGTCCGTAAAAAAGTCGCCATCGTCTCCATCCAAAATAGTTCTTCACCCTGTTTACGGCAGCTGCCCAGGGATCCTGAATACCATATTGAATACTACCCGATGAATGCTACTTGAGCGGAATCGGCTGGTTGGCCGGCACCGGCACGGCGGTGACGCTGTTTTTCGGGCTGCCGTCGATCAGGCGGTCCGAATACACGAGGTAGACCAGCGCATTGCGCTTGGTGTCGACCATGCGCACCACGCGCACGTGCTTGAAGAAGATCGAGGCGCGCTCGCTGAAGACTTCATCCTGGCGTGGAATCTTGCCGTTGAAGGTGATGGCGCCGACCTGGCGGCAGGCCACCGACGATTCGGCCTTGTCTTCGGCCAGGCCCACGGCACCCTTGATGCCGCCGGTCTTGGCGCGCGACAGGTAGCAGCTTACGCCGCCGACAGCCGGGTCGTCGAATACTTCGACCACGACCTTGTGGTCGGGGCCAATCAGCTTGAAAGCGGTATCGACCGAGCCCACGGTTTCCGCAGCGGCGCCGGCGGCGATAGCGGACAGCGCGAGACTCAGTGCGAGTCGGGTCATTCGCATAGTTTTATTCCTGGAGGTAGGTGCTGGAGATCGATGCTGGAGATGAATACGCCACAATGGGCAGGCAAGGCTAGGCAACCGGCGCAAAGCGCGGCACCAGACTGCCGTCGACATCGACCAGTTGAAAGAACACGTCTTTCGGCCGCGTCCATATTGAACCGTCCGCTGCGCGATACACGATCATCTCCGAGAGATCCGATTCAAGAGTGGCCACGCACACTAAGTCGTACAGGCCACCCTTGTAGTGCCGGTATTGCATCAACTCTCGGTCTTGTCTTCGGCCAGAGCTTTCTGCTTCTTCTTCAAGCCCTGGATGACCTTGAGGACACCTTCGATACCAGCGGTATCGTCGAGGTCACTGAAAGCGTCAAGAACTTCATTGAGAACCCGGTTACGCACTGCGGTTTCATCCGACGCCGGTGCGCTTGCGCGTACCGGATCAGCCGACTCTTTCGAGGCGGCCTTTTGCGCCGAATATTTCGCTGTCGCCGCGGCTGTTTTGCCGTGCGCCAGCGCCGCTTGCCAGATTACCCAGCGACGTTGTGTTTCAAACACGAGATATTCATCGGGCTTATCTTCGCGGCGTCGAACGATATGACCATCGCGCTGCGCCCATGCTTCAAATGCACTTCGCATTTTAATCCTTTACAAATGCTGTCTTCGCATTTCTCCACTAATCAAAACAGAATTGTTTCAACTAGTACCACCTTGCCGTTTGTGTCATGAAACTGCCACAAACATTAAGGGCGTGTAACTCTTCACGCTACGGATTCGGACCGCTGGTTCTCACCACCACCGACCCGATAAACTACATATTACTCCGTGCGTTATAAGAATGCAATTTTTTATTCCCCATGAGTAACAATAGTCCAAAATCGTTGTTTTGTCTTCCTGTTGTTACATCTAATTACATCTTGCGAGCGGTTAAATCTCGGGGACAACAAAGTTTAACATCTTCACGGTATTTTTTCGATAAAAGTGTTGATAACACAAGCGTATGCTCACTGCATGAAAGGCCGATTTCGATAACTAAGAGCATGTTCTTGCATGAACGGCACATTTAACGCGATACTGCCTGTTTTTAGCCTCAATCGCCGTCCGAGACCCTCCATGAAAATAGCAACCTGGAATGTTAATTCCCTCAAAGTACGACTTGCTCACTTACTGCAATGGCTTGAAGCCAATCCCGTCGACGTACTTTGCCTACAAGAGACAAAACTAACGGACGATAAGTTCCCGATTTCTGAAATTAATGCGGCCGGGTACGAAGTTGCCTTCAGCGGGCAGAAAACCTATAACGGTGTCGCAATCTTGTCGAAGCTACCATTAACTGATGTCCTCAGGAACAATCCCATGTTTCCTGATGAGCAGCAGCGGATCCTTGCGGCAACCATTGGCGGGGTGCGTTTTATTTGCGCCTATGTGCCGAATGGTCAGGCGGTGGACACCGACAAGTATGCGTACAAGTTGGCATGGCTGGCGTCGCTGCGCGACTGGCTGGCCGATGAAATGCGGGCGCACGCCGATGGCGGCCTGGCTATTCTGGGCGACTACAACATCGCGCCGGAAGACCGCGACGTGCACGATCCGGTGGCCTGGGCTGGCCAGGTGCTATGTTCCGACAAGGAGCGGGCGGCGCTGACGGCGCTGATCGATCTGGGGCTGACCGACGCGTTTCGTCTGTTTGAGCAAGCCGACAAATCGTTTAGCTGGTGGGATTACCGGCAGCTTGGTTATCAAAAAAACAAAGGCTTGCGCATCGACCACATTTTGCTGTCCGATGCCCTGGCCAAGCGCTGCACTGCCTGCGCGATCGACCGCATTCCACGCAAATGGGAACAGCCCTCCGACCACGCCCCCGTCATCGCCACCCTCGACTAAAAAGTTTCCTAACCGGGGTCAGAGCTCCGACTCGAAACATTTCTTGATTGAGGTCTGACCCCGGTTGAGCAACTAGTTACTGGAGAGGTGGCCGCGGGCTTGGGCGGCGGCGGCAGGCTGGGCGAACAGGTAGCCCTGGGCGTACTGGCAGCCGTGGCCGCTCAGCAGGGAGTACTGGGCTTCGGTTTCGACACCCTCCGCCACCACCGACAACTGCAGGCTGTTCGACAGCGCCATGATGGCCGCCACAATCGCGCGGTCTTCGGTGCTCTCTTCCAGGTCCTTGATGAAGGCACGGTCGATCTTGATCTTCTTGACCGGGAAGCGCTTCAGGTACGCCAGGCTCGAATAGCCCGTGCCGAAATCGTCGATCGACAAGCGGATGCCCATGCCGTTGATCTGCCCCAAAATGTCCAGCGTATGCTCGCCATGCTGCATCAGCGCCGTTTCCGTGATTTCGAATTCGATCAGCGCCGGGTCGATCCCGGTTTCGTCAAGCACGCGCCGGATCGATTCGATCAGCCCCCGGTGCATGAACTGGCGCGGCGACAAATTGACCGCCAGCGGCACCGCCGTCATCCCCTGCCGCTGCCACGCCATGCTTTGCTCGCACGCGCGCCGCATCACCCATTCGCCAATCGGCACGATCAACCCATTTTCTTCGATGATGGGGATGAAATGATCCGGCAGCACCAGCCCATGCCCCGGACGGCGCCAGCGCAGCAGCACTTCCATGGTGTGCACCCGGCGCGTGCCGATGTCGATGATCGGCTGGTAATACAGCTCGAATTCTTCCTGCGCCAACGCGCCGCGCAGCGCGCTTTCAAGCTCGAAGTGCTGGGCCGCCGCGAGGTTCATGCGCTCGGTGAAGTACTGGTAGTTGTTGCGACCGTTGGCCTTGGCGTGATACATGGCCGCATCGGCATGCCGCATCAAGGTCGCGACATCGCCACCATCGTCGGGATACATGCAGATGCCGATCGATGGCGTGATATGCAGCAGGCGTCCATCGACAGGAAACGGCAGCGCCAGCACGGCAATGATCTTTTCGGCTACCTGGGTACTTTCGGCCGGACCGTCGATGCGAGGCACCAGCACCACGAATTCGTCGCCGCCCAGGCGCGCCACGGTGTCGCTGCCGCGCACCGCATTGCACAGGCGCCCGGCTACTTCCTTGAGCAGGCGGTCGCCCATCAGGTGGCCCAGCGAATCGTTGATGGTCTTGAAGCGGTCAAGGTCGATGAACATGACGGCCAGCTTGCTGCCGGAGCGCTTCACCCCAAGCATCGCATGGTCCAGCCGGTCGGACAGCAAGGCGCGGTTGGGCAGGCCGGTCAGGCTGTCGTGATAGGCCATGTGGTTGACCCGCGCTTCGGCCTGGCGCCGTTCCACGATCTCGCCCTGCAGCAGCGCATTGGCGCCTGCCAGTTCGGCGGTGCGCTCCAGCACCCGCACTTCCAGTTCGTCGCGTGCGCGCCGCACCGCTTCGCCGGCCTCGCGCCGCGCGGTCACGTCGTCGACCAGCCATACCGAACGGCCGGTCGCATGCGCCAGGTCGAACGGACGCCCCGACAGGCGCGCCCAGAACGTGCTGCCATCCTTGCGCACCAGGCGGTACTCGGCCATGTGGACCCGCCCCTCGCGGAAGTCGCGCGCAGTCTCGCCACGCGCCATTTCCCAGCTTTCGCGGTCGGGATACAGGGCGCGCACCGACATTCCCGCCACTTCGCCCGGCCCGTAGCCGAACAGTTCTTCCATCTTGGCGTTGCAGCGCAGGTTCGTGCCGTGTTCGATCACCGCGATGCCGAGCACCGCGCTGTCGAGGATGGCCTGGTTTTCCAGCAGCGCGTTGCGCAGCGATTCCTCGGCGCGCTTGGCGTCGGTGCGGTCTTCGATGATCCAGATCGTGCCCTGCCCCGGCTCGGACGGATTGACGACGTAGGCGATCAGCTGCGCCCACAGGATGCTGCCATCCTTGCGCGCCATCTCGACTTCGGTATGAAAGGGTTTGCCGACCGAGAGCAGCGGCCCGGCAGCCGCGCCGATGGCGGCGTAGGCCTCGTCGCTGGGGTACAGCGCGCGGCCCGGCAGGCCTAAGCCTTCGTTGCCGGCATAGCCGAACATGTCGCCAAAGCCCCGGTTGTAGCGCGTGATGATACGGTTCTTGGTGAACAGGATGCTGACCGAGGCGTTGGTCATGATCGCCTGCACCTCGACCAGGGTCTGGCGCGCTTCGGTCACGTCTTCGAGGATCCAGATGGTGCCTTCCTCGCGCCGCTCGGCGTCGACCGTCTGCGCGCGCACGCGGCACCAGAACAGGGTGCCGTCGCGCTGGCGGAACTGGTATTCGGCCTTCTCGAACGGCAGTCCCTTGCCGAGCAGCGGCCCGGCTTCGTACCCGAACTGCTGGTATGCCTCGGGCGACGGGAACACGTCCACCGCCGGCCTGCCCGTCATCTCGTCGCGCGAGTAGCCGAACATGTCGGCCATGCGCGGGTTACAGGACAGCATGATGCCATTGCGGCTGAACAGGATGCCGACCGAGGCGTTGTCGAGAATCGCCTTCTGTTCCAGCAGCACCTGGCGGGTTGCTTCCTCGGCCGCTTTTTGCGCACTGCGGTCGTCCACGATCCAGATGGTGTCCTGCTTGCCGCGCCCGGCGTTGATGGCGTAGATGTAGGCATGCGCCCAGAAGGTGCTGCCATCCTGGCGCAGCATTTCGATGTCGGACTGGTAGGGGCGGCCGGCGCGCAGCAGCGGCTGCGCCTCCCGCCGCATGGCCTCGTAGCCGGCGCCGGAGGCAAACAGCTCGGCGGCGCCGTGGCCGAGTCCCGTCTCGCCGGCAAAGCCGAAGTAGCGGCCGAACTGGTGGTTGTAGCGCAGGATGCGGTTGTCGCGCTGGAAGGCGATGCCCAGCGGGGCGTTGTCCATGATCGCCTGCATTTCGAGCAGCGCGCGGCGCAGGCGCGTTTCGTTCTGGTGCAGTTCGTCGATGTCTTCGACAATCCAGATGGTGCCGTGCGACTCGTCGCGCGTATCGACCGCGCGTCCGTACAGGCGGCACCAGAGCAGCACGCCATCCTTGCGGCGCAGGCGCACTTCGCCGGCGTACGAGCCGCCGGCGGCGAGCCGGGGCCCCGCCTCGCTGCTCATTTGCTCGTAGCTGCGCGGACTCGGGAAAACGGTGACGGTGGCCAGGCCGATCAGGTCATCGGCGGTGTAGCCGAAAATCTCGGCGGCGCGGATATTGCATTCGCAGATCACGCGGTTTTTACTGAGGATGATGCCGACGGCGGCGTTGTCGAGAATCGCCTTCTGTTCGAGCAGGGTGGTGCGCAGGGCGGCCTGGTCGCGGTCGAAGCGGCGGATATCGCTGAACACAAAGGTGGCGCCGCCGGCCGGCAGCGGCTTGGCCAGCACCTGGACGGCGATGTCGTTGCCGCCGGCGTGCAGCGCGCTCTCCCACAGCTGGTCGGCGGCGCCGTGCATGCGCAGCGCGGCGTCCTCGCGCACGGCGGGGGAAAAAAGACCGACCAGGGGCTGGCCCGAGGGATTGATGCCTAGCAGTGCGCACAAGGCCGCGTTGCAGGCATGGACGATGCCGTGCGCGTCGCACGCACAGGCGGGCGACGCGATCAGCTCAAGCGCTTCAGCGACGAAATCAGGTTTGGTGAATACGCGATCCATGTCCCCCACTACGGCGTAGTTCCGGCGCCTCCGTGGCGGGCAGCGGACAGCCGATCATAAACCACAATTGGCCCGATATTGGCGAAAACGCCAAAAAACAGACAGGCCCGCCACGCGGAGTGCGTGGCGGGCCTTGACAGATCGTCATCGCGGACGGTGGAAGGGCGTCAGAGGCCTCGCAAGGCGTCGCCGGGTACCCGCACCCACCCTTCCATCAGCACGCGCGCGCTGCGGCTCATGATGGCCTTGGCGACGCGCCAGTCGCCATCGACTACCGTCGCTTCCGCGCCCACGCGCAGGGTGCCGGACGGATGGCCGAAGCGCACCGCGCTGCGCTCGCCGCCGCCGGCGGCCAGGCTGACCACGGTGCCGGGGATGGCTGCCGCGGTGCCGATGGCCACGGCGGCGGTACCCATCATCGCGTGGTGCAGCTTCCCCATCGACATGGCGCGCACCAGCAGGTCGATATCGGCCGCGGCGACCTGCTTGCCGCTCGAGGACACGTAGGCTGCCGCTGGCGCCACGAACGCCACCTTGGGCGTGTGCTGGCGCGTGGCCGCTTCGTCGACATGCTTGATGAGGCCCATGCGCACCGCCCCGTGCGCGCGGATCGATTCGAACATGGCCAGCGCCTTCGGGTCGCCGTTGATCGCGTCCTGCAGCTCGGTACCGGTGTAGCCGATGGCCTGCGCATCGACGAAAATGGTCGGGATGCCGGCGTTGATCATGGTGGCCCTGAGCGTGCCCAATCCCGGCACGTCCAGGTCGTCGACCACCTGCCCGGTCGGGAACATGGCGCCGCCGGCGCCCTCCTCCTCGGCCGCCGGGTCCATGAACTCGAGCTGCACTTCGGCGGCCGGAAAGGTGACGCCATCGAGCTCGAAGGCGCCCGTTTCCTGTACCGCGCCGCCCGTGACCGGCACGTGCGCGATGATGGTCTTGCCGATGTTGGCCTGCCAGATGCGCACCACGGCCACGCCATCGTGCGCAATGCGGGCGGCATCGACCAGCCCCGCGCCGATGGCGAACGAGCCGACGGCGGCCGACAGGTTGCCGCAGTTGCCACTCCAGTCGACGAAGGCCTTGTCGATGGCGACCTGGCCGAACAGGTAGTCGACATCGTGATCGGGTTTTGCGCTCTTCGACAAGATCACCGTCTTGCTGGTGCTCGACGTGGCGCCGCCCATGCCGTCGATCTGCTTGCCGTAGGGGTCCGGGCTGCCGATCACGCGCAGCAGCAGCGCGTCGCGCGCGGCGCCGGCCACCTGCGCCGCTTCGGGCAGGTCTTGCAGGCGGAAGAACACACCCTTGCTGGTGCCGCCGCGCATATACGTGGCGGGAATCCGGATTTGAGGCAGGTGCGCCATCATGCTTCCTTCACGGTCGATTCGAGGAAGTCCTGGGCGAAGCGCTGCAGCACGCCGCCGGCTTCGTAGATCGCCACTTCTTCGGCGGTGTCCAGACGGCAGATGACCGGCACTTCGACCGTGTCGCCGGACACGTGCGTGATCACCAAGGTGAGCGTGGCGCGCGGGGTGCGTTCGCCCAGCACGCTGAAGGTTTCGCTGCCGTCGATCGCCAGGGTGATGCGGTTCACGCCAGGTTCGAACTCCAGCGGCAGCACACCCATGCCCACCAGGTTGGTGCGGTGGATGCGCTCGAAGCCTTCTGCGACGATGGCTTCCACGCCGGCCAGGCGCACGCCCTTGGCGGCCCAGTCGCGCGAGGAGCCCTGGCCGTAGTCGGCGCCGGCAATGATGATCAGCGGCTGCTTGCGCTCCATGTAGGTCTGGATCGCTTCCCACATGCGGGTGACCGTGCCTTCCGGTTCGATGCGCGCCAGCGAGCCTGCCTTGACCTTACCGTCCACCACGACCATTTCGTTTTTCAGGGTCGGATTGGCGAAGGTGGCTCGTTGCGCGGTCAGGTGGTCGCCGCGGTGGGTGGCGTAGGAATTGAAGTCTTCCTCCGGCAGGCCCATCTTCGCCAGGTATTCGCCGGCTGCGGAATCGAGCATGATCGCGTTCGACGGCGACAGGTGGTCGGTGGTGATGTTGTCGCCCAGGACCGCGAGCGGCCGCATGCCGGCCAGCGTGCGCGCACCGGCCAGCGCGCCTTCCCAGTACGGCGGACGGCGGATGTAGGTGGTATTCGGACGCCAGTCGTACAGTGGGCTGACCTTGATGCCGTCGTCTTCCTGCTTGGCGAACATCGGAATGTAGACCTTGTGGAAGTGCGCCGGCTTGACGCTGGACGCCACCAGTGCGTCGATCTCCTCGTCGCTCGGCCAGATATCCTTGAGCGTGACCGGTTTGCCGTCGGCACCGATGCCCAGCACATCCTTCTCGATGTCGAAGCGGATCGTGCCGGCGATCGCGTAGGCCACCACCAGCGGCGGCGACGCCAGGAACGCCTGTTTCGCGTAGGGGTGGATGCGGCCGTCGAAGTTGCGGTTGCCCGACAGGACTGCGGTCGCGTACAGGTCGCGCTCCACCACTTCCTTTTGAATCACCGGATCGAGCGCCCCGGACATGCCGTTGCAGGTGGTGCAGGCGTAAGCGACGACACCGAAGCCGAGCGTTTCCAGTTCCGGCATCAGGCCAGCGTCTTCCAGGTACAGGGTGACGGCCTTGGAGCCCGGTGCCAGCGAGCTTTTGACCCAGGGCTTGCGCGTCAGTCCCAGCTTGTTGGCGTTACGCGCGATCAGGCCGGCGGCGATCATGTTGCGCGGGTTGTTGGTGTTGGTGCAGCTGGTAATGGCCGCGATGATGACGGCGCCGTCGGGCATCAGGCCCGGTTCGTTTTCGACCACGCCGCTGATACCGCGCGCGGCCAATTCCGACGTCGGCACGCGGTTGTGCGGATTGGACGGGCCGGCGATGGTGCGCACCACCGACGACAGGTCGAAGCTCAGTACACGCTCGTACTCGGCGCTCTTGAGCGACTCGCCCCACAAACCGGTGTGCTTCGCATACAGTTCGACCAGCTTGACCAGTTCGTCGTCGCGGCCGGTGAGCTTGAGGTACTTGATGGTCTGCTCGTCGATGTAGAACATCGCGGCGGTGGAGCCGTATTCCGGCGCCATGTTGGAGATCGTCGCGCGGTCGCCCAGGGTCAGGTGTGCAGCGCCTTCGCCGTAGAATTCGAGATAGGACGACACGACCTTCTGTTGACGCAGGAATTCGGTCAGCGCCAGCACCGTGTCGGTGGCGGTGATGCCCGGCTGCGGTTTGCCGGTCAGCTCGACGCCGATGATGTCCGGCAGGCGCATCCACGAGGCGCGGCCGAGCATCACGCTTTCCGCTTCCAGGCCGCCAACGCCGATCGCGATCACGCCGAGCGCGTCGACCATCGGGGTGTGCGAGTCGGTGCCGACCAGGGTGTCCGGAAAGGCCACGCCGCCCTGCACCTGGACCACCGGCGACATGCGCTCGAGATTAATCTGGTGCAGGATGCCGTTACCGGGCGGGATCACGTCGACGTTCTTGAACGCCTTCTTGGTCCAGTTGATGAAGTCGAAACGGTCTTCGTTGCGGCGGTCTTCGATGGCGCGGTTCTTGTCGAAGGCGTCGGGATCGAACCCGCCGCATTCGACCGCCAGCGAATGGTCGACCACGAGCTGGGTCGGCACCACCGGGTTGACCAGGGCCGGATCACCGCCCTGCAGGGCAATCGCGTCGCGCAGGCCGGCCAGGTCGACCAGCGCGGTCTGGCCGAGGATGTCGTGGCAGACCACGCGCGCCGGAAACCACGGGAAGTCAAGGTCGCGCTTGCGCTCGATCAGTTGACCCAGCGAAGCGTTCAAGGTCGCGGGGTCGCAACGGCGCACCAGGTTTTCAGCCAGCACGCGCGAGGTGTACGGCAGCTTGTCGTAGGCGCCGGGCTCGATGGCGTCGACCGCGGCGCGCGCGTCGAAGAAATCGAGTTTGGTGCCCGGCAGGTTCTTGCGGTGATTCGTGTTCATATCAGATCCTTACTTGCGGTCGGCCAGCGGCACGAACGTCAGGTCGTCCGGGCCGACGTAGTTGGCGCTCGGGCGGATGATCTTGTTGTCGATGCGCTGCTCGATCACGTGAGCGGCCCAGCCGGAGGTGCGCGAAATGACGAACAGCGGCGTGAACATCGCGGTCGGCACGCCCATCATGTGGTACGACACGGCGGAGAACCAGTCCAGGTTCGGAAACATCTTCTTGACTTCCCACATGACGGTTTCCAGTCGCTCGGCGATGTCGAACATCTTGGTCGAACCGGCGCTTTCGGACAGCGAGCGCGCCACTTCCTTGATGACTTTATTGCGCGGGTCGGACACGGTGTAGACCGGGTGGCCGAAGCCGATCACGACTTCCTTGTTGGCGACGCGGTTGCGGATGTCGGCTTCGGCTTCGTCCGGGTTCTCGTAGCGCTTCTGGATATCGAGCGCGACTTCGTTGGCGCCGCCGTGTTTCGGACCGCGCAGCGCGCCGATCGCGCCGGTAATGGCCGAATGGATGTCGGAACCGGTGCCGGCGATCACGCGCGCGGTGAAGGTGGAGGCATTGAACTCGTGCTCCGCGTACAAGATCAGCGAGGTGTGCATCGCCTTGACCCACGCCTCTGGCGGCTTGACGCCGTGCAGCAGGTGCAGGAAGTGGCCGCCGATCGAGTCGTCGTCGGTTTCGGTTTCGATGCGGCGGCCGTTGTGGCTGAAGTGGTACCAGTACAGCAGCATCGAGCCGAAGGAAGCCATCAGACGGTCGGCGATCGAGCGCGCGCCGGACACGTTATGGTCGTCTTTTTCCGGCAGTACGCAGCCGAGGGTGGACACGCCGGTGCGCATCACGTCCATCGGATGGCTCGACGCCGGCAGCGCTTCGAGCGCGCTCTTGACCGCCTGCGGCAGGCCGCGCATCGACTTCAGGTGCGCCTTGTAGCCACGCAGTTCGCCGTCGTTCGGCAGTTTGCCGTGCACCAGCAGGTAGGCGATTTCTTCGAATTCGCAGCTGTCGGCGACGTCGAGGATGTCGTAGCCGCGGTAGTGCAGGTCGTTGCCGGTCTTGCCGACCGAGCACAGTGCGGTATTTCCGGCGGTGACGCCGGACAGCGCGACCGATTTTTTCGGCTTGAATGGAACGGCTTCGGCCGGGGTAGTGATGTCAGTCATGTGAACTCCGCGATTCTTCTTAATTAGTGTGATTACTTTTCTTTACCCTGGGCGAACAGCGAGTCGAGCTTTTGCTCGTACTCGTGGTAGCCAAGGTAGTCGTACAGCTCCATGCGGCTTTGCATGGTCGGGACGACGTTTTTCTGGGTGCCTTCGGCGCGCAGCGTCTTGTAGAAATTCAGGGCCGCCGCGTTCATGGCGCGGTAGGCGCCGCAGCAGTACAGGGCGATATCGACCTTGGCCGAGCGCAGTTCGTCAAGCGTGAACAGCGGGGTCGCGCCGAATTCGGTCAGGTTGGCGAGAATCGGCACCTTGACCGCGTCGCGCACCTGGCTGTACATCTCCAGTTTGGTGATCGCTTCCGGGAAGATCATGTCGGCGCCGGCTTCGACGTAGGCGCAGGCGCGATCGATGGCGGCGTTCAGGCCTTCGACGGCCAGCGAATCGGTGCGCGCCATGATGACGAAGCTTTCGTCATGGCGGGCGTCCACGGCGGCCTTGATGCGGTCGACCATTTCTTCCTTGCTGACGATCTCCTTGCCCGGGCGGTGGCCGCAGCGCTTGGCCGAAACCTGGTCTTCCATGTGCACCGCTGCCACGTCGGCGCGGATCATGTGGCGGATCGTGCGCGCGATGTTGAAGGCGCCGCCCCAGCCGGTGTCGATATCGACCATCAGCGGCAGGCCGCAGGTGTCGGTGATGCGCTGGGCATCGGTGATCACGTCGTCCATGGTGCTGATGCCGAGGTCCGGCATGCCGAGCGAGTTGGCGGCCACGCCGCCGCCGGACAGGTACACGGCCTTGTAGCCGGTTTGTTCGGCCATGCGCGCGGTGTAGGCGGTGATGGTGCCGACAACCTGCAATGGCGACTCTTCCTGGACTGCGCGGCGGAACATCGCGCCTCGTGATTCTCTCATTACGTTTCTCCTGGGGATGATGCGTTAAACAGACGACCCTGACACCATTGCAAGCGGCGTGCCACCCATGTTGCAGGCCTACGAACAGTGAGGGAATGCCGGAAACGGCTTTACATTCAATAGCTTGCGCTAAATCAAAACGAGCCGATCGGAAATAGTGCTGGATTAGCATGTTTCACTTGTGTTTCATCGTGAAACATCGAAACACGACTGCGGTACAATTGAAACATGCCCTATTCTTCCCGCACTGCTGGCGACGCCCACGACAAACCGGTCATCTGGACCGTTTCGGTATCGCGCCTGTCCGACCTTTTCCGCGACATTACGCTCGAATACGACCATCTTGCGGCGATCGAGCCGGTCAACCTTGGCTTCGACGACGCCGCCCGCCATATCCGCGAGCGCATGGCCAATGAACGCTGCGACGTGGTGATCGCGGCCGGCTCGAACGCGGCTTACCTGAAAGGCCGCGTGTCGGTGCCGGTGGTGATCGCCAAGGCCAGCGGCTTCGACATGATGCAGGCGCTGGCGCGCGCGCGCCGCGTATCGGCCCTCATCGGCGTCATCACCTACCAGCAGCAGCTGCCCGAACTGGCCGAATTCGCCGGCACGTTCGGCTTTTCCATCGCGCAGCGCACCTACGTCACCGAAGAAGACGCGCGCGCCCAGATCAACGACCTGAAAGCGGCCGGGATCGAGGCGATCGTCGGCGCGGGCCTGATCACCGACCTGGCCGAAGAAGCGGGACTGACCGGCGTCTTCGTGTACTCGGCCGCGTCGATCCGCCAGGCCTTCGACGATGCGCTGGAACTGGCGCGCCTGACCCAGCTCGAATCGAACAGCGGCCGGCGTGCGGTGGTCGCCGACACCTTGCGCACGCGGCATGGACTGAACGATCTGCGCGGCGAGTCGCAAGCGATGGAGACCTTACGCCAGGCGGTGGTCCTGTATGCGCGCTCGCCCGCCACGGTGCTGATCGAGGGCGAAACCGGCACCGGCAAGGAGCTGGTGGCGCAGGCGATTCACCGCGAAAGCCCGCGCAGCCTGGGTGCAAACCGGCCGTTCGTGGCCATCAACTGCGGCGCGGTGGCCGAGTCGCTGCTGGAATCGGAACTGTTCGGACACGAGGAAGGTGCGTTCACCGGCGCGCGCCGCGGCGGCCACGCGGGCCTGTTCGAAGCAGCCAACCGCGGCACGCTGTTCCTCGACGAGATCGGCGAAATGCCGCTGCCGCTGCAAACGCGCCTGCTGCGCGTGCTGGAAGAGCGCGAGGTGGTGCGGGTTGGCGGCACGCGCCCGATTGCGATCAATGTACGGGTTGTCTGCGCCACCCACTGCGACCTGGAACAGCGGGTGCGCGAGGGACGTTTTCGGGCCGATCTGTTTTTCCGGCTGGCGGTACTGCGGCTGTCGTTACCGCCGCTGCGCGAACGCAGTGCAGACGTGGTGGCGCTGGCCGAGTGGTCGCTCAAGAATGCGCTGGCGGCGCTGGGCGCGCGGCCGCATCCCAATCTGCATGCGGAGATGGCGGGCTGCGCGCCGCTGCTGGAGCGCTACGGCTGGCCGGGCAATGTGCGCGAACTGCGCAACCTGATGGAACGGGTCGCGCTGTTTCTGGCGGCCGAGCCTTTGCAGGCATTGACGCCGGCGTTTGTGCTGTCCTTAGCGCCGGAACTGGGCCGGGATGTCCAGCCGCCACTGGCCGCGCAGGCACCGGCGGCCGAAACGGTGGAGCAGGTGCTTGCGCGCTTCGGCGGCCGGCGCGACGAAGCTGCCGCCCACCTGGGCATCAGCCGGACGACGTTGTGGCGCAAGTTGAAATCGGGCGGCTGACGGGATCACCCGACTTTTGCGCAAATCGCATCAGAATTCGTATATCGAAGCATAAAATCATTCGTTCCAATGCCGTAAAGACGCGCCTATGATCCGCCCTTTTTCCGCCGGAGCGGCTGCCCACGAGGCTGCCGAACCGGCTTTCGGAGGTTCTCATGTCATCTACAACGCAGCCCGCCCTGTTTTCCCTGATCGGCAACACCCCGCTGATCGAAGTGACCCGCATCGACACCGGCCCGTGCCGCCTGTTCCTCAAACTCGAATCGCAAAACCCCGGCGGATCCATCAAGGACCGCATCGGCCGCGCCATGATCGAAGCGGCTGAAGCCGACGGCAGCCTGAAACCCGGCGGCGTCGTGGTCGAAGCGACCGCCGGCAATACGGGCCTCGGCCTGGCCCTGGTCGCGCGTCTGAAAGGCTACCGCGTTGTGCTGGTCGTGCCCGACAAAATGGCGATCGAAAAAATCCTGCATCTCAAAGCCCTCGGCGCCGAAATCCACCTGACCCGATCCGACGTCGGCAAGGGGCACCCGGAGTACTACCAGGATGTCGCGGCGCGCCTGGCGCGCGAGATACCCGGCTCGTGGTTTGCCGACCAGTTCAACAACCCGGCCAACCCGCTCGCACACCAGAGAACCACCGGCCCTGAGCTGTGGGAGCAGACCGGGCACGACCTCGACGCCATCGTGGTCGGCGTCGGCTCGTCCGGCACCCTGAGCGGTCTGTCGCGCTATTTTGAAACGGTGCAGCCCAACCTGGAATTCGTGCTGGCCGATCCCGAGGGTTCGATCCTGGCCGACTACATCAACACCGGCGTGCTGCGCGACGACGCCGGCTCGTGGGCGGTGGAAGGCATCGGCGAAGACTTCATTCCCGCCATCGCCGACCTGTCGCGCGTGAAAAGCGCCTACACCATCAGCGATGAAGACAGCTTCGGCAGCGCGCGCATGCTGCTGCGCGAAGAAGGCATCCTGGCCGGTTCGTCCAGCGGCACCCTGCTGGCCGCCGCGCTGCGCTACTGCCGCGCGCAGACCACGCCGAAGAACGTGGTTACTTTTGTCTGCGACACCGGCACCCGCTATCTGACCAAGGTGTACAGCGACGGCTGGATGGTCGACCAGGGCCTGCTGCAGCGCCCTGCCCTGGGCGACCTGCGCGACCTGATCGGCCGCCGCTTCGACGATGGCGACGTGGTCACCGTGGCGCCGTCCGACACGCTGCTCACGGCATTTAACCGCATGCGCAGCGCCGACCTGGCGCAGCTGCCGGTGATCGACCATGGCCGCCTGGCCGGCATCCTCGACGAGTCGGACCTGCTGCTGCACGTGACGGGCGACGCCACCCGCTTTCGCGACCAGGTCGGCAGCACCATGACATCCGAACTGCAGACATTGCGCCCATCCGCCAGCATGGCCGAACTGCGCGATATACTCGACCGCGGCCTGACCGCCGTGATCAGCGACGAAGGCCGTTTTTACGGCCTGATTACCCGCTTCGACCTTCTTAACCACTTGCGCAGGACCCTATCGTGAATAAACCCGTGACCGACTCGACCAGCAAAAAACACCTCTCCACGCGCGTGATCCATGGCGGCCAGTCGCCCGATCCGTCGACCGGCGCGGTCATGCCGCCCATTTACGCCACCTCCACCTACGTGCAGGAAAGCCCGGGCGTGCACAAGGGCCTCGATTACGGCCGTTCGCACAACCCGACCCGCTGGGCGCTGGAACGCTGCGTGGCCGACCTGGAAGGCGGCGCGCAGGCGTTCGCCTTCGCCTCCGGCCTGGCCGCCATTTCAACCGTGCTGGAGCTGGCCGACGCCGGCTCGCACATCATCGCCGGCGACGATATGTACGGCGGCACCTACCGCCTGTTCGAGCGCGTGCGCCGGCGCAGCGCGGGCCACGATTTTACGTACGTCGACCTGACCGATCCGGCCGCCCTGCTGGCGGCGCTGCGTCCGGAAACGCGCATGGTGTGGGTCGAAACGCCGACCAACCCGATGCTCAAGCTGGCCGACCTGAAAGCCATCGGCGACATCTGCCGCGCGCGCGGCATCATTTCGGTGTGCGACAACACCTTCGCCAGCCCGATCGTCCAGCGTCCGCTGGAACTGGGCATGGACATCGTGGTGCACTCGACGACCAAGTACATGAACGGCCATTCGGACGTCATCGGCGGCATTGCCGTGGTGGGCGCGGGCGAGCACCAGGCGGCATGGGCCGAGCAGCTCGGCTTTTTGCAAAATTCGGTGGGGGCGATCCAGGGTCCGTTCGACAGCTTCCTGGTCCTGCGCGGGATCAAGACGCTGGCGCTGCGCCTGGAGCGCCACTGCGCCAGCGCGCTGGACCTGGCCGAATGGCTGGAAAAAGAGCCGAAAGTCGGGTGGGTGTACTACCCGGGCCTGGCATCGCATCCGCAGCACGAACTGGCCAAGCGCCAGATGAACGGCTTCGGCGGCATCATCTCGCTGCAGCTCAATACCGACCTGGCCGGCGCGCGCCGCTTCCTGGAACGCTGTGAAGTGTTCACCCTGGCCGAGAGCCTGGGCGGCGTCGAAAGCCTGATCGAGCACCCTGCCCTGATGACGCATGCGACCATTCCGCCGGCGCAGCGCGCGCTGCTTGGCATCAGCGATGGGCTGGTGCGCCTGTCGGTCGGCGTGGAGCACGTGGAAGACCTGCGCGACGACTTGCGCGCCGCGCTCGCGGCAATCTGAGGTATCTCAGCTGCCGGCGTCGCCCTCGCAGATGAAGGCGGCGCCGCGCGTGCAGCGGATCAGTGGCTGCGCACCTGGCCGGCGGCCTGCTGGACGTGCACCAGCTCGAACTGGCCGGCCTTGACTGGCGCGAAGCCGACGGTGATGTTGACCACCCCGTGCTCGACATCGTCCTGCGTGGTCGTCTCCGGCCCGCAGCTGACAAAAAAGGCTTCGTGCGGCGCCTTGCCCTGGAAGGCGCCCTGGCGGAACAGGCCGACCATGAAGGCGTGGATGCTCAGGCGGATCTGAGCCCATAACTGGTCGTCGTTCGGTTCGAACATCACCCAGCGCGTGCCGCGCACCAGACTCTCTTCGATATACAGCGCGGTGCGCCGCACCGGCATGTATTTGCACTGCGCGCCATCGGGGTCGTCGTCGTGCAGGGTGCGCGCGCCCCACACAATGCGCCCCGCCCCCGGCATGCTGCGCAGGCAGTTGATGCCGAGCGGGTTGAGCATGGCGTTGTCGCTGTCGCTCACCGGCACGCTCAGCGCCGGCACGCCCACCAGCGTCGTATCCATGCCGACCGGCGCCTTCCACACGCCGCGCTGGTGATCGGTGCGGGCGATAATGCCGGCCACCGCGCCGCACGGTACCAGTCGCGTGAGCCGGCCGCCACGCTGGTCAACCGGCTGCAGCAGGCGCGGGAAGAACAGCGCGGCATTGCGGCTGCTGGTGCCAAGCGCGGCGACGCCTTCGACGGCGTTGTCGACGTTGTCCCATGCGGGCGGCGGATCGACCAGGAACATGGCGCGGCGCCGCTCGCAGTAGGCGGCCGCTTCGGCCACCAGGGCATCGTCGACGCCGCCGTCGAGCAGGTCGCCGCCGTTGTCGAGGTACGGCGGAATGCACAGCAGATTGAACAAGTCGGCCCGCGCCAGCGCATACAGCCCGGCCCGGGCGGCCAGCTTGCCGCTCCCGATGAACTCCGCCAGCGTGAGCGGCAGTTCGTCGCCGGCGCGGTCGGCCCCGGTCACGCGGGTATTGCTGGTCGCGCCGCTGTCCCAGGCGTCGGCGTGCTCGCCCGCCGGACGCGGATCGCAGGCCGGGCGTTCGGCGGGCAGGCTGCCGTTCATCGTCACCAGGCGCGATATGCTGCGCAGGACCAGGTCGACCCGGCGCGGGTGGGACGCGCCCACCGACACGTTGCGAAATACCTCCACATGGCCGGTGACGCTGTCGCGCACCGACAGATTGAAGCTGTGCGGGTCGCCCGAGAGCAGCTCGTGGTCGACGCGCGCCTGCAGCGCATTGCCCCAGGCGCCGGGATCGCGTGCCTGCAGCGTCAGGGCGCCCACGCGCAGGATGGCGTGACTGCGCACCACGCCGTCCTGCGGCGCCGGCGCGCGGTACAGGCGCACGATGACGGCTTTGCCGCCGCCATTCAAAAAGAAATCGCGCACGGCGTAGCCCAGGGAACTGTCAGCCCACAGGCCGCCGAACTGGCGCTCGAATTCGGCGAAACTGGCGATGGCGACCGGTTCGTCGACCGGACCGCGCAAGGCGCGTCCGACAAATGCGGTGACCGACGTGGCCACACCGGCAATCGGATGCAGCGCGGCGGATAGCTGCTCGGGAGCGGCGCTGGCGTAGCTCAGTGCGGCATGCATGGAGACCTCCTGTTTCGTATTTACATTTACAGCGGCGGTAATTCGCCGCGACCTAGCTATTAGATGCTTCTTGAAAACGATACCTTTGACATTTATCAAGAGAGCTAGCGGACTCGGCAATAGTCTTGCGCTATAGGCTTGACAACGCTGCAAACGGAATCAAAAACCGGCGAATTAATGAAACTTAGGCAACGTTTTGGTGCACACACGGTGTGCGTGTTTGTACATCGGCGTTGAGAAATCAATGCAAGACGGGTTAATCCGGCGGTATTAGTCTGGATAAGCTGGCATGCGATGTGCAGATAACCATGCAGATAAGTTGTTTATCCGACAAATGGTGCTGCCATGCATTTGCACCATAAAGGATTCGATTGATGACCACGACCTGTTCAGATCACCCTCGCCGACCGGAAACACCAGGCTTCGGGATTGATGTTGTACTTGCATGTGATATTGCGCCGCTAGCAAGACTGGGTGACCGCTATCGAATATATGCACATCGATCCGGCTTATTGCCGTCATGTGCCGCGATTGGCCGGCGCCACGGAAAACGGCGACGTGCGGCTGATCAGCACGCACTTGCAAGACATCGATGCTGGCGAGGCGGGCTTGTTCGTGGCGACGCTCAAAACGCCGCTGCTGGCACGCGCGCCGCCGGCCCAGCCTATGCCAGCACCGGCGGCGGCCGGGGTGCCGACGCGCGCTCCGGCAGCCCTGAGCGCGCCTGCCACCGCCCTGCAAAGCGATGTCGGGCGCCTGCGCTGAGGGCCATTTGCCGCAGCCATAAAAAAAGCCCGCATCGTCTGCGGGCTTTTTGCTTGCTGCCGGTGCTTATTCGATTTCGACCGTTTCCGGTGCCGCCGGTGGAGGCGCAGCGTCGGACTCGGGGAATTCGAGCGTGACCGCATCTTTCTCGTCCATGTCGACCGTGACCCGGCCGCCGCTGACCAGGCGGCCGAACAGCAGTTCGTCGGCCAGCGCCTTGCGGATCATGTCCTGGATCAGGCGCGCCATCGGCCGTGCACCCATCAGCGGATCGAATCCTTTCTTCGCGAGGAACTTGCGCAGTTTCTCGGTGAAGATGGCTTCGACCTTCTTCTCGTGCAGCTGTTCTTCCAGCTGCATGAGGAACTTGTCGACCACGCGCAGGATGATTTCTTCGTCCAGTGCGCGGAAGCTGATGGTGGCGTCGATCCGGTTGCGGAACTCCGGCGTGAACATGCGCTTGATGTCGGCCATCTCGTCGCCCGCCGCCTTGGAGTCGGTAAAGCCCATCGACCGTTTGGTCAGGCTCTCGGCGCCGGCATTGGTCGTCATGATGATGATTACGTTGCGGAAGTCCGCCTTGCGGCCGTTGTTATCGGTCAGCGTGCCATGGTCCATCACCTGCAGCAGGATATTGAAGATATCCGGATGCGCTTTTTCGATCTCGTCGAGCAGCAGCACCGCGTGCGGCTTCTTGGTGATGGCTTCGGTCAGCAAACCACCCTGGTCGAAACCGACGTAGCCCGGCGGCGCGCCGATCAGGCGGCTGACGGCGTGGCGTTCCATGTACTCCGACATGTCGAAGCGAATCAGCTCGATGCCGAGGATGAAGGCCAGCTGCTTGGCCACCTCGGTCTTGCCGACGCCCGTGGGGCCGGAGAACAGGAAGGAACCGATCGGCTTGTCGGTCTTGCCCAGGCCGGCGCGCGCCATCTTGATCGCCGACGACAGCGCATCGATGGCAGGCTCCTGGCCGAACACGACGTTGCGCAGGTCGCGGTCGATGGTCTGCAGCTTGCTGCGGTCGTCCTGGTTGACGGTTTGCGGCGGGATGCGCGCGATCTTGGCAATGATGTCCTCGATCTCGGCCTTGCCGATGGTTTTCTTTTGCTTCGACTTCGGCAAGATACGTTGCGCCGCGCCGGCTTCGTCGATGACGTCGATCGCCTTGTCGGGCAGATGACGGTCGTTGATGAAGCGCGCCGCCAGTTCGGCCGCGGTGGAGAGCGCCGACGACGAATACTTCACGCCATGGTGCTCTTCGAAGCGCGACTTGAGGCCGCGCAGGATCTGCACGGTCTGTTCGACGGTCGGCTCGTTGACGTCGACCTTCTGGAAGCGGCGCGACAGCGCGTGGTCTTTTTCGAACACGCCGCGAAATTCCGTGTACGTGGTCGCGCCGATGCACTTGAGCTGGCCGTTGGCGAGCGCCGGCTTGAGCAGGTTGGACGCGTCGAGCGTGCCGCCGGACGCGGAACCGGCGCCGATGATCGTGTGGATCTCGTCGATGAACAGGATGCCGTGCGGCGTTTCCTTGAGCTGCTTGAGCACGGCCTTGAGGCGCTGCTCGAAGTCGCCGCGGTACTTGGTGCCGGCCAGCAGCGCGCCCATGTCGAGCGAATACACGATGGCATTCTGCAAGATCTCGGGCACTTCTTCCTGCGTGATGCGCCATGCGAGGCCTTCGGCGATCGCGGTCTTGCCGACCCCGGCTTCACCGACGAGCAGCGGATTGTTCTTGCGGCGGCGGCAAAGAATCTGGATGACGCGGTCCACTTCGTCCTCGCGGCCGATCAGCGGATCGATCTTGCCTTCGGCAGCGGCCTTGTTCAGGTTCTGCGTGAACTGGTCGAGCGGACTTTCCTTGGCCTGGCCTTCGACCTGCGCCTCTTCCACGCCTTCGGACGTTTTTTGCGAGTCGACCTGCTGGTCCTTGCGCACCCCGTGCGAAATGAAATTGACCACGTCGAGGCGGGTGACGCCCTGCTGGTGCAGGTAGTAGACCGCGTGCGAGTCTTTTTCGCCGAAGATCGCCACCAGCACGTTGGCGCCGGTGACTTCCTTCTTGCCGTTCGATGCCGACTGAACGTGCATGATGGCGCGTTGAATCACGCGCTGGAAGCCCAGGGTCGGCTGCGTGTCCACCTCGCCCGTGCCAGGCACGGTCGGGGTGTTGTCGCCGATGAAGTTGGTCAGCGTTTTGCGCAGGTCTTCAATGTTGACAGCACAGGCGCGCAACACTTCCGCGGCCGATGGATTGTCCAGAAGCGCCAGCAGCAAATGCTCAACGGTGATGAATTCATGCCGTGCTTGCCGAGCTTCGACAAAGGCCATGTGTAAAGAGACTTCCAATTCCTGCGCAATCATACTTCCTCCATCACGCACTGCAGGGGGTGCCCCGCCTTGCGCGCATGCGTTAATACAAACTCCACTTTGGTACACGCTATATCTTTGGAAAACACGCCACACACTCCCTTGCCATGACGATGAACGGACAGCATGATCTGCGTGGCCGTCTCTCGGTCCTTGTTGAAGTATTCCTGGATGACGGCGACCACAAACTCCATGGGCGTGTAGTCATCGTTCAGTAGTGCTACCTGGTACAGCGGCGGCGGCTTGACCGTCTGCCGCTCCAGCAGTTGTTCGGTATCTTGCTTAGTGGCCATACGCTTATTCTAATGCTTTCAACGATGATGCTATGGGTAAATATCAGGGCATTTACATTTGTTTTCCATCTTACGCGTTTTCCGATCTATGCGCAGATGGCGACCCGATTCGGTAAATCAAGAGTTGCTTTTTCGCAGAGTGTGAGGAATTTGGCAATTACGACGCAAAAGCGCTTGACTTGGATATTTTTTCAACCAACAATGCGGTTATCGACTTGTACTTATGTACTTGTTGATAAGAAGTGAGCAGGCTGAGGAGGGGGCAGAAGCTTCTTGCTTTTATGGCTCGTGTGATTGGTTATAATTTTGAAAGTTCTTTTATGGCAACAGGTACAGTTAAGTGGTTCAATGATTCCAAAGGTTTTGGCTTCATCACTCCAGATGACGGCGGCGAAGATTTGTTCGCGCACTTTTCCGCAATCAACATGAACGGTTTCAAGACCCTCAAAGAAGGTCAAAAAGTTCAATTCGAAGTCACGCAAGGCCCTAAAGGCAAGCAAGCTTCCAACATCCAGGCTGCATAAGCAATCCCCGATGTGAAAAACCCCGCTTCCGAGCGGGGTTTTTTTATCCCCGCCGCATATCCATGACCATCATCTTACAGCTTCTCGGCCTTGCCGACCTGCGCACGCTTGCCGCGTCCCGCATTCCCGACCGCCTGGCCGCCCGCGCCGCCGCCGGCGCCCTGCCGCCCGCCTTTGTCGCGCAACGCGCGCTCGGCCTGCTGGAAGCGGGCAAGAGCGCCGCCTGGTGCGCCAGTTTCCTGATCCTGCGCGCCGACGACGAGACGGTGGTCGGTGCCTGCGGATTCAAGGATATTCCCATCGACGGCCAGGTCGAGATCGGCTATGGCGTTGCGCCGGCGTGTCGCGGCCAGGGCATCGCCACGGCGGCCGTGCGCGAACTGGCGCGCATCGCCTTTGCCGACAGCGCTGTAGAACGGGTGCTGGCGCAGATCGATCAGGACAACACGCCCTCCTCGCGCGTCGCCGCCCGGCTCGGCTTCTCCGCCAGCCACACGCTCACCGATGCCGACGGCGATCGGCTGGTGCAGTGGGTGCTCGGTAGAGCTGCCTGATCAGGCTTTCTCGAACGCCGCCATCTGGTCGCGCAAGGCTTTCTGGAAGGCCGGGCGCGCCTCGCAGCGCAGCTGGTAAGCCTTGAGCGTGGGATACTCATCGACAATCGTAGTGTGGCGCAGGATGCGCAGCACCGTGGTCATCATCAGGTCGCCAGCGCTGAACGCGCCATCGAGGTACTCGCGCTCGCCCAGCCACGCGGCCAGCTGCCTGAGACGCAGGTGGACATCCTCCACCGCGCCCGCACGGCGCAGCCTGGCCCACTCCTCATCGGCGAAGAACAGGTCGATCGCGGCCAGTTGCTGGATCGGCACTTCGACGGTATTGAGCGCCGCGAATATCCAGGTGGCCGCGCGCGCCCTGCCCGCCTCCTCCCTGGGCATCAGGGCGCCGCTGCGCTGCGCAATGTGCAGCACGATGGCGCCCGACTCGAACAGCGTCAGTTCGCCATCCTGCATCATCGGCACCTGGCCGAAGGGCTGCAACGCGAGGTAGTCCGGCGAGCGCTGGTCCGGTGGGCCGATCAGGCGGGTTTCATACAGCAGACCGGCCTCTTCCAGCGCCCAGCGCACCCGCAAATCGCGCACCACGCCCTGGGCAAAGGGCGGAACGTATTGAAAAGCACTGATCGTCAACATGGCGGCATTCTCCGAAATATGATCTTGTTCAAGATCATAAACCGTTCTGGCCGCCAGACGCGCCGCCTGGTACCGGCGGCGCGCCTCATCGACCGATCAAATGGCCTGCAGTCCCAGCGTCTCCTGCGACTCGGGCGCGCCCGGCGCATTGCGATTGACGCAAACGACACGCCAGTAGTACTCGGCGGCGCTCACCAGTTTCAGCGGCGCCCAGCGCATCGCGGTGGGTGCGTTTTTGTTGTCGTACCACGTTTCGAAGAACTCCACCGGCAGCCGGCGGTAGGCCTGCGCAGTGCACGATGTGGCGTTCGTCGCCTGATAGGACACGGTGACGGGGACGCTGGTTGAAACAGGCGGGATGCCATTGGTCGTCGGCACGCCGTCGACGCTGAACGTGATGACCGGCTCCAGGCCGCGTGCCACGCGCGCCGACGCGCTGGCGCTATTGGTCTCGCCGTTGGCGGAACGGCAGTCGACATCCCAGCGGTGCACGCCCGGGGCGCGCGTGAGGGTGCCCCAGTAGAAGGAGGTCGGGCCAGCGAGCTTTTGCTCGACCAGATTGCCATCAACGTAAGCGCGCATGTCGCAGCTTTGCGCGCCCACCGCATCGTAGCTCAGGTCAAATCCGGTGGCGGGGGTGAGCGCCGGGTTGGGCGCCACGCCGAGCATGGGCGGGTTGGCCGCCGACAGCTGGTTGCCGATCTTGAATTCGACGGTTGGCTTGGCCTTGTGCGCCACGCCGGCGATGCTCGCCACGCGCAGCGGCGTGCCCTGGGTCAGCGCGCCGCCGCTGACCAGGCGCGCGCGGATCGCATTTTCCACCTCGCCCGGCGTGCGCAGGGTCGGGGTGGTTTCGATCAGGCGCGCGGCCAGCGCGGTGACGTGGGGCGCGGCCCACGAGGTGCCGGAACTGACGACATACGTGGAGGCGTAGCTGTTCATCCAGGTCGAGCGCACATATTTGCCGGGCGCCCAGGCATCGACGCAATTGCCGAAATTCGATCCCATCTCGATCGCTCCCTTGGGGTCGAGCGGCGGGAAGGCGCCCGTGCCGTTCAAGGGCTGCGCCGGCTGGCCATTGCTGTCGATCGCACCGACCACCAGCGCGCCGTCCGACGGCAACCGGTCGTTGAAGCTGTAATGGCAGGCGTCGCGATAGCGGTTGCCGGCCGACTGCACGAACACCGCGCCGCGATAGCCGGTGGCGCTGTCGGGCGCGATCAGTGCGCGCACGCTCTTCTGGAACGCGGCGACCAGGGGCGTGCGGTCGGGCGTCAGATTGACCATCTGGAAGTTACTCGACAGATTGACCACGCCCATGCGGCCCTCGGCCTGAATGCGGCGCTTGGCTTCGTCCAGGGCGGCAATCACATTGGCGAAGCTGTTGCTGCCCACAGCGCAGGTAGGGTCGCCGTACGCAAGCGAAACCAGTTTGGCGCCGGCGTTGACCCCGGTGACGCCGACGTTGTCGTTCTTGGCCGCGATAATGCCGGCCACGAAGGTCGCGTGCGGGTACTTGCCGATCGAGCAGGCGCCGGGGGCATTCCAGCGCGCGCTCACCGGCACGTCCACATGGTTGCCGATGCCGCTGTCGATCACGTACACCGTAGCGCCGCCGTTACTGGCCGCGCTGCCGCCCACGGCCTGCACGCCCCACGGCAGGGTGCTGGCGCCCACCTGCACGTCCGCCCATACGGAGTTCGCGCTCGCATCCGCCTGCATATTGGGCGAGACCGCCTTGATGCGCGCATCGCGCCGCAAGGCCGCCACTTGCTGCTCGGTCAGATAGGCGGCGAAGCCTTGCAGGGTGTGGCTGTAGGCATGGGTGGCGGCAACCCGGTGCGCCGCTTCGACCTCGTGCAGCAGGCGCATCACCTTGCCGTCGTGCTCGGCCCCGAAGCGCGGGTCGCTGACCGCCTTGGCCGAATAGCGCTGCGCGGCCGTGTCGGCGAACAGGACGATGTAATGGGTGCTGCCGGCTACGTTGCGGATCGGCGCCAGCAGCGCCGCTTCCGCTTTCTGCAGCGCCGCGACGCTGGTTGCCGGCTTGCCTGGGGCGGCGCCGCCGTTCTGGGCGCTGGCGACCGCAGGCAGCACAGCCGCGCCGATCACACCGCTCACCACCATTGCACACACACGTTTGCCAATTACTTTTGTCATTTTTTTCCTTGTATTGGTCAGCAGATTCCATCAGGTGAATCATGCAGGTTGAGTTGTTTAAATATCAACAACAAGGAAAGTATAAACCGATTAGCATTCCAACATTCTTACATTTTTGGAAATATATTATCCACGCGCGGGCAAGTATGGCGCGGCCCCACCGTAGCTCTCGGGCCGCTCCTCGCCAACGTTCGCAGCGTCAGAGCGGCTCGTCGTTGTAACGGATTTGCATGCCATCGAACACGCGTATTTCCAGAAAGACGCTCTTTCCGGCCGAGCGCCGGATGCGCAGCACGTCGGCGCCTTCCCAAGTAGCCGTGACCGGCGTGTCCGTATCGGACACCAGCACATAATTGCTTTTGTCGTCGCCATCGAAGGCATCGGCGCTCGCTTGTACTGCCACGACTTTCACAAAGCCGGTGGTGGCGCCGCAATTTCGCCGGAACGTCGTCGCCGTCACATACCCGCTCGGCGACATCGATTCCGACAGCACTTCGTTGCCACAGGGCCCACCCGGGTCCTGGCAACCGCCCAGGGACGAGGCCAGGGCAAGGGCCAAGGCCGAAATCAACAGCGAACGCAGCATGCATTTTCCTCTTCCACGCACGCACCATGCCCCAGGCATGCAAATACGTATCCAATAATACAAAAGCCCCGTCCTCCTGCGAGAACGGGGCCATCGCGCCGCGCCTGAGCGCAGCGGCAATCTTACATCTGCTCGATCATCACATCGCCGAAACCGGAGCACGACACTTGGGTCGCGCCTTCCATCAGGCGGGCGAAGTCGTAGGTGACCTTTTTCGAGGCGATCGATTTCTGCATCGACGAGATGATCAGGTCAGCCGCTTCCAGCCAGCCCATGTGACGCAGCATCATTTCAGCGGACAGGATCAGCGAACCCGGGTTCACATAGTCCTTGCCTGCGTACTTCGGCGCGGTGCCGTGGGTCGCTTCGAACATGGCCACCGAGTCCGACAGGTTGGCGCCAGGAGCGATACCGATACCGCCCACTTGTGCCGCCAGCGCGTCGGAAATGTAGTCGCCGTTCAGGTTCAGGGTCGCAATGACGCTGTACTCGGCCGGACGCAACAGGATCTGCTGCAGGAACGCATCGGCGATCGAATCCTTGACGATGATGTCCTTGCCGGTCTTTGGATTCTTGAACTTGCACCATGGGCCGCCATCGATCAGCTCAGCGCCGAACTCTTTCTGTGCCAGTGCGTACGCCCAGTCGCGGAAGCCGCCTTCGGTGTACTTCATGATGTTACCTTTGTGAACGATCGTCACGGAAGGCTTGTCGTTGTCGACCGCGTACTGGATCGCCTTGCGCACCAGGCGCTCGGTACCTTCGATCGACACTGGCTTGATGCCCAGGCCCGAGGTCTCAGGGAAGCGGATCTTGGTAACGCCCATTTCCTTGATCAGGAAATCCATCAGTTTCTTGGCGCCTTCGGAACCTTGCTGGTATTCGATACCGGCGTAGATGTCTTCCGAGTTTTCGCGGAAGATGACCATGTCGGTCTTCTCTGGCTCACGCACTGGCGAAGGCACGCCCGTGAAGTAGCGCACTGGACGCAGGCAGACGTACAGGTCGAGCTGCTGGCGCAGGGCGACGTTGAGCGAACGGATGCCGCCGCCGACCGGAGTCGTCAGCGGGCCCTTGATCGAGACAACGTAGTCCTTCAGCACTTGCAGGGTTTCTTCCGGCAGCCACACGTCCGGGCCGTACACGGTGGTCGATTTCTCGCCCGCATAGATTTCCATCCAGCTGATCTTGCGCTTGCCGCCGTAAGCCTTGGCCACGGCTGCGTCGATGACCTTGATCATGACAGGGCTGATATCGACGCCGGTGCCATCGCCTTCGATGTAGGGAATGACTGGATTATCTGGTACATTCAGCGAAAAATCGGCATTGACCGAGATTTTTTGGCCGTCAGCAGGTACTTTGATATGTTGATACATCGTGATCTCCGAAGTGGACGCATAGCAGGCAGCAACATTGTTGCGTCTGTCAGGCATGGTCTGCAATCTGAATTGGTTACTATAAATACAACGAGAGTTGTAGTCTTCTATAAGACATAAGACGCGCGTTTCATATTATGCACCAGTATTTTACTAGGCGCTACGGTTTTGCGACACTAACAAATGGCTCTCCAGCCGTGCGGTCAGCCGAACGGCGCATGGACAGAGAGCTTAACACCTTCCCAGCTATTCAATTATGCCCCTCATTCTCTTTAACAAGCCGTTCCAGGTGCTGTGCCAGTTCTCACCCCAGCCGGGACGCGCATCGCTGGCCGACTACCTGCGCACGCCCAACATCTACCCGGCCGGCCGGCTCGACGCCGACAGCGAAGGACTGATGCTGCTCACCGCCGACGGCCGCCTGCAGCACAGCATCGCCCATCCCGATCACAAGGAAGCCAAGACCTATCTGGTGCAGGTCGACGGCGCGCTCGATGCCGGCGCGCTGGCGCGGCTGCAGGGGCCGCTCGACCTGGGGAACTTCGTGACCAAGCCGTGCCGCGCGGTACAGATTGCCGAACCGGGCTGGCTGTGGCCGCGCACGCCGCCGATCCGGGTGCGCGCCGACAAGCCGACCAGCTGGATCGCGATCACCTTACAGGAGGGGAAAAATCGCCAGGTGCGGCGCATGACGGCGGCGGTGGGATTGCCGACCTTGCGGCTGGTACGCAGCAGCATCGGGCCGTTTTCGCTGGCGACGCATCCCTTGATGCCGGGGGAATGGGTGGAAGTGCCGGCCGGGGACATGAAGAAAATCTGAAAAGTTTCCTAACCGGGGTCAGACCTTAATGGCGCTAACTTAAGCTCCGTCATTCCCGCGCAGGCGGGAATGACGGTTTTGAAGTTTGCGGTCGGAAAACGGCTTGACTTAACGGCATTAGGGTCAGACCCCGGTTAGGAAACATTGTGCAAGTGAAGCGCACACGACAAAAACCCGCCGGGCCGAAGCCAGGCGGGTTTTTGTCGTGCTCACAAGCTCAACCGGCAGACCGAAGTCCGCGCGGCGGCACAGGCTATTAAGCCAGCGCTTTCAGAGCAGCAGCCAGACGGCTCTTGTGACGCGCTGCTTTGTTCTTGTGGATGATTTTCTTGTCGGCGATGCTGTCGATGGTCGACACGGATGCCTGGAAGATCGACGCTGCAGCAGCTTTGTCGCCAGCCTGGATAGCCTTGCGCACTGCCTTGATAGCGGTACGCAGGGTCGAACGCTGCGACGAATTGTGAGCGTTTTGCTTAACTGCTTGACGAGCGCGCTTGCGTGCTTGTGCGGTATTTGCCATGGAATTTCCTAAATCGGGGTCAAGTTGCGTTTGCAAACAATAGCGTCTGTCAAACCAGTGTTTTTTCTACACCTTGTGTGTCAAACCAGTGCCTGCCAAACATTAGTGTCTGCGTAACAGAATTCTGTACAGCCTTCGATTATAGCGAAAACTTCCGGCAAGGGCAATTCAAAAATCAACATTTGTCCGACGCGCCCGTCCGCCCCACTCTTGCCGGGCTATAATCCCGGCCCATGAACTTGCTCAAAACCCTGGCTGCCATCTCCAGCATGACCATGCTGTCCCGCGTCACCGGCCTGCTGCGCGAAAGTCTTTTCGCGCGCGCTTTCGGCGCTTCGGAATTTACCGACGCGTTCAACGTCGCCTTCCGCATTCCCAACCTGCTGCGCCGCATGTTCGCCGAAGGCGCCTTCGCCCAGGCCTTCGTGCCGATCCTGGCCGACGTCAAGACCCAGCACGGCGACGAAGGCACCCGTCCGCTGGTCGACAGCGTGGCCACGGTGCTGATCTGGTCGACCCTCCTGATCACCATCGCCGGCATCGTCGCCACACCGGTGCTGATCATGTGGATCATGGACACGTCCAAACAGACGGCGCAGGCCGGCGAAGCGGCCATCTTCATGACGCGCGTGATGTTCCCTTATATTATCTGCATGGCCTTCGTCTCGCTGGCCAGCGGCATCCTCAATACCTGGCGCCAGTTCAAGATTCCCGCGTTCACCCCGGTGCTGCTGAATATTTCCTTCATCCTGGCTTCGCTGTTCCTGGCCGAGCGCCTCGAGCAACCGATCTACGCGATGGCGATCGCGGTGGTGGTCGGCGGCCTCTTGCAGGTGGGCATCCAGATTCCCTCGCTGATGAAAATCGGCATGCTGCCGCGCATTTCGCTCAATCCCATCGGCGCCCTGCGCGACCCGGGCGTGCACCGCATGCTCAAGAAGATGGGGCCGGCCGTGTTCGCCGTCTCCGCCGCCCAGATCAGCCTGCTGGTAAATACCGGCATCGCCTCGCGCCTGGGCGCCGGCAGCGTTTCGGCCCTCACCTACGCCGACCGCCTGATGGAATTTCCCACGGCGATGCTGGGCGTGGCGCTGGGCACCATTTTGCTGCCAAGCCTGGCCAAGGCGAATACCGAGGGCGACACCACCGAATACTCGGCCCTGCTCAACTGGGGCTTGCGCCTGACCTTCCTGCTGGCCCTGCCGGCCTCGATCGGCCTGGCCGCGCTGGCCGAACCGATGATCGCCACCCTGTTCCACTACGGCGCCTTCAACGTCAAGGCCATCCACGCTGCGGCCATGCCGCTGATGGCCTACAGCGCCGGTCTGGTCGGCATCATCCTGGTCAAGACGCTCACGCCCGCCTTTTACGCGCGCCAGGACGTGCGCACGCCGGTGCGCATCGCCATCGGGGTGCTGGTGGCGGTACAGCTGATGAACCTGCTGTTCGTGCCGCTGCTGGGTGTGGCCGGACTGGCCCTGTCGATCGGCATGGGCGCCTGCCTCAACGCGGCCGTGCTGTACACCATGCTGCGCAAGCGCGGCATTTATGTGCCGCAGCCGGGCTGGCTGATGTTCTTCGCCAAGCTCGTCATCGCCGTGACGGTGATGGGCTTGATCGCCTACTACTGCAAGATCCAGTTCGACTGGGCCGGCTTGCAGGCCCGTCCATGGCTGCGCGCCGGCGCCCTGTTCGCCATCGTCGCCGGCAGCGGCATGGCGTATTTCGTGGTGCTGTTCGGGCTGGGATTTCGCTTCAGGGACTTCAAGCGCAGCGGCCGCTGAGAGCGGCATTACTCCAGATTCAGTGTGCCGGCGTCCTGTCGCATTCGACGCTACAAGTCCTCAATCGACTCAATCGCAAAACTGCGCTTCGACGGGTCGTGAGGATTGTTCACTTGAACACTGAGAAATGCCTTGCGGCGCGCACCGCGGACGATGAATTCATAGACGTGATAACCCGGGGATACCTTATTCTCGGTACTGATCGCTGCGCCCACAACGATGGTCCTGGTACGCGTTAACGAGGTGACCTCACCGACTTTCGACTGGACTGATGCATCTGCCCTGATAAATCGTTCCGCTTCGTCAATGTACACCTTGCCGCAAGAAATCAGGCTAAACAGGAGAAGAACAGCGGCGAGCGGGGAAAGAAGGGATACCCATCGTTTTTTCATTTTTTGCACGCGCATCAATTGAATTATCCCCTGAACGCTGAACTACCTCTCGCGCCGAGGCTCGTTGCGGCGGCCCTCGTCGCGCTGGCGTTCGTCGCGCCGCCGCTCCTCTTCCTCGGCCTCGGCCTTCTCCTTGTCCTGGTTCTGATCCTGATTCTGATTCTGATCCTGCGTGCTCCGGCCCGCAGGATCGTCCCCGGCTGGCGGTTCCTCCGGTTTTGCCTCACCGGCCGGTGGCTCAGGCGGCGGCGTAACCGCGTCCGGCTCCGGCGCTTCGGCAGGCGGCGGCGTGGCCGCGGCCGGCTCCTCGGGCGGCTTCATGGCCCCTTCCGGCGGCGGCGCGGCCGGCGGAAACAGGGGCGGCGCCTGATTCTGCCCGGGAGCGGCGGGCGGCTCCTGCGGCGGCAGCAAGGTCTGGGACGACAACGTGAACTTCCAATCCGACAGCTTGCTCTTGTTTTCCATGTTCAGAAAGCGCGCATCGAAATTGCCGATCTTGAGCGGCGGCGCATCCGACAGGCTGTAGACGCCGAGCACGCCCTGCTTGTCGCTGATATACATGATGCCCCACTCGGCCTTGCCGGTGATCGGGTCGACGAAAATCTTGCGCAGGTGGCGGCGCGGGTTGGGAAAGCGCGGGTCCTTGAGCAATTCCTGCAAGGAAGGCGGCTGCTGCGGCTGCCCCTGCGGAGTCGCGGCGGCGTAACTGCGCAGCGCGTCGCTGAAGGCGGCGCCGATATCGAGCAGCTCTTCCTCGGCGGCGGCGCGCTGCATGAGCGAGCCAACCTTGAGGCTGGCCGCGCCGACCAGCCCGATCACGGTGACCAGGATGATCAGCCCCAGGTAGGTAAAGCCGCCGGCGCGCGTCCTGCGCGGCGGCGCCTTACCAGTCGCTATACGGTTTGCCGTTGCGGTCATTGCCGGGCGCCCCACTCTTGATGCTGTACAGGTTGCCCTTGGTGGTGTCTTCGGGCGGCACCAGAATCCAGCTGGTGCTGCTGTCGGCCACCGGGTCGACCGGAATCGAGCGCAGGTATTTTTTCTCGACCAGCTGTTCCAGCGAATCGGGATAGCGCCCGGTGTCGGCGTAAAACTGGTCGATCACGGCGCGTACATTGCGCAGGTTGTCGGCCAAAATGGTGTCCTTGGTGCTGTCGATGCTGGGAAAAAAGCGCGGCACTGCCAAGGTCAGCAGCAAGGCGATGATGCCCAGCACCACCAGCAGTTCGATCAGGGTGAAGCCGCGCGCTGTGCGGCCAGGTTTTGCTTGCATCTTGTTCACCATTTGCGGTACGGCACATCATTGAGGCCAACCCGGTCCGAAGTCGAATACACATCGTAGACGTCCTCGCCTTCGCGCGGGTCGGTGGCCTCGCTGGCGTAGCTGCGCTTGCCCCAGGTCTGGGCCCCGCTCAAGTCGCTGTTGGGATTGAAGGGATCGCGCGGCACGCGGCGCAGGAAAAAGATCTTGGCGCGCTTGGGGCTGCGCATGTCGGGCGCGCCTTCGACCAGCTGTTCGAGCGACTTGGGATAGCCGTTGCTGTTGAGGGAGCGCGCGATGCGCCCTTCGTCGTAGGCACGCTTGTAGGCGTCGATGCCGTGACGGATTTCGCGCAGCGAGCGGCGCAGTTCCTGCTCCTGCTGGCGTTGCATGGTCACTTGCGTCACCGGCACCACCAGGGTGCCGAGCAGGGCCAGAATCGCCAGTGTCACCAGCAATTCGATCAGCGTGAAGCCGCGGCCCTGCCCTTGCGCCATCATTGCTGCGGCACGGGCGTGGTTTCCGGGACCGGGATCGGGGTCACGGCGGCGCCAGGCGCCTCGGGTACGGCCGGGACCGGGGCCGGGGCGGGAACCGGAGCTGGAACCGGGACCGCTGCGCGGGCGCCCGGCGACGGCGGCATCACCACCGGCGCACGCGCCGCGCTGTCGGGACGGCGCCGGAAGCTGGTCTCGGTGCCGGCGCTGAACTCGGAAGCGCTGGCGGGCGGACGCTGGAGATTGCGGATCAGGTGCGGCGTGATCGACAACACGATCTCGCTGCGATCGGCACCGTCGATCGTGCGGCCGAACAGGCGGCCCACGATCGGCAGGTTGCCCAGGCCGGGGATCTTGCTGCCGTTGCTGCGGTCTTCGTTGTTGATCAGGCCCGCCAGCACCTGGTTTTCGCCATCCTTCAACTGCAGCATGGTGGTCGCTTCGCGGTTGCCGATGCGGTAGGCGATGTTGCCCGAGGCGGTGGTGATCGCTTCGCCCAGGGAGCTGACGGTCAGGCCCACGCGGATGCCGATTTCGTTATTCAGGTAGATGGTCGGTTCCACGTTCAGGGTCAGGCCCACATCGAGATAGGTGATCGATTCCTGCGACAAGCCGCCGCCCACGCCGCCCGCCCCCAAGGTGGTGGTGATGTTCGGGATTTTCTCGCCAATGACGATCTTGGCCTTTTCCTTGTTGCGCACGCGGATGCGCGGATTGGCCAGGGTGTTCGAGTCGCCATCGGTCTTCTTGGCGGTGACGGTGGTCGACAGCGACGACAGGCCGATATCGGCGCGTCCCAGGCCGCGCACCGTATCGAGGGTGAGCTGCCCGCCGTTGCTGTTGACCAGCGGCGCCAGGGTCACCGAGGTGGGCCAGGAAACGCCCAGTTCCAGCAGGCGGCTGCGCTTGATCTCCAAAATCTCCACTTCCAGCATCACTTCCGGCTCGGCCACGTCCTGCAGCGCCACCAGCTTGGCGGCCAGCTTGATCGCTTCCGGGTTGTCGCGCACGATCACGAGGTTGAGCTTTTCGTCGATGACCACGTCGCGCGACTTGAGGATGGTCTTGAGCGTGTTGGCGACCACCTTCGCTTCGGCGTTGGCCAGGAAGAAGGTCTTGACCGTCATCTCCTGGTATTCCTTGAGCTTGGAGGCGACGTTCTGGTACACCAGCAGGGTATTGCCGTCCATGACCTGGTAATCCATCTGGTTCGACACCATCAGGTAGTAGATGGCCGCTTCGACCGTGCTGTTCTTCAGGAAGATCGAGGTCTTCTGGTCGGTCTTGACGTCCTTGTCGAAGATGAAGTTCAGGTTCGAGCGGCGCGCGATCACGTCGAGCACCTGCTTGAGCGGGGCGTCGCGGAATTCGATGCTGATCGGCGTCTTGTAGGCGGCGGCCAGGCCCGTTTCGGCCACCGGCGCGGCGGTCTTCTCGGTTACCTGCAGCAGCAGCTGGCGCGCCGGCTCGTACTGCGGCCGCTCGATCAGGATCGCGGCGGCGCGCGCGCGCGCCACTTCGTATTCCTTGCGCTCGAAGGCGGCGCTGGCCTCTTCCATCACCTTGGTATGGCGCTCGTCCATCTCGATCAGGCGCAGGCCGGCACGGGCGCGCTCGTTGGACGGCTCGAACGCCAGCACGCGCTGGAAATCCTGCAGCGCGAGCGCGGCCTTGCCGCCCGCCAGGGCGCGATCGGCCTGGTCGAGCAGGCGCGTGGCGGCGCGGTCGCGCGCGCGCAGGTAGGCGGCGCGGTAGACCGGGTTTTCGGGCTGGGCGTCGATCGCCTGGCGGTACTTGAGCAGGCTCGCCTCGACCTGGTCCTTCTCGATCAGCGAGTTACCCTCGAGGTAAGCGGCCTGCCCGGCGCAGCCGGCCAGCGCCAGCGCCATGAGCGGCAAGGCCGCGCCGCGCACAAGACGGCTCCAAAGTGGCAAATACAGGCAGCGTGTGCCAATCCGGTGGCTAGCCATCAGTCGAAGACTCCAATGTTGAGCTGTTGAACCTGGTTCAAAGGCAGATAGGTGAGGGTCAGCGTGGGCGGCGCGATAGCGTCCACCCGGTAGATGCCGTCGATCACCATCTTGTTACGTACGATATACGTCTTGTCGCCGCGCGCGAGGAACACTTCCCACGCGCCCTCGCCGACCGCCTTGCCGATGTAGACAAACGGCAGCGGCGGAGCGCTTGGCGGCGGCGGTGGCGGCGGCGGCGTGTTGTCGACCGGCGGCGGGGGCGGCGGCGGATTCAGATTCTGGCTGCCGAACACGGTGTTGGCGCCGAAGGCGTCGTCATCGTCGCCGATCAGCGTGTCGCGCGCGACCAGGCGCAGGATGGCCGGTTCGGACGGCACGGCGGTGACGACCGCATTCGCGCGGGGGCCGGACGCCTTGGGCGCGCTGCGTTCGACCGCTTCGGTCACGCCGGAATCGGGGCTGTTGTCGCCAAAGACCAGCAGGCCGGCGGCAAGCAGCACGGCCGCGCCCATCGCGAGGTGGCGCGGCGTCATTGCGCCGCTCCCGGCTGGTCGGCCAGATAGAAGGTCATGCGCACGCGCGCTTCCAGCGCCGGCTCGCCGATGCTGTCGCGCTTGAAGCTGATTTCGTCGAGCGAGGCAAAGGGAATCGCGCGCAGCGACAGCATGGTGAACTTCCAGATGGCGTTGTAGCTGCCCTTGACCGGCAAGGTCACCTGATAGGTATGCAGGCGCGCATTGCGGTCAAAACCGCCCTTGTAGTCGCCCTGCGAGAGCGACAGGCCGCTCTTGGCGGCGATCCCGAACAGGGTCTTGACCTGCTGCTCGGCGTAGCGCTTCTCGCCCAGGGTGGCGTAGAACAGGGCCAGGTTTTCATTGGCGATCACCGGAGCCGGCTTGTCGACCGGCGCCGGCATGCGCGCCAGCCCCAGGGCGACAGCGTGGTTCTTCGATTGCAGCGCGGCCTGGGGCAGCAGCCACGCGACTGCGGCTGCGGCAGCGACGAGCAGCACGCAGGCGCCGCACAACAGCGGCCCGCGCGCCACCACGGCCAGGCGCGCGCGCAGCAGCAGCGCGGAAAAGGCGGGTGCGTTCATGGGGCCACCCATTCGGCTTCGAGCTGGAAGCGGATCGGCTTGGCCGGGTCTTGCTCGTTGATTTCGTGACGGATCAGGGTTACTCCGGAAAACAGTTCCTCGCGCTTGAGCAGCTCGACGTATTCGATCATGGCGTCGCTGCTTTTCGCTTCGGCGGTGATTTTCATGGTGCGCTTGCGCGCATCCGGTTCCAGCGCCAGCATGCCGATGGTGGCCGGCGTGGCGGCGCCAATGGCGTCGTACAAGGCGCGCCACGGCAGGTTCAGTTGCAGCACGGCGGCGTTCACGCCGGCGGCCTGCGCTTCCGAAATGCGCGGTCCGAGGGCGACCGGCGCCACCACCACCGGAACGCGTGCGCGCAGTTGCGCGGCATTGAGCTCGGCGGCCTGGGCACGCTGCTGCGCCATCAGGCGCCAGCCCAGGGTGGCCGAGGTGGCGCACAGCGCCAGCGCGAGCACGGCGACGATCCAGGTGGCGGGACCGGCACGGTACAGGGTGCGCTGCAGGCTTGGCGGAGCAAAATCGATGCGCACCGGCTTCATGGACGGCTCCCGGTGGCGGCCAGGCGCGCGCAGTCGGACCAGCCGGCGCCCTGCCCTTGCCCCAACAGATGGCAGGCTAACGGCGCGTGGGTGGCGCCCTTGCTCCAGGCGGCCGGCGCATGGCCGGACACCGCCACGCGCGCCGGCGCGGCCAGGTTCAGGCGCAGCGCTTCGCGCGCCACGTGCGCGGCCAGCCAGTCCAGATCGGCGCCTTCGGGCAGCGCGGTGGCGCGCACGGCGCGGATTGCGCCGCCATCGATCATGCCCAGGGTGAGCACGCGCTGCTGCACCAGGCCATACCAGGCGCCAGCCTTGAGGGCGGCGCGCCACTGGTTGAAGCCGGCGACGAATTGCGGCACCAGTTCGACGATGGGCGCGCGCTGGGCGGCGCACACCTGTTCGATCAGCGCCAGCAGGTTGCGCGGCAGCGCGGCGGCCAGGAACGGTTGCGCCGGATCCCAGCCGGCGGACAGCTTCCAGGCGCCGGTCGGTTCGCCGAACAGGGTCTGGAAGCGCAGCGCGGCGGCCGCTTCCAGGTCGGCCAGGCGCGCGCTGCCCGCGGGCGGCGCGACCTGCCAGATGCGTACCAGTTCATCGGCCAGCACGATGCTCACGGGCCAGTTGGCGCAGCCGCCACCTTGCAGCAGCTGGCGCAGGGCCACGCCGATCGCCTCGGGGTGGCTGCCGCCTTCGAAAGCGAGTTCGCCCACCAGTTCGGGCGCAGCGCCCCCCCAGCGGCTGGTCTTGAGGAGAGCGAGCGCGCCGGGCGCGACGCCGACCCGCAGCGATTGTCCGAAACGTCTACGCATGCAGGGTCACCCGTTTGATCTCGCCAAGCGTGGTGGCGCCGCGCTTGACCAGGTCGAGCGCGGCCAGGCGCAGGCTGCGGGTGCCGTTGGCGTGGGCCGCGGCCTTGATCTGGCGGATCGGGCGCTTGTCGACGATCAGTTCGCGGATTTCGTCGTTCAGGGTAAGGATTTCGGCGATCGAGCGCCGTCCCTTGTAGCCGGTGCCGCGGCAGTCGCCGCAGCCCTTGCCCTGCATGAAAAGGTAGTCTTGCACGTCCTTGCGTTCCAGGTTGACCGCGTCGAGGTCGGCGTCGCTCGGGGTGAACTGCTCGGCGCAATGCGGGCAATTCATGCGCACCAGGCGCTGGGCCCAGATGCCGTTGAGCGCCGACACGAAGGCGTAGGGGTCGATGCCCATGTGGGTAAAGCGTCCGAACACGTCGAACACGTTGTTGGCGTGGACGGTGGTGAGCACCAGGTGGCCTGTGAGGGCCGACTGCACCGCGATTTCGGCGGTTTCGCGGTCACGGATTTCGCCGACCATGATCTTGTCGGGATCGTGGCGCAGGATCGAGCGCAAGCCCTTGGCGAAGGTCAGGCCCTTCTTTTCGTTGACCGGGATTTGCAGAATGCCGGGCAGCTGGTATTCGACCGGGTCTTCGATGGTGATGATCTTTTCGCGCCCGTTGTGAATTTCGGTCAGGGCCGCGTACAGGGTGGTGGTCTTGCCCGAGCCGGTCGGCCCGGTCACCAGCAGCATGCCGTAGGCTTCCTGCGCCAGCATGCGCAAGGACACCAGCGACGGCGCATCAAAACCGAGCGCTTCGAGCGTGAGCGCGCCGTAGGCTTCGATCATGGCGCGCTTGTCGAGAATCCGGATGACCGCGTCCTCGCCGTGAATGCTGGGCATGATGGAGACGCGCAAGTCGATCTCGCGCCCGCCCGATTCGACCCGGAAGCTGCCGTCCTGCGGCACGCGGCGCTCGGCGATATCGAGTTCGGCCAGCACCTTCAGGCGCGAGATGATGTGCTCCGCCACTTCGATGCCGTTGACCGAGGTGGCGTGATCGAGCACGCCGTCGACCCGGTACTTGACGGCCAGGCCGCTGGCGGTGCTCTCCAGATGGATGTCGGAGGCGCCGGCCTTGAGCGCGTCGTACAGGGTCGAGTTGACCAGCTTGACGGCGGGACTGGCCGCTTCCGAGACCGAGGCGAACGACAGCACGGCGGCGGTCTTGCCGTCGCGCCGGGCGTCGCCCACGTTGGCCACCAGGGTATCGACCGCGCGCGCGGACTCCTCCTGCTTGGACAGGTAAGCCTGGATATCCGATTGCAGCGCCAGGCGCAGGTGCAGCGGCGCGCCCGGGGTGGCGCGCGCGCAGGTGGTGAGCCAGGTTTGCAGGTCGACGTCGAACGGGTCGGCGATCACACCGGTGACCTGGCCGCCGGGCGCGCGCAGCAGCACGCAGTGGCGCGCCAGGGCCTGGGCCAGCGGCAGCAGGTCGAAGGCGGTGGCGCAGCTGAGCATCTCGGCCGTTTCCATCACCGTCAGGCCGAACGGTTCGGCCAGGGCCTGGACGATCTGGCGCGCATCGAGCCCGCTGACCGCTTCCAGTTCGGCCACCAGCGGACGCTGCGACTGCAGGCTCTGGGCGCGGGCGCGCGCCAGCAGGGCTGGATCGAGCATGACGGCAGAAGTACTCAAGACATGTCTCCGGCCAGATCGAAAATCGGCATATACAGCAGCACCACAATGGCGCCGACAACCAGCCCGATGGCGGCCATCAGCAGGGGTTCAAAGGTACGCGTGAAGCGGTCGATCCAGCGGCTGATTTCGCCGTCGTAGAACGCGGCCGACTGGGTCAGCATCGGCCCCATGTCGCCGGTACGCTCGCCCACGCGCAGCATGCGCAGCGAAATCGGGGTGGTCAGGCTGTTCGCCTCGAACGCACTCGACAGCGGCAGGCCCGATTCGATGCTGGTGCGCGCTGCGGCGAGGGACGCGCGCATCGAGGTCGACACCATCGCCTGCACGGTATCGATGGCGTTGACGATGGTGATGCCGCCTTCGCTGAGCATGCCGAGCGTCAGATACAGGCGCGACAGCTCATAGATGCGCACGCGCTCGCCGATGCCGGGCAAACGCGTGATCAGGCGGGTCAGGCCGCCGTTGCGGGTCAGGTGGCGCCACAGCAGCACCAGCGCGCAGGCCAGCACGGCGGCGCCGCCCAAGAGCAGGCTGGTGTGGCCGCTGGCGAACTGGCCCCAGCCGAGCAGCATCTGCGACATCCACGGCAGGTTGCGGCCTGCGCCCTGGTAGACCTCGGCAAAGCGCGGCACCACGTAGGTAATCAGGAACATGCTCACGCCGCCGCCGACTGCCAGCAGGATCACCGGATAGATGGCGGCGCTGACGATCTTGCTGCGCACCACGTCGATGCGCTGCTGGTAATCGATGTAGCGCGCCAGCGAGCGCGGCAAATCGCTGGTGCCTTCGGCGGCGCGCACGATACCGATGTAGAGCGGCGAAAACAGGTCGGGCTGGTCGGCCAGCACGCTGGAAAAGCGCTTGCCTTCGCGCAAGCCCCCGAGCAGGCGTTCCAGCACGCTGCGGGTGGACAGATTGGTTTCTTTTTCGAGCAGGGCTTCGAGCGCTTCGACGATGCCCAGGCCCGCTGTCAGCAGGGCCAGCAATTCCTGGCTGAACAGCACCAGCGACAGGCTGGCGCCCCGGCTGCGGCGCAGGCCGGCCGCGCGCACCGGTTCGACCGCGCTGACGAACAGCCCGCGGGCTTCGCACTGGCGGCGGGCATCGGCCTCATCCTGGGCGTCGACCACCTGGCTGCTAATGCTCAGGTCAGGCGCGAGGGTACGGACAGCAAACTGCATGAGGCCTTTGCGGGGGGATGGGTCAGGAAGTTATTGGGACGTGATGTCGGCGTTTTCGCCGGTGCCGCCGGGCTGGCCATCCTTGCCAGTCGAGACGATTTCATACTCGCCCTTGCTCCCTGGCGCGCGGTACTGGTACGGGCGGCCCCATGGATCTTGCGGCACGGCCTTTTTCAGGTAAGGACCATTCCATTTGACGCCGGCGGTGGCGGGCGCGGCCAGCAGCGCGGCCATGCCTTCTTCGGTGGTCGGATAGCGGCCGACGTCGAGACGGTAAGTGTCGAGCGACTTTTCGAACGCTTCGATCTGGGCCTTGGCAACGGTCACTTCCGACTTGCCGAGCTGAGCGAAGTACTTCGGCCCCACGTAGGCCGCGAGCAAGCCGATGATGACGATAACGACGAGCAATTCAAGCAGGGTAAAGCCGGCGTGGCGATCACGTCGGGCGCTGGTGATTTTCGTTGCTGCAAACATCCTTTCGGCTCCTCAATGCTGAATTTGGCGTGCAAGGCTACCATGCCGCCATCGGTTGCGACAACTATTCTTTCATAGCGGGCGCTGCGATATTTGGCATGCTTCTGAGCAAGGTTTTTTGGCGTGCTTACGGATCGATTACGGCCATGCGGCGTGGGCAAAAAAAAAGCACATGTGCCCTTGCCGGACAAATGTGCGATTCATGCTGGCGGGCCACAAAGGCCCGCCGCGGAACAGCTTAGCGCGGTGCTTTCGCGGCGCGGCGGCGCACGAAAGCGACCAGGCCCAGGCCGGTCATCACGAGCAGCATGTCGGACGGCTCAGGCACCGACACGCGCACGTTGCGGGCAGCCGTGTAGCTCACGCTGGCAGCGTCGTCGATCGTCGGCGGATTGAGGCTGAACTCGATCAGGAAGTTCGGCTGCACCAGGTAGTCGCCGAGCGCATCGTACATCGCAACGCTGAAGGTCGATGCAAAGCCCGGCACGGTCAGGAAGTCGCCGCTGAAGTTCACGTCGAAACCGAACTTGCTGCCCAGGGTCACATTATGCGTTACCGAGCTGAAGGACTCGCTGTTGTCGAAGCTGGCCGAGGCAGGCAATGCACCGGCAACGCTGCCGAAACGGAAAGTTTCCGCGCCCAGATTACCGGTGAAATTGCTCACCGTGGCGATGGCACCGCTGGCGCCATTGAAGCTGGACATCCAAAAATCAATCGAACCGGCACCGGAGTAAATGGTGGTATCGATATCGACATGGTACGTCGGCCCTGCCGTCGCGTTACCGATGCCGAAAGCAAGGGTGGCCGCGAGTAAAGCTTGTTTTACGAAAGTCTTAAAATTGAACATGTTGCTCCCTTAGAGTGAACCACTTAAAATTTTACTAACGAAACCAATGCCTCGTCGTGCCGGGTTGCTGAAGACAACTTTCAGTGTGATTTTTTCCCCGGCTTGAATTGTAGCATTGTTAACACTCACATAAGGTTCATTTCCGACAACACCAGACTTATTCTCCAGGGTGACGCCGTCCGTCAGGCCGGTCAGCACCAGGTGCACCGGGCCGGTGATGGCCGCGCCCGAGGTATTGGTCAGGGTGACGGTGGCGGTAAACTTGTTGGCCAGGCGGTCCACGCTCAGGCCGGAGCGCTGTTCGCGGAACGCGCCGGTGACATTGGCATAGGTCGGAGCAAGGTTCAGGGCCACTACCACCGGATCATGGTCCGACGAGCGGAAGGCATCGTTCTTGAACAGGGCCTGGGCGGCGGCGCTCTTGGCGTCGGTGTTGTAATCGATCACGGTCGGTTCATCCGCATTGGTGTGCCATTCGGTGGCGCCGACGACCTGGGCGTCGAGCGAGGTGCTCGCCAGTGCATGGTCGAGGTAGCCGCTTGCGCCGTCGAAGACGTAGGAGTAAGGAATGCCCGTCGGACGCACGAAGCGCTCCAGTTCGTTGACCAGGCCAGCCTGGTTGAGCAGGTGGATCGGATCTTCGAACCCGTGCGCATTCATGTCGCCGATGACCAGCACGTCCGGGTCGCCCGCGCTGGCGATCACGTGCGGAATGAAGTAGTTGGCCAGGCGCGTCGCCTGCAGCACCCGGCTGCCGTTGTTGCAGCCCTGGCCATCGCCCAGGTCGCCATTGGCGCCGGAACCGCAGCCCGCCTTCGATTTCAGGTGGTTGACGATCACGGAGAACTTGGCGCCGTTGGCGGCCTTGAAGGTTTGCGCCATCGGCGGACGGTTGTTGACGGCGTCGCCGTCGGACAGCGCGCCGCCGGCCAGCGCCACCTTGGCCGGCTTGTAGATCATCGCCACGCGGATCGCGTCGGTGCCGGTGGTGGCCGGCTTGGGCACGTAGGCGTAGGTTTCAAACCCGATGGCCGCGTTGAGCTGCTTGACCAGGTAGTCGACCGCGATGTCGTCGTTGTTCTGGATTTCCATCAAACCCACCACGTCGGCGTCGATGGCCTTCAGTTCGCTGACGATCTTGTCGCGCTGGCGCACGAATTCGGCCATATTGTCGGCCCCGCGGCAATTCGACGCGCGCGTGGTCGAACCGACCTTGCAGCCCTGCCCCGTGCGACCCCAGGCATCGGCGCCGTCGAGGAAGGTGGTGAAGAAGTTGAGCACGTTGGCGCTGGCCACCTTCATGTTGCCAACCGGAAGTTCCGGCGCCGCCAGGCGCGGATTGCTGCGCGTGAACGACGGCACGGCGATCGGCTGGATCTTGAAGGCCGCGCCACCGCCGCCGATGGCGCCGAAGTCGACCACGCCCAGCAGATTACCGACCGTGTCGCCCGCGCGCACCGTGCCATCCTGGCCGAGGTAAGGAATACCGGAGCAGGCCACCACGTCGGCGCAGGGCGGGGTTGCCGCCGGCGGGGTGACGAACCAGCTGTCATCGAGCACCAGTTCGTTGCCGGCATTGGCCGCGGCCAGCGCCAGCGCTTCCGGGGTGCCCGGACGATAGCGGTTGGTCGGGGTTTCGCGGCGGCCCACGGACAGGGTCAGCTCGCCGCGGTCGCCCAGGTAGCTGGTCTGGTTGACGGTCAGCGCATTGGTGATATTGACCAGCATCGCCTCGTAACGCGCCAGGTCGATCCCGGGCTCGAAGACAATGTTTGCCGGGGTAACGCTATTGCCCGTGCCGAGCACGCTGGTACCCGTTACGTCCTTCATTTCGGTATACGTGCGCGCCGCGCCGGTCGGCTTGTATTCGATGATGGTGCCTTTCACGCGAACCAGGTCGCCCACCGCGACCAGCGGTGCGCTGCCGGTAAAGACGAACAGGCCGTCCGAGGTGGCCGGATCGCCATCGCCGTTAGCATCCTGGATGAAGTAACCGTTCGACACCTTGTGGGTGACCACGCCTTCGGTACTCACGCTGACATTGGCGAACGGGCTGGCCGCACCGGCGCCCTGGACCTGGGGAATGGTGGCCGCGCCCGACACGCTGACGTTGACCGGGCAGGTGGCTTCCTGGCCGGCATTATTGGTGAAACGGATGACGACCGGATAGCTGCCGGCCACCAGGGCCGCGCTGGCCTGCAGGTTGACGCTGGCGCTGGCGCCATTGGCGGTGGCGGCGGTCAGGCTGCCCAGGCTGATGCCCGGAACACTGCCGCTGGCGATGACGGCGCCATTGACGATGCTGTCTTCATCCGAAGCGCTCAGCAGCACCGCGGCCGGCTTGCCCTGTTCGATGGCCATGCCGGCCGGGCAGACCGGGACGATCGGCTTGGCTTGCGGAACGGTCGGGCCGCAGGTATTGCGGGCCGAGGCGCTGGTGCGCGGCGCCGGAGCGCCGGTGGCGAAGTCCATGCTGTTCTCATCGGTATCGCCGCAGCCGCCCTTGGCACGGAATAAGGCAAGCGACGCCGACATGGCCGGCGCGCGGGTGCCCTCGGCGCCGTTGGCGGTGCCAAAGCCGACCAGATCGGCGATGTTATCGCCCGTCGGGGTGGCGCCGCTGAGGGTGACGCTGTCGCGCACCAGGGCGACTTTACCGTTCGATGCCGACATATTGAAACCACTTGCCGGCGCGATCAGCGGGTTTGGCAGCGATGGCTGGCCGCTCCCGCCGCTTTGCTGCTGGATCAGGACATATTGGCCGGGTTCGACGGTGAATGTCGGCAAAGTGGATTTGCCGCTCCAGGCACCGGTGCTGGTGGCCGAGCCGTACTGGACGCTCCACCCTTCGGCGGTGACCGCGGCATTGCCGCGGTTGAAGATTTCGATGTAGTCGTGGGTAAAGAAAGTGGTACCTGCATTACCACCGGCACCGTACAGCTGGCTGATCACGAGATCGGGCGAGACGGCCATGGCGGGAGCGGATAAACCAGCCATCAACGCGGCGAGCACGGTAAGCCGGCCGGGGACGTGCATGGTTGCTACGAGCTTTTTCATCGAAACTTCCTGAAGGAGGAGATTGGAATCGTCATTATCATGTTGACTACAGACGTTGAAGTTCTATGTTAGCAAAAAGTATTCTTCCATAGTAAATTTCATCATAGTTGTGACAAATGACAACATGATGACGAAGAGCGGTCTTTTCGACTGGGCGAAGTGCCTGACAGGACGTGCAGACCGCGGGCGGATCGATCTGCTGACGCGGCCGCAAGCGCAACGGCGGCCGACGGGTGTACGCCGGCTGGGTGTTACTTCAGGAAGAACAGGGGTGCCGGGGCCGACCGGCGCTTAGCGGCCGTACGGCGCGGCCAGCGGCTCGCCGATGAACAAGCCCTGGGTCGGCCAGGCCACGCTGCGCCAGTAGGCTTCGATGGCGCTGCTGCCGCTCAGGTAATGTTTGAGCAGCACTGTGGGATGGGGAAACTTCTGCCAGTGGTTGCAGGGCTCGCTGACGCTGCCGTAGCTGGCCGTGGCGCCCGCCTCCAGCCAGCGCAGGCTGCTCATCTGGCTGGTGCCGAGCAGGTCGCCGCCGAAGGAAGTCAGATGGTCGGCCAGCGCGCCGGGCAAAAAGCCCAGGCCGTCGAGCTTGTCGACGCGCGCCACGCCGGTCTGGTAGACCATGATGTCCTTGACGCCGTCGAGCGCGTCGGCGCGCAAGGTCTTGGTACGGATTTTTTTGGCGGCCAGGTGGCCGTCGCGCGGGAACAGCTCGACGCGCGAATTGCGCGCCGCCTGCGAGGTCACCAGGTAGTACGCCGTCGCGTTCGGCACCCGGAAGCCGCTGGCCACGCCGCGGTCGATCAGGGCCTTGGCCTGCGCCACCGATTCGGTCGGTAGCAGCATCGACAGGCGCATGCGGAAATCGGCCATCGGATGGCTTGACGTGGCATTGAAGTAGGCGCTCGGACGGCTGGCGGCGCAGGTGTTGCTGCACTGGCCGGCGTCGAAGCCCATGGTGTAGGCAGCCGTGATGGCATTGCATTCCACGGCGTACGGCGCGGTCCAGACCATCAGCACGGCTTCGATGCCGGCCGGCAGCTGGCTGTCGATGCTTTCCTTGAGCGCGCGGAAACGCGCGGCATCGAGCCGCTGCGGCTTGCCGGGAAGGTTCACGTGGATGACGTTGGCGGCCGGGATGGCGCGCGCCTTGCGGTAATACTCGGCAATCGTGACGCTGTTCGGTTCGGCATCGTTGACGACCAGCGCCAGCTGGCGCGGCAGCAGGCGCGCGGCCGCCGCCGCAGGCGCAGGCGCAGGCGTGGCTTGGGCCGCGGCCAAACGGGTGGCGCCCATCAGGGCAACGGACACGATCAGGGCAGCACGCAGGGTCATGGAATCAGCCGTTCGTCGGTTTGGCGCGGCGATGACCGCGCGCCGACGATTATAGCGCCTGGCCGGCAGCGTCGGCGGGGGCGCCGGGCTGGGCCGGCAGACACTCGGCGGGCCGGGCCTGGGCGGCGGCGGGGTCGCACGGTGCCTGCCCCGGCGCGCGCACTGGCTCGGCCGGTTCGCGCAGGTGTTCGGGTCGCTCTTGCGCGCGGCGCTGGATTTCGAACGCGAACGCTTGCTCGTACGGCACCATGCGCAATTGCTCGGCTTCGCGCTCGGCCGCGGTGGCGACGCTGGCCACGGGCGCAATACGGGTGGTGCCGCCTTCGGCCGCTGCCGGCGCCTCCGGCGTGGTGGAAATGGGGGATGGGTGCTGCACTACCGAATGCGGACTCTGGTGAACAGTCGATATCGGGGCGTCGGCCGGATCTCCACCGCCGCAAGCGGTCAGTGCAAAGATCCCGGCGCACACCAGCGCCCGGTTGAATACGTTAAAAAACATACTTCCTCACATCAGATGAAATCGGATAACGGTCCGAATTCTATGCGTGGGGAAACAATTCTGCTGTGGAAATTTATTTCAAAATTTCACAAATTGCTTATTTTTATCTTCTTTATCCGACGATGCGCGCGGATGGCGGCACGAAGCGAGATCATATCCAACAGGAAACATAAAAAATTTTCCGGAAACGTCAATTTAAGGACACGGAAAAAGCGGTAAGTTGTAACAAAGTGTATATAGCAACATTTCGTCTTCACTGACGCGCTAGATATGCAAAAACTGTTTTGTTGCACTGCCGCATTTGACTTGCCAACCCACCAATTCACTCTGCGCGGCGGTGATCTCGGATATGAAAAAAGGGAGCCGCAGCTCCCCTCCCCTGTCCGGCTGCGCGCTTACGCGCGCTGGTAAATATCTTCGAAGCGGACGATATCGTCCTCGCCCAGGTAGCTGCCCGACTGCACTTCAATAATGTGCAGCGGCACCTTGCCCGGGTTTTCCAGACGGTGATTCATGCCGATCGGGATGTAAGTCGATTCATTTTCCGACAACAGGCTCACTTTTTCGCCGCAGGTCACGCGCGCCGTACCGCTCACCACCACCCAGTGCTCGGCCCGGTGATGGTGCATCTGCAGCGACAGTTTCTCGCCCGGCTTGACGGTAATGCGCTTGACCTGGAATCGGTCGCCCGCATCGATGCCCTCGTAGTAACCCCAGGGACGGTACACCTTGGTATGGTGCAAATGCTCGGTGCGTTCCTTGGACTTGAGGTGGTCGACGATCTGCTTGACGCGCTGCACCTGATCCTTGTGCGCGACCAGCACCGCGTCGGGAGTTTCCACCACCACCAGGTCGTTCACGCCGATCACGGCCACGATGCGGCTTTCGGCGCGCACCAGCGAATTGGTGACGCCGTCGAGATACACATCGCCGCGCTGGACATTGCCCTGGGCATCGCCCTGCTGCACCTGCCACAGCGCAGACCACGAGCCCACATCGCTCCAGCCGATGTCGGCCGGCACCACCACCGCGTGGCGGGTGCGCTCCATCACGGCGTAATCGATGGAGTCCGACGGGCAGCTGGAAAACGCCGCCTCATCCAGGCGGCAGAAGTCGAGGTCGCGGTAGCCGAGCCGCACGGCCGCTTCGGCCGCGTCGGCAATGGCGGGCGCAAATTCGGCCAGCTCGCGCAGATAGCCTTCGGCGCGGAACAGGAACATGCCGCTGTTCCAGTAATAGCCGCCATCGGCCACGAACAGCTCGGCGGTGGCGCGGTCGGGCTTTTCGACGAAACGGTCGACCTGGTACGCCGTGCCGCAAGCGCCGGCGCGCTCGCCGCGGTGGATATAGCCGTAGCCGGTTTCCGGCGCCTGCGGCACGATGCCGAAGGTGGCCAGGGCGCCGTCCGCCACCAGGGTGCCGGCCTGGGCCACGGCCTGGGCGAAGGGCACATTCTTGTCGATCACATGGTCGGCCGGCAGCACCAGCATGACGGCGTCCGGATCGATGGCGCGCAGGTAGTTGGCGGCGGCCGCCACCGCGGGAGCCGTATTGCGCCCCACCGGTTCGAGCAGGATGCCGAGCGGCGTGACGCCGATTTCGCGCAGCTGCTCGGCCACCAGGAAGCGGTGCTCGTTGCCGCACACCACCAATGGCGCCATCAGCTCGGGCCAGCCCGACACACGCAGGACGGTATCTTGCAGCATGGTTTTGTCGGTGACCAGCGGCAGCAACTGCTTGGGCAGGACCGCGCGCGACAAGGGCCACAGGCGCGTTCCCGCGCCACCGGACAGGATCACTGGGTAGATTTTCATCGCATCTCTTTCAGGTATTTTTTGTACAACTGTTTTTATGTGCGTCTGTTTTTCCAGCTTATTTCAGCTTATTTGGCCGCTTCCAGCGCCACGTCGGTGCGCCGGGTAAAGCGGCGGTCGCGCGCATTGACCCATTCGTCGGACGCGTACTCCGAGACGTGCTTCATTTCGCCGGCCCGGTCCACGCTGTAATCCTTAAACACGATCATTTCATCTAACGTCACATCGCGCAAGACCCGTGTGTACTCGAACAGCACGCTGCGCACCACCTTCGCCCCGGCGCAGATGTGGCTGCCATGGCCGATCCAGCTAGGGCCGATGATGGTCGCGCCAGCCTCGACGCAGGCGCCGGAGCCGATGTAGACGGGCCCCTCGATGGTCGTGCCTTCCCATTCGATGCGGGTGTTCAGGCCGACCCACAGGCCATCCTCGACCTGGATGCCGGGCACGTCCATGTGAGCGACTTCGCCCAGCAGCACGTTTTGCAGGGTCTGCCAGTAGTCGGACACGCTGCCGATATCGATCCAGTTGAAGCCGCGCGTCTGCGCGTAGAACGGCAAGCCTTCCTTGGCCAGCAGCGGGAACAGTTCCGAGCCAATGTCGAACGGCACGCCGGTGGGAATCATGTCGATCACGCGCGGCTCGAAAATATAGATGCCGGTGCTGATGAAGTTCGACTTCGCTTCGGCCTCGGACGGCTTTTCCTGGAATTCGGTGATGCGGCCATCCTTGTCGGTGACCACCACGCCGTAGCTCGACACCTTATCCCATGGCACTTCCTTGGTGATGACGGAGGCCAGCGCACCCTTGCGCCGGTGCTCGAACAGGGCCGATTTCAGGTCGAGGTCGATCAGCGCGTCGCCGCACAGCACGATCGTGGTGTCGTCGAAAAAGCCGCCGAATTCCTGGATCTTCTTCATGCCGCCGGCCGAGCCGATCGGCTGCGGCACGACGTCGCCCTCATCGTTGGTGTACCCCTCGAAGGAGTAGCCGATCTGGACCCCGAACTGGTGTCCTTCGCCGAAATACTCTTCGATCTTTTCGTGCAGATAGCTGACGTTGACCATGATTTCGGTCACGCCGTACTTGGCCAGGTGCTCGACCAGGTAAGCCATCACGGGTTTGCCCAGGATCGGGATCATCGGCTTGGGCAGATCATAGGTCAGGGGACGCACACGGGTGCCTTTACCAGCAGCCAGGATCATCGCTTTCATGGGAATTCTTCCTTAGTGTTTACTGTTCAAGCCTTACTTGGGCAGGGATTGCCAGCGCCATGCATCGACGCACATCTGGGCCACGTCGCGCTCCGCTTTCCAGCCCAGCTCGGTTTCGGCGAGGGTGGCGTCGGCGTAGCAGGCGGCGATATCGCCGGGACGGCGCGCAACGATCTGGTAGGGCACGTTCTTGCCGCTGGCCTGCTCGAATGCGCGCACCATTTCCAGCACACTGTTGCCGCGCCCGGTGCCAAGATTGTACGTAACAATGCCGGGACCTGTCGCCAGCTTGCTTAAGGTTTTGACATGTCCAATGGCAAGGTCGACCACGTGGATGTAGTCGCGCATGCCGGTGCCGTCCGGGGTCGGATAATCGCCCCCGTAGACCGACAGGAATTCGCGCCGTCCCTCGGCCACCTGGGCGATGTAGGGCAGCAGGTTGTTCGGAATGCCGTTCGGTTCTTCGCCGATCAGCCCGCTTTCGTGGGCGCCGACCGGATTGAAGTAGCGCAGCAGCGCGATGCGCCAGCCCGGCTCGGCCTTGGCGATATCGCGCAGCATGTCTTCAATGATCAGCTTGCTGCGGCCGTAGGGATTGGTGGCCGACAGCGCAAAGTCCTCCCTGATCGGCACCGAGACCGGGTCGCCGTAGACGGTGGCCGAGGAGCTGAACACGAGCGAGGTGACGCCGTGGCGCTGCATGGCCTCGAACAGCGCCAGTGAGCCGGCCACGTTGTTGTCGTAGTAGCGCAGCGGCTGCGACACCGATTCGCCCACGGCTTTGAGGCCGGCGAAGTGGATCACGGCGCCGATCTGGTGCGCGCTGAACGCGGCGTCGAGGGCGGCGGCGTCGCGGATGTCGCCTTCGATGAAGGTGAGCGGCTGGCCGGTGATGCGCGCGACGCGCTCGAGCACGCTGCGCTGGCTGTTGGACAGGTTATCGAAGGCGATCGGCTCATGGCCGGCCGCGATCAGTTCGACGCAAGTGTGCGAGCCGATGTAGCCCAGACCGCCGGTAACGAGAATTTTCATGGGTATGACTCTTTCGGAAAGAGATGGGGGGTGGCCAGCTGGCCGCCCTACTCGCCCTGCGGCAAGGCGCGCGCAAGGCTCATGCGATTAAACAGGATGCCGACCGGAACCAGCACCAGCTGGTCGTCGAATTCGCCGCCGGCCAGGCTGGGGTCGCGCTCGCGCGCGCGCTGGACAAACGTGGTGGTGGCGCCGGCATTGACGCGCTCATCCACATTCGTGCCTGACCTGTCCGGCTGGCGCACGCCGTGCACGCTGATGCCGCCATGCTCGCGCCCGTGCGAGAGCACCACGGCGGCGGCGCACTGGGTGGCCATCGAACATTCGGCGGCGCCCACCTGGTACGCCAGGCGAGCGTCGCGGCGCGTGAGCACCGACTTGGTGCCGAAGGCCACGGTGGGCTGGATGGGCGCCGCGCTCATCACGGGTGAAACGCTGTAGCGCAGCAGCTTGCCCCAGCCGTCGCCGGGCGCCAGCCCCAGGGTAACCCAGGGCAGCAAACCGGTGCAGCGCGCTTCGCTGTCGCAGCGGCCCTCGAACTCGCGGCCACCGCTGTTTTCCAGCGCCGGACGCGGCAGGCGGCCATTGGCCAGCGCAAAGCCGAGCAGCGCTTCGCGCGCCTGGGCCAGCGCGGCCGCGCTGCGCCGCTCCGGTCCGGCGTGCATATCGGTTTTCGCCATGCCGGACATCAGCAGCGACGCCGCGCCCAGGCCGGCCACGGCCAGCATCAGCAGCAAGGCGGCACCGTCCTGGCGCGGCCTTGCCATGGCGCGCTTTACAGGCGCCATACCTTGATGCCGGCCTCGACCAGGGCGACATGGTCGAAGCACGCCTTGACGTCGATGAATACGCCGCCCTTGATCAGCTTCTTCTGGAAGTCCTCGATCGAGGTGGCCATCAGCTGGCGGTGCGAGACGGCGGCCACGAGCGCATCGGCGCGCGGCAGTTCATCCCAGCTGACCAGCTTGACGCCGTATTCGTGCATCGCTTCCTCGGCATCGGCATACGGGTCGTGCACGAACACCTCGACGCCGTAGGTTTTCAGTTCGGTGATGACGTCGGCCACCTTGGAGTTGCGCAGGTCGGCGCAGTTTTCCTTGAACGTCAGGCCCAGCACGTTGACCTTGGCGCCCTTGATGTAGCTGCCGGCGGCGATCATGTTCTTGATGGTCTGTTCGGCGATGAACTTGGCCATGCCGTCGTTGATGCGCCGTCCCGCGAGGATGACTTGCGGGTGGTAGCCCAGCATGTCGGCCTTGTGGGTGAGGTAGTACGGATCGACGCCGATGCAGTGGCCGCCCACCAGGCCCGGGGAAAACTTGAGGAAGTTCCACTTGGTGCCGGCCGCCTTGAGCACTTCGGAGGTATCGATGCCGATCTTGTCGAAGATGATGGCCAGCTCGTTCATCAGCGCGATGTTCAGGTCGCGCTGGGTGTTTTCGATAACCTTGCACGCTTCGGCCGCCTTGATGCTCGAGCAGCGGTGCACGCCCGGCTTGACGATCGATTCGTACATTTTCGCGACCTTTTCCAGCGTCTCCGGGGTGTCGCCGGCGACCACTTTCAGGATCGTGGTCAGCGTGTGTTCCTTGTCGCCCGGGTTGATGCGCTCAGGCGAATAGCCGACAAAGAAATCGTCCTTCCACTTCAGGCCCGAGGCTTTTTCGAGCACGGGGATGCACACTTCCTCGGTCGCGCCCGGATACACGGTGGACTCGTAGATGACGGTGGCACCCTTCTTCATGTGCTTGCCGACGACCTGGCTGGCGCCGATCAGGGGGCCGAAATCGGGATTGTGGGCGATGTCGACCGGGGTCGGCACGGCCACGATGATCAGGTCGGCGTCGGCCAGGCGGGCCGGATCGTTGGTGTACTCGGCGTGCACGGCCGCAGCCATCTGCTCGTCCGACAGTTCGCGCGACGGGTCGACCCCGCGGCGGCAGGATTCGACTTTGGAGACCGAAATATCGAGGCCGATGGTAGGGCCCAGTTTCGCGAACTCGACTACGAGGGGGAGTCCGACGTAGCCGAGACCAATGACGCCAATTGTGCTCATAAAAACTGCCTTTGAATAAAAGGTGAAGATGCGGGTAGAAGGTGCAATGCTGGGTGTGGCGCGGGAGCGGATGCGATGCTAGCGCCGGATGGCTTCCCTGAAAAACAGGCGGATGAAGGCCATGTCGTCGATAAAATAGCGGCGGAACATGCGGCGCGGTTCCTGCAGGAAGCGGTAGAACCATTCAAGGCCGCTTTTCTGCATCCACAGCGGGGCGCGCTTGACGCGGCCGACGGCCACATCGAAGGTGCCGCCCACGCCCATGGCGAAGGGAATCTTCATGCGCGCCTGGTACTGGCCCAGGAAATGCTCTTTTTTCGGCGAACTGATGGCCACGAACAGCAGGTCGGCGCGGGCTTCGGCGATCTGGTCGACGATGCCCGGCTCTTCTTCCGGCTTCCAGTAACCGTTGCGGTAGCCGGCGATGACCAGGCCAGGATATTTTTTCTCGTAGAGACGCTTGACCTCGGAGACGACTTCCTCGCGCGCGCCGAGCAGGTACACGCGCCAGCCCTTGAGGGCGGCGTGCTTCATCAGCGCTTCGTACAGGTCGACCCCGGAGACGCGCTCCTTGAGCGGCTTGCCCAACAGACGCGCGGCCCACACCACCGGCATGCCATCGACGCTGATCAGGGCGCATTCGTTGACGATGCGGCGCAGTTCCGGATCGCGGTCGGCCTTGACCAGTTTGTCGACGTTGACGCACACGTGCTGGTGCGGCTGGCCGGTGGCGATGAAGCCTTCCACTTTTTGCAAGGTTTCATCCATCGTGAGGTTGTCCATATGACAACCCATCATGGTGATGCGGCCGCTCACGCCGGCTCCTCGTGGGCCGCCGCCCGGGCCAGGGCCGCCAGTTCGGTGGCGAGGATGGCGACAATGCGTTCGGCAGCCTTGCCATCCCACAAATGCGGACGGCGGCCCTGCTTGCCTTCGCCGTTCAAGACCTTGCGCGCTTCGGCCACGATGCGCACCGGATCGGTGCCGACCAGCACATTCGAGCCTTCGTCGACGGTGACCGGGCGCTCGGTATTGTCGCGGATGGTAATGCAGGGCACGCCCAAGGCCGTGGTTTCTTCCTGCAGGCCGCCGCTGTCGGTCAGCACGACCGCCGCGTCTTTCCACAGGTTCAGGAAAGCCATGTACGCCTGCGGTCCGACCAGGGTCACGTTGGGACCGAGATCGATGCCGAACGACGCCAGGTTGGCGCGCGTGCGCGGGTGCACCGGGAAGATCAGCGGCAGGTCGGCGGCGATTTCTTTCAGGGCGCCGCCGATGCGGGTCATCATGGCGGCATCGTCGACATTGCTCGGACGGTGCAAGGTGACCACGCCGTAACGGCCGCCGTTGGCGCTGCGGGCCGTCTTGAAGGCGCTCGTTTCGTAATCGGACGTATCGGTGGCGGTGAGCTTCTCGGCCTGGTACAGCACGTTGTCGACCATCACGTGGCCCACGTAGTGGATGGCGCAGTCCGGCTTGCCTTCGCGCTGCAGGTGGCTCACGGCGCTCGGTTCGGTGACGAAGAACCAGTCGGTGATGCTGTCGGTGACGAGGCGGTTGATTTCTTCCGGCATGGTCATGTCGCCGCTGCGCAGGCCGGCTTCGACGTGGGCCACGGGGATGTTGAGCTTCTTGGCGGAAATCGAGCAGGCCAGCGTCGAATTGACGTCGCCCACCACCAGCACCGCGGCGGGACGCTCGGCCACGCACAGTTCCTCGAAGGCGACCATGATCTTCGCCGTTTGCTGGGCATGGCTGCCGCCGCCGGCGCCCATGAAGATGTCGGGTTGGGGGATGCCGAGCTCTTCAAAGAAAACGTCATTCATTTCGCGGTCGTAATGCTGGCCGGTGTGAATGATCTTGAAGGTCAGCGTGGCCTGGCTTTGCAGGGCACGGACGATCGGCGCGATTTTCATGAAGTTAGGTCGAGCACCAGCGACCAGGTAGATCAGGGGCATAGTCATCCGGGATTTATCAAAACCATAATTATAGTGGGAAAGGCACGTTTGTCCCGCAATTTGTCTGATGTGCGCGGCGGTCGTTGTTGCATTGCAGCAGAAAACACTTTTTCCCATTCTCGATGCATAAAAAATAAGTTTCCAGACGGCTAGTTCCAGCCGCGCATGGCGCCCCGCGCCCAGTAGTGGCGGGGAAAAAGTGCCCCGCAATAAAAAAAGGCCGCTTCGCGCGGCCTTTCATGTTGCAACGCCCAAGCGGCGCCGGAAGCACCGGAGAGGGTGCCATTGCGCTGTTCCCGATGGCTGCCCTCCCCCTGCGCTTGCACTTTGTTACATCTCTTACGTCTGCTTTTACGTCTACTCGTGCGTCCGCGCTTACTTCACCGTGACATCGGCGTCGGTCACCGTGATGGTGCGGGCACCGAGGGTGATGATGGCGCCGCTGGCCGAGTACACGATCGACGGTTTCGGGCTCAGGCAGTCGGCCCGCAGGACCGAGACGAACACGCCGCGCGTCTTGGCCGTTGTGTAGCTGAACTTGTTCCACTGGTGCGGACCGGCGGCGATGCTCGGGGCCGGCGCGTAGCCGGCCGAGCCGGTTTGCGTCAGCGGGTCGGGCGAGGTCACCGCGCCGCACATCTCGGCCGGCGCCACATCGGCGCGGAACGCGGCTGGCACGCCAACCAGCGGCACGACCGTGTGCAGGTTGTACTCATACTTGCGCGGCGTGGCGCTGTTGAGCTGGTCGACCGTCACCAGGGTCGACGGGCGGATGAACACCAGGGTGCGCTTGGCTTGGGTCAGCTTGCCCGCGTAGGCCGCGGTGGCGTCGCCGGTCACCACGTCCCAGCCGGCCGACTGCAGGAACTTGGTCAGCTTGCCGGACGAGGCTTTTTCGCCCAGCCCGGACAGACCCAGGTACTGGCCCTGGCCGCCGTCGAAGGTGATCGCGTTGTGCGCCTTGGTCTGCTTGTAGTACTCACGCCAGTGCGGCGAGTTGTAGTAGTCGTAATGACCGCTGTCCATCGCCAGGATCTTGCCCTTGGAATACATGACAAAACCGTTCTGGTCGCCGTGCGAGTGGTTCAGCGAACCGAAGGGGCTGCTCTTGAAGAAGACCGAGGTGCGGTTGCGGTCGACCAGCATGCTGTGCATGGCGGCCCAGCCGACGGCCGGGAAATAAGCGCCGTTGGGCGTATTCGACGGCAAGTCCGCGATGCCCTGGTATTCGCGCGGGCTGAGCATGATGTGCAGGCGCGCATAGTCTTCGCCGCTCATCTGCTTGGCGTACCAGCGCGAGAGCACGGTATCGGAGCGGTTCATGATGGCCTTGCCGAAACGGGCCCAGTCCTCGCCGCGGCGCACTTCGGCGCCATCGCCGAACACGCCGGCCGGGGTGCCCGGCGGCAGCGCGTAGGCGACGAAACGGGCAAATTCAGCCACCCACGGTTTTCTGTAGAACGGCACGCCCAAGACGCGCTCGATCAAGTCCCACATCAGCAGCGACTCGCCCGCATCCCACTCGGCATAGCTCGAACCGTTGGCGAAACCGCCATCCTCGCCGCCCCACGGGCTGGTGCTGAACACGTATTCCTGCACGGCCGGCGCCAGCCAGGCGTTTACTTCCGGCATGTCGCCGCGCACGATCAACAAGGCGCCGACGAATTTGCCGAGGGCGTTGAAGGAAATGCTGTTTTCAGGGTACTTGCGCACCTGCTCCGGGGTCTTCAGGAGATTGGCATTGCCGCAGGCGATGATGATGTCCTTGACCATCTGGCGGTCGGCGGCCGTCATGGCGCTGTAGGCGAAATCGTAGGCCAGCGCGTACGACCAGGCGTAGTCGCGCGTTTCGGCGACGTCGCCGGCGCACTTGCGCGCCAGCACCGGCGGGCCGAACAATTGCATGCGGGCCCGCATCTCGGTCAGGAACCATGGGTCGCGGGTCAGGTACCATCCCAGCGCCGCTTCGCCCATGCCTTCGAGGATACGGCTCTGCTCCCACCAGCTGCCCATGCGCACCGATTCGGTGTTGGAATTGATCTGGGTGCGCAAGGAGGTGGTGATGCCGCTGACGGCGGTGCGCTTCAGATAAGCGGTCATGGCGGCCAGCGCCTTGGCGCGCTCGGCCTTGGTGGCGGCCACGATGCCGGCATAGTCGGCCTGGCCCTTGAACAGGCGCGGGTGGCCCATGCGCGGGGTGGTGGCATCGAATTTGGTGATCGCGGCGTTCAGCGATGTGGGGCTCAGCGCGGTCGCCGTGGCGGCCAGTTCAGCCGTGGTAAACATCTTCGGCGCGGCGGTAAAAGTCTGGGCCGCGGCGGGCAGGGCGGCCGCGGCGACAGTCAACGCGAAGGCGCTTAGTACTTTTATCATGCTGCTAACTCCTTATAACGTCTCGCAAGACGTTCCAATACTGTTTCGACCATATATTCGGACCTGACACGCGCCAGTCCGGAAGCAGAGATCGTATCCGCAAGGATATTATCGTCCAAGATGCGCAAAATTGAGGCACCGAGATCAACGGTATTGCGTGGTTGCACCAAAATACCACACTTTCCTTGCGACAACATTAATGGAATCGCGCCAATGCTTGTCGCAACGACAGGAATCCCGCACGCCATCGCTTCCAGGATCGACATCGGCATCTGTTCAGTATGTGACGGGAGCGCAAAAACGGCGGCCTCGTCCATCAATGCGGCGCGCGCGGCACCATCCACCCAGCCCGGCAAGACCACCGCCGCGCCCAGGCCGAGTTCGTCGGCAAGGGCGCGCGCCTGGGCGATATCGCCCTCGCCCGCCAGCACCAGGCGGGCATCGGGACGGGCGGCGTGGACGGCGGCAAAGGCGCGGATCAGGTCGAACACGCCCTTCTTGTCTTCGATGCGGCCGAGGAACAGCACGTCGCCCAGGCCGCGCTTGCGCGGCCTGGCGGGCGGCACCGCCACCGGGTTGGGAAACACTTCGACGGCGGCCAGGCCGGCGCGCTCGCGCAGCCAGGTGGCCGAATCGTCGGTCAGGGCAAACGCGGCGGTCGACTTGGCGACGGTGGCCACGGCCAGGCGCTGGGCCCAGCCCGACAAGCCATTGTCCATGAAGTCGCAAAAAGCGCCGCCATGCAGGTGGAACAGCACCGGGCGTCCGAACAGGCGCGCGGTGCGGATGAAAATCGCCTTGCGCCAGAAGCTCACGCCGGAGGCGACGTGCACGTGCAGCAGCGCGACTTTGCCGCGCAGCAGCAGGCCGAGGAACTGGGACAAGGCGATCCCCGCCTGCAGCGCCTTGCGCGGCATCGAGCCGTCCACGTGGCTGGCAATGAAACGCGTATTGCCGTCGGCGCCGTAGCCATGTTCATAATACGTCTTGATGACGCTGGCGATGCCGCCGCGCGCTGTCGGCGACGGGCCGATCATAATGACCAACTTCTTCATGCTGTTCCATCCGAATCGAGGTGGGCCGCGCCCAGGTAAGTGGAAATATCCAGGTGCTGCAGCAGCAGCTTGTGCTTGCCCGACACCGAGCGCCGGATCTCGTCCACGCGCACGATCTCGACCGACAGGCCGCCCTGGGTCTTGGCGTGGATGCCGGCGGCCAGGGCGTCGCGCGCGCTTTTCGTCAGTTCGGCGTTCGAGAGCACCTTGAGGGTGGCCTTGCCCGGCGCGGTCTGCTCGAACTGCATGCGGTCGGCGCTGGCGAGCTGCTCGAAGTGGGCCGCGCCGATGGTGCAGATCGACACCAGGCGGTGGTCGTGGCACACCAAAAACTCTTGCAGGCGCCCTTCGATGCGCTCGACCACGGCAAAGCCGGGCCGGGTATGGTTCGGCGCCGCGCTCCACATGGCCAGGTCGCCCGTGCGGTAGCGGATCAGGGGCATGACCCGGTTGTCGAAGCCGGTGGCGACGATTTCACCGAGCACGCCGGGGGTGTCGATGCTGCGGCCGGCGGTGTCGACCAGTTCGACCTTGCCGTACAGGGGCCAGAAAAAATAGCGCGCATCGTCCGGCGCGGAGATGGCCTTGACGGCGCGCTCGGAATGGCCGTAGTCGAGCAGCACGGGGCAGCCGAACACTTCCTTGAGGAGGTCGACCTGGTAATCGTAGATATTTTCCGAAAACAGCTGGATGGCGCGGATGCGCGCCGTGATGTCGGGCGCCGGGTTGGCCTTGAGCCAGCGCGCCAGCGGCACCAGGGCCGAGGGAAAGGCGTGAATGAAGGTCGGCTTCCACTTGCGCAGCGCCTCGACGTAGCGCGGCATGTAGGCCGGCTCCAGGTGGTCCGAGGACAGGTGCAGGTAGCGCTTGATCGGATCGAACATCCACAAGGCGCCGTCCGGGCGGCCGGCGCCGGGCACGGTGCGCCCGCGCAGGGCCAGGATGATGTCGTTGCGGCCGACCCCGGCGATCTCGTCGAAGGTGGTGTTGTAGGCAAAATCCTTGGAGCGCGAAACGTACTTTTCCAGGTATAGCTTCATCGGCACCGAGGTCGAGCCGCCGGTAAACGCCATCAGGTGGGTTTCCGGTCCCATGCGGGTGGACAGGTAGCGGCTGGTGTCGGCCTTGATCTCTTCCTTGGTCAAGAGCGGAAAGGCGGCCAGCAGGGCGGCGGCCGAATCGCCGCGCGCCAGGGCCGGTTTCAGGGCGGCGTTGGCGGGTACGGTCTCGATGGCCCAGCGCAGCGTCTCCATCAGTTTTTCGTCGGCGCGCCGGCTCAGCCACTCGAGATCGCCGCTACGGGCGATGTCGCCGAGGAACTCGTGGTACTTGGCCCCGTAGCGCAAGCTGGCCGGGGCCAGAGAATAGAGCTGGCCGATGGAACTCTTGATCCACTGCGGCGCTGCCGTGTAGAACTTGAGAAAGGGGTGGACCATGTCTTCTATGGGCATACGGGTTCGCTCTGTTGTGTCTGGCGGGCCGGCTGGCCCGTCCTGGTTCGCGCGGCGCCGGCAGCAGCCGGCCATGCGCGCGGGCGCGCAATCACGCCAGCCCGACGCGGGCAAGCTTGCCCGCCACTGCCTGGAAAATGGCTTCATAACGATCCAGCATGCGCTCGGCGTCGAAGCGCGCGCGCACGGTTGCCAGCGCGCCCTGCCCCAGCTGCGCGCACAGGGCCTCGTCGCTGAAACGCGACAGCGCCGCCACCAGCGCATCGACATCGCCGGCAGGATACAGCAAGCCGTTGACGCCATGCTCGACCTGTTCGCGCATGCCGCCGACATCGCTGGCGACCAGCGGCTTGCCGAGCGCCATATATTCCAGGGTGGCTATCGGGAAATTCTCGTCGTGCGAGGTGAGCGCCATCACATCGCACATGGCGATATAGGGCCGCACATCCTGCTGGAAACCGGCCAGCAGCACCGCGTCGCGCAGGCCGAGCGCATCGATGCACGCTTCGATCTGGGGCCGCATGCTGCCGTCGCCGACCAGCACCACGCGCGCCGCCACGCCCTGGGCGCGCAGGCGCGCCAGCGCGGCCAGCAAATCGACCTGGCGCTTTTCCTCGCGGAAGATGGCGCACAGGCCGATCACCAGTTCGTGCTCGCCAAAACCGTGCTCGCGCCGCATGGCGGCCGCCTGGTCGGCCACGCGCGCCACCGCGAAATGGTTCAGGTCGACGCCGTTATGCACCACCTCGCTGCGCGCGTCGCTCACGCCGAGCGCCTTGAAGAAGCCGCGCTGCAGCTCGCTGATATAGATGGTGCACTGGGCCATGCGGTAAAACTGGCGGTACACCACGAAACGCAGGCGCTGCTTGCCGCCGCGCTTGACCACGCCCATGCTGTGGTTGATGAACACCAGCTTGGGGCGCTTCCTGGCGCGCAGGCCGGCGATCGCGGCGCACATCAGGGAATACTGGGAGGTGCCGATCATCACGTCGGGTTCGAACTGGTCGACCAGGGCGGCCAGGCGGCCCATGGCGGCGTAATCGAAACCATCTTTCGCGTGGCAGCACAGCAGCGGCGCCACCCCGCCCTGGTGCAGGTCGGGCGCCAGTTCGGCCGAATCCTTGAGGTAGCCCAGGGCCACCTGGTGGCCGCGCCGTACCAGGCCGGTGGCCAGGGCGACCGTATGGCGTTCGCCGCCGCCGAATTTCAGCTGGTCGGCGACGAACAGAATTTTCATAGTCGTCATGAAGGCTTTCGCATGGGTAGTCAGTTCGAATCGGGCCTGGCGGCGGCGCCGCCAGAGACCATCAGCCGGCGCGGCTGCGGTCGATGGCTTGCTGCATATGCCCCTTGAGCGCGGCGGACACCCGCTGCGGCGCGAAGCGCTGGGCCACGTCTTCCGGCAGCACGGGAGCGACGCCCGCTTCCAGGCTCGCCAGGCCGACGCGCAGCATGCGCGTGATGGCTTCGATATCGTCCGGGGCGGCGCAGGCGTCGGGGCTGCCGGCCCATTCGGCGATCAGGTCGGCCGAGGTGCCGGGCGAGGTGATGCCCCAGACCGGGCGGCGCGCGCCGATGTATTCGACCAGCTTGCTCGGCAAAAACACGCTCGGGCTGGCGCTCGGGGCGTCGATCACCAGCAGCGCATCGGCCTCGCGCGCCAGGCGCAGCGACTCGCGGTACGGCACCTGGCCGCAGAGCGTCACCAGGCCGGGCGGCAGGGATGCCAGCGCCGCCGAGGCCAGGAAAATCTTTTGCAGGGGACCGACGAACTCGAAACGCACGCCGTCGAGCGCGCCCGGCTGGCGTTCCAGCATGCGCGCCAGGGCCTTGAACAGCGGCTCGGGCGAGCGCGCACCGTAGCAGGCGCCGATGTAGCGGATGACGCGGCGCGCGTCAAGCGGCTGCGCAGCCGGCTGGGCCGCTTGCGGCGCGGCCGGGCCGAAGTTCTCCATGTCCCAGGCGTGCGGCAGCACGGCCGCCCTGGCGCGCCAGGCGTTCGGGTATTTGCTCATCACCATCTCGAGCGTGCGGCTGGAGGTGAACAAGACCTGGTCGGCGCTGGCGATGACGCTCTTTTCCATCTCCGCATTGATGCGCAGCACCTCGGGCGTGCCCGAGTGGAAAGGATTGCCGGCCCACGGGTCGCTGAAGTGCACCAGCCACGGCAAGCCGGTGGCGCGTTTCAGGTCCAGGCCGAGCAGGTGGTCGCTCATCGGCATGCCGAAGCTGACCAGCACGTCGGGCCGCTTGGCGGCGATGTGCGCCAGCGCGGCGCGTTTGGCCAGCGCGCGCCAGCGGCCCAGGCCATCGGGCGTGGTGCCGTAGGTCGGGACCACGCGCCGCGCCAGGCGCAGCAGGCGGCCCTTGAGGAACATGCCGGGGTTGTGCACGCACAGGGAATCGACGCGCTGGAAGAAATCCGGATACTGGTCGTACGCGTCGGGGAATTCCGCATCCTGGCCGTGCAGCATGGTGACCTTGCCGTCCAGGTGATACAGCTGGCGCCCGATCTGGATCGCCTGCGGCGTCAGCTTGGGCGGCGCGTAATAGCAAATGGCAAAAATATTCAAGCGCGCTCTCCGAAGGCGGCCAGCGAATCGAGAATGCGGCGCGAGGCATGGCCGTCGCCGTAGAAATTGCCGCCCACGCCATCGCCCAGGGCGCCGTCGAGCAGGGTCGCCACGGCGTTCACGATGCGCTCGCGGTTCGGGCCGACCAGGTGCACCATGCCCGACGCCGTGCCTTCCATGCGCTCGGTCACGTCGCGCATGACCACCACCGGCTTGCCCAGGCTAGGCGCTTCTTCCTGCACGCCGCCGGAATCGGTCAGCACCACGGAAGCGTTGATCATCATGGCCACGAACGGCAGGTAGTCGAGCGGCTGGCACAGCACCAGGTTGGCGAAACCGGACGGCACCAGGTACTGGTCGACCGCGCCGCGCACGGCCGGGTTCGGGTGGACCGGGAACACGAAATCGATGTCGGGGTAGCGCGCGCACAGGTCGGCGATGCCGGTGCAGATGGCTTCAAAGCCGGCGCCGAAGCTCTCGCGGCGGTGCGCGGTGACCAGCACGAAAGGACGGCGCGGGCCGATGAAGCGCTCCAGCCCTTGCGGGGCCAGCGCGGCGGAGACCTGGGCGCGGCAGGCCGGATCGGTGTTGAGGCGCTCGCGCACCAGGTACAGGGCGTCGATGCCGGTGTTACCGGTGATCAGGATGCGTTCTTCAGCAATGCCTTCGCGCAGCAGGTTGACCTTGGCCGGGGCGGTCGGCGGGAAGTGCATTTCGGCGATGGCGCCGACCAGCTTGCGGTTCATCTCTTCCGGGAACGGTTCGTAGATGTTACCGGTGCGCAGACCGGCTTCGACGTGGGCCACCTTGACCTTGGCGTAGTACGCGGCCAGCGCGGCCACGAAGGCGGTGGTGGTGTCGCCCTGGACGATCATCCAGTCCGGGCGGACCTGTTCGAGCACCGGCACCAGGCCGTCGAGCACGCCGGTGGTGACGCCGGTCAGGGTCTGGCCCGGCTTCATCAGGTTCAGGTCGAACTCGGGCACGATGCCGAAGAAGGCCAGTACGCTGTCGAGCATTTCGCGGTGCTGGGCGGAGACGCAGACGACGACCTCGAAGCCGCCGTGCGCGCGCGCGGCCAGGACCACCGGGGCCAGTTTGATCGCCTCGGGACGGGTACCGAAGACGAAGAGCAGTTTTTGCGTAGCGGGCATGATTAATCCTGAGTGGAGGGAGTTGGGGATGGCACTTGGTGCGTAAACAGGGCGCGCGCCTCGGGCACGACGCCGGCCAGCTTGAGCAGCACGGCGTACAGCAGGCAGTACACCAGGCCGATCAGCAGCGCTTCGATGAAGGGCGCGGCGACCAGGTCGGCATGGTCGAACAGGGAGGCCAGGGCGCCGGCGCCGAGCGCGGCGCCGAGGATGCGCAACAGGGTGCCCCAGCGCTGCAGGCGGCGCACCGGCACGCCGGTCACGCGCGAGACGCGCCAGAAGCTGAAGGCATTGCCGGCGGCCAGGGTGACGACATTGCCGAGCGCGGCGCCCGGAATGCCGAACAGGGTGGCGCCGATGAAGCCGGCGGCCAGGCTGATGAACAGCATCACGCCATCGGCCATGAGCAGGAAGCGCCCCTGGTTGAGCACCACGGTCAGGGTGCTGACCTCGACCGCCACGCCCAGCAGCGCGAGCGAATTGATGCGCATCACGTCGGCGGCGATCAGGTACTTGGCGGTGTAGACCACGGTGACGATGTGCACCGCCAGCACGGCCGACAGCACCAGGGTCGGCAGCAGCACGAAGGCGGCGGCCAGGTTGGCGCGCTGGTTCAGGCGCAGCATGCCGGCCTGGTCCTTGCTCGATTCGAGCTTGGACAGGCGCGGGGAAATCGCATTGTTGACGCTGTTTCTGACCAGGGCCGCCACCGGCATGATCACGGCGCCGATGGAAAAGGCGGCAAAGGCCGAGGCCGGGAACAGGGCGGCGGCCACCCACTGGTCGGCCTGGCCGCGCAGCAGGAACAGGGCCGAGGCCAGGCCGAACGGCACCGCGTACACCCACTGGGTGCGCAGCGCGCTGCGGTCGAGCGGAAACACTTTCCAGCCGTAATTGCGGCCGATGTGCACCAGCAGCAGGGCGACCTTGATGGCGGCGTACAGCACCAGGGCGCCGAAGACGACATCGGCGCGTCCGGACAGGGCCGCGGCGGCCACCATCAGCACGCGCAGCACGGCCAGGCCGACGATGGTGCGGGCCTGGCCCGGCACGTCGCCGCCGGCATTGGGCAGGTATTCGATCAGGTTGGCGGCCACCCACAGGGTGAGAAAGGCCGGCATGAACCAGGCCGCGCTGTGCATGGCGCGCAGGCTGGCCGGCAGCAGCGGATTCCACGGCCCCAGCAAGAGGCCGGCGCAGGCGCCGGAAAACAGCAGCATCAGCAGGGTCTGGTGGACATAGGCCGCGCGCGCGCTCTGCCCGGTGCGCGGCAAAAAGTAAAACAGGCTGCGCGGCAACGCGAACGGCGCCACCGCCATGGCCGTGGCAATGGCCAGCCAGGCCAGGCGGTAGTCGGCAAAGGCGGCCGTCGGCAGCAGGCGCACCAGCGCGATCGGCAGCATGAACTGCAGGCCGAAGTCGAGCATGTTGGCGGCGGTCAGCGAGACCGCGCCGCGCTTGAGGCTGGCGCTCATGGCGCCACCGCGCCAGGGATCGGCTGACGAGGGATCGACAGACTACGCATCGGGAGAATCGCAGTGCTCGACATAGCCTTCGCTGCCCTGGGTCGAGATGACCTTGGCCGGAATGCCGACCGCGACCGAATTTTCGCCCAGGTCGCGCGTGACGACGGCGTTGGCGCCGATGGCGCAGCCATTGGCGATATGGATGGCGCCGACCACCACCGCGCCGGGGCCGATGTAGATGTTATCGCCCAGCACAGGCACGCCCTTGCGCTCGCCCCGGTTGAGCTGGCCGATGGTGATGCCCTGTGAAATATTGCAGTTGCGTCCGATGCGGGCGTCGCGGTTGATGACGATGCCGCCGAAGTGGCCGATGAAAAAGCCGGGCCCGATCTGCGTATCGTGCGGAATCGAAATGCCGAATTTGTAGGTGTAGTGCTTGTGCATGATGCGCGCAAGCACGTAGACCGGCTTCCACAACAGGCCCGCGCGCTGGGTGGCGGCGGCCAGGCGCAGCCACACCATGAAACGGAAACCGGGCACCATGCGGTAGGCGCGCAAGGCCGCGCGAGTGCCGCTCTGTCCGCCGAGATGGCGATACAGATCGGCGCGCCACAGCATGCGCAAGTGCTGACGGCCCTGCGCGTTCATGCGAGCAGTGCCGACAGGTAGGGAGCGGCGACGGTCTCGGGCGCAAGGCGCGCCACCGCATAGTCGCGGCAGCGCGCGCTGCAGGCGGCCAGTTCGGCCGGATCGGCCAGCAGCGCGCGCGCGGCGGCCACGGCGCCATCGATGTCGGCCACCGCCACGCCCAGGCCCAGGCGCTTGATGATACCGTCCGGATCGAAGGTGGCGACCACCGGCACGCCGTTGGCCCAGGCTTGCAGATAGGTGTTGGGAAAACCCTCGAAGGACGAGGTATTGACGAAAATGCGCGCGTTGGCGAACAGTTTCCGGGTCGAGCCGAACTTGACCTGGCCGTGAAAGCGCAGATTGGGCAGGCTGGCCGCGCCCTGCTCCACCCGTGCGTACAGGTCGAGTTCTTCCGGATGGGCGCCGCCGGCCATTTCGCAGACCAGATCGGGCACCTTGCGCACGATGTCGACGAACCACTCGGGGCGCTTCATGGAGCGCATGTTGGCCAGCCACAGCAGGTCGGTCGCGCGCGCGGCCGGGGCCAGGATGGTGTCGGGCACGTCCGAGAACATGCCGGCCACGTCGGCATGCAAGCCATAGTTCTTCATCAGGAGTTCAGCCTGCTTGTCGGTTTGCGCCAGGATGGCGTCGGCGCGGCGCAAGCCGTAGTGATACAGCATGCGGTCGCGCGAACCGGACAGCAGCAGGGTATCGGGCGCGCAATCGGAATCGGACGCGATGCGGAACACCAGGCGCCGCTTGTGGCGCTGGCAAAAGGCGGCGGCGATGCCGACATTGGCGCCGGCGCAGCTGACGTAATACACGTCGGCGTCGGCGGCGCGCATGGCGGCCCAGGTCGAGGTCAGGCGCGGGGCGAAAAAGCGCAGGCCCGGCAGGCCGGCGCTCTTCTTGAAGGTCTTGCGCACTTTGACGCCGCTGACCTGCTCCAGGGCTTGCTGGCCGAAGTCGCCCACCACCGAGGTGACGTCCAGGCCGCTTTTGGCCAGATAGCGCGACATCAGCGCATGCTGCACTTCTTCGCCGCCGATATGCACTTTTTTCCCATCCAGGTCGGCGATGACGCCCCAGGCATAGTAGTTGAGCATGCAGATACGCCTGGATTTCCTGCCTGTCGATTCGATTACCGTCATCTTGCTACGTTACCTTTCGGATATTGCCGTACTCGTCTGTGGGGAAGACGGGCGCCTTGAATTTATTCGGGTCCCTGCCCTTTTTCTTATACCGGAACACGCCGCCGCACCCCATCAGGATGCCGAGCGCGATCCAGAAATAGGATTGGGCGAAGGTGGGCGTGAAGTGGTCGTCGGTGACGCCCTGGATGAACCAGAGCGGCACCAGCACGGCGCCGCCGGCGAACAGGCCCTGCAGGGCCGGCACGGCGTGCTCCCTGGACAGGCGGATGAATTCGCGCCGCACGAACAGCAGGAAAGCGAGCATGAAACCGAAACCCACCAGGCCCATGTCCATCAGTCCGCCCAGCCAGGCGCTGTGGGTCTGGGCCACCGGCAGCATCTTGTTCAGGCGCACAGGCGGGCTCCAGAGAATGGAAAACACGCCGTGCGGCAGGATCGGCTCGGCCAGCACGTAAGGCAGCAGCGGCAGCCAGATGCCGTCCACGCGGCCGGCCGTGACGGCGCCGCGGTCGCCTCCCTCCACCCCGGTCAGGGCGCGTTCCAGGATCGGCCCCAGCACGAAGGGGCCGATGCAGGCGGCCACCAGTACACCGGTGATGACGGTCTTGACGCTGATGCGCTTCCAGAAGTAAATCAGGTTGATCAGGATGAAGCCGACAAAGCCACCGCGCGAAAAGGTCATCAGCACGCATACGGCGAACAGGATGGCCGAGACGAAAAAAATGCGCCGGATATGGCTCGGAATTTCTTCGCGGATCGAAAACAGGGTCAGCGCGTAGAGCATGTTCAGCACCAGGCTGAGCTCGTTGGCGTGCATGTTCAGCTTGCCGAGGAAGGTGCGCGCCAGGGGCGAGGCCAGCTGGCGCAGCGACATGCCGCTGGTCACCAGCAGCCAGGACATGAGGGCGCACAGCACCCAGCCCGAGGCCAGCATCAGGTACATGAATTTTTCCGGATGCTTGCTGTGGCGCACCGACAAGCCGACCATCAGGGAGAGCATGACCAGAAATTGCGGCTTGATGAAGACGTCGCGGATGTAGCTGGTGGCCGTGTTGAACTGGATCAGGCGCTCGGCCTGGAAGCGCGGCGGAATCAGGTCGACATTGTTCATGCCGACCAGGCAGGCGACCAGGATCGGCAGGATGTACCAGCCGAGCAGGCGTCCGGGTGCGATCGGGTCTTTCCAGCGGCGCAGGCCGGCATGGACGACGTAAGAGACGATGGTGGCGATCAGGATCAGGTTCAGCGGGTTCAGGCCGCGGATGCCGAACATTTCACGCGGGAAGAAACTGAGCGGCGAAAGCGGCATGATGACCACGGCAAACGCCACCCCGACCCGGAAGTCGAGCATGACCCACAGGCCGACGCTGGCCAGGATCACGGCGATCGGCACCAGCGCGCCCAAGGTGGGCACGGCGGCGCCGAACAGGGCGGCGAGCATCAGCAGCGCGATCACGCCGGCGATCGCGGTCAGCTTGCCGCTGCCGCCCGGCTTGTAGCGCCGCGACTGGGGAACCGGGTGATCGATCATGCCGTCCCCGTGTTAAACAATCCGCACCACATCACGCAGGAGCGCCGATCAGCTTGGCGCGCACCGGTGGCGCAAGGTGCTTCATCAGGTCGTTCACAAACGCATCCTGGGCGGCGAAGGCGGCCTTGTCGTCGGGCTCGATGGACGAGACGCGGAACAGGTAGCCGTCCGGAATGAAGTCCGACAGGGCATACTTGAGCTGCACCACCTGGCGGTCGAGATAGCTGCGCACCACGCTGCTGCCCATGGTGAACCAGTAGGTGACCGGCTCGATGCGCGGGCCATTGCTGGCCACCATGCGCGTGACCGGTACCGGCATGCCGTCGAACACCAGGTTTTCATTATGCAGGTCGCGGATCTGGAAACCCTGGGCCGAGTAGCACACTTCCTGGCGGTGGGCGCGCATCGACTGGGTCTGGTTGGATCCGTAGGCGATGGTCAGCATCACGCGCTGGCCGCGGCTGTTGATGTAGGTGCGCGACAGGGTCTGGCTGTAGATGGTCGCCACTTTTTCCTGCTGCACGGACGACGGCACCATGGCCACCGCATCGGGATCGATCTTCCAGTCGCCGAATGCCCCCGGCACGCTAGTTTCCAGGCTGATCGCCGGCATGCTTTCAGAGAGCATTTTCTGCGGCTTGATGGCCACCGTGGCCAGCAGCGCGCCGCCCATCAGCAGCGCGGCCAGCGCGGCCATGCGCAGCGTTCCGTAGTCGGCCGTCAGGGCCGGCGGGCCTCCTGCGCCGGCGAACAGCGGCAGCGCTTCCTTGTCGGAGGCACCGAAGCGCAGCAGCGAATCGGTGGCGATAATGAGGAGCAGCGCCGAGACGAACAGCACCATGCCGGCGAAACCGTGCAGGAAGCCCTGCCCGGCCGCGTCGCCCAGGTGGTAGGTGATCAGGGTGAGCACCATGACCCGGATCACGTTGGAAAGGAACGAGATCGGCACGATCAGGATGGCCAGGGTGATGTTGCGGAACAGCGAATTGTGGCGCACGATGTTCAGGTACAGCAGGCCCAGCGCTTCCAGCGTGAACAGGGTGTGCAGGCCGGCGCAGGCATCGGCCACGAGCAGCTTGTACTGGCCGATCTGGAGAATGACGCCGCTGCGCGAGATCGGATAGCCGACCCAGTACAGCACGTTGCCGACGACCCAGGAGACGGCGGTTTTCATCGGCATGGTCAGCATGTCGACCAGCGAACCCGGCAGCGGCAGCATGAACAGCATGAAGAAGAACGGGAACCACTGGGCGCGCAGCGCGCGCGTGCCGCGCATGAGCAGGATCAGCGCCATCAGGGTGCCGAGGAAGGAGCCGATCTCGAAGATGGCGATGCCTTGCGAACGGCCGATGAAGTATACGAACACGGACAGCACCAGCAGCGGCCAGCCCAGCGAGCTGCCGCGCTGGCCTTCGCTGACGGCCAGCATCTGGCCCCAGTTGCGGTACAGCAGCCACAGCGAAATGCCGAGGATGATGGGGCCGTGGGCCTGCTCTTCGGTCGACCACAGGCCGGTGAGGATATCGTAGAAGCTCGGCACATACATCAGCAGCAGGCCGAGCGCGATCGGCGCCCAGGACGGCAGCGGCCCGTTGCCGGACAGTCCGGCCGGCAGGGTCGATTTGGCCTGCGCGCTCATTTGAAGTCCACCAGAACCGAGCCGACCACCACGGCGCCGTTCTGGGCGACCTGTTCGGCCAGGGCATTGACATCGCCCATATGGGTTTTGTTCTTGCGCGCGACGATCAGCACGCCGCCGGTGCGGGCGGCCAGCACCAGGGCGTCGAGCCCGGCCTGGCTGGCGGCCACGTCGTACAGGGTGACGTCGTATTTCGATTCGAGCTGGGCGTTCAGGCCGGCGAAATTGCTGCGGCTGAGCAGTTCCTGGGGATTCGGCGGCAAGGTGCCGGCGCCCAGCACCGACAGGTCGACGAAGGAGCCGACATGGGCCACCACGTCGAGGTCGGCGCGGCCGGCCAGCACGTCCGACAAGCCCTGGCGGCCGGGAATATTGAAGATGCTGTGCTGGGCCGGTTTGCGCAGGTTGGCGTCGACCAGCAGGGTGTGCTCGCCCAGCTGGGAAAACACCACCGCCAGGTTGGCCGCGAACAGGCTGGCGCCATCGCCGCGGTCGATGCCGACCACGGTGAGCGACTTGCGCCCGCGCGCGAACCAGCGCAGCATCAGCTGGCTGCGCACGGCGCGCAGGGTTTCGACCTGCGGGCTGAACGGATCGTAGGCCGCCACCAGGTGCGGCGAATAGCTGCCCTCGCCCGGCTGCAGGTAGGGATAGTCGAACTGGCGCGCCAGCACTTGCTGGATGTCGGCCTCATTGATCAGGCCCAGGCGCTGGGCGGCCTCGCCGAAGCGGATCCCCAGTTCCTTCTGCATGCGCAGCACGCGCTCGGCGTTCTCGGGGGTGATCTTGCCCGACTCCAGCAGCAAGCCGCCGATGCTCGAATCGGCGCGTTTCAGTTTCTCGGAGGCGGCGAGGGAAAGCTCGGTCTGCGTCATGGTGTTTCCTATTGTTGGTTCAGGCGCGGGCTGCTAGCCCAGGCGCAGGCGGCGCGGCAGCAGCGAATTGATCGCGCTGTAGCGGCGGCGCTTCGGCGCGGTCCAGTCGATCACGCCGAGCACCGGCATCTGCAGCACTTCGGCCATATCGGTTTCGGAACGCACGCGGCGGTCGATCATTTCGGTCAGCAGGGCGAAGCCCAGGCCCAGCATGACGCCGAGGAAGGCCGACAGCATGGTGTTGAGCATCACGCGCGGACCGTTGGCGCCCAGCGGTGCGGTGGCCGGATTGAGCACGGCGATGTCGGACTGCTCGGAAGCGCCCTCGATGCGGGTCTGCGAGAAACGCTGCGAGGTGGCATCGAATGCGCGCTGGGCGCTCTCGACATCCTTGACCAGCACGCCGAGTTCGTCGCGGCTGCGGTTCAGTTCCAGTACCTTGGCCTTCTGGGCTGCCAGCGCCGCACGCACCGACGCTTCGCGCTGCTGCAGGATGGCGGCGTTGCTGCCGACATTGTTGGAGGCGGCGCGCAGCTGGGTCGACAGGTTGGCGTTGATCTTGTCGACTTCGGCCTTGACGCTCAGGTACTGCGGATGGTTCTGGCCCAGGCGCTGGCCCACTTCGGCCAGGCGCGATTCGGCGCCGGCCAGCTGCACCTTGAGGTTCTGCACCAGCGGATTGGCGGCCACGTCGGGCGAATCGGCGCCGCGCGAACCCTGCGCCATGCCCTGGCGCGAATTGGCTTCCATGGCCTGGCCCTGGGCCGAGACCAGCTGGGCCGACAGATCGTTGAGGCGGTTCGATTCGACGTCGAGACGGTTGTCGACGCTGACGATACCATTGTCCTGCTGGTACTTGGAAAGGCGGCTCTGGGCCGCTTCAACGTTACCGCGCAGCATTTTGGTCTGCTCGTTGAAGTAGGCCGCGGCCTTTTTCATCGGCTCGACCTTCAGTTCGATGCTCAGCTTCTGGTATTCCTCGGCGAACGCATTCGCCACGGCCGCCACGAATTGCGGATCGGCGCCCTTGAAATTGATTTCCACCACGCTGCTTTCGCGCGAGGGCACCACGTCGAGCTTGTGCAGCAAGAGGCCGGCGAGCCAGTCGCGCACGGTACCGTTGCCGCCGGTGGCTTTCTTGAACTGATCGACCACGGTCGGGTTTTCCGCCATCTTGAGCTGGTCGACCACCCTTCCGGCAACGTTCTTGCTGCTGATGATATCGATCTGGGTTGCCATATAACCCGGCAACAATTGGCTCGGCATCGCCATCCCGGTCAGCGGATCCACACCCTTGTAGTTGAGCAGCACGGACGCCGTGGCCTGGTAAGTCTTGGGCATCGACAGGCTGACCATCAGGGTCAGGGTGACGGTGACCAGCAAGGTCGCGAGGATGATGTACTTGCGCGCATACAAAATCAGCAGGAACTGGGATAAATTCATTTAGTAACTCTCGATATGGTGCGGCGGCCAAGGCCGCGGGCCGGGGCCGCAGGCCGGGGCCCCGGCCAAAAAATTAGAACCAGCTTTCCTTGACGAAGACGACGTCGTCAACTTGCAGCAGGTCGTCCTGCTTGGCGTCGATCAGGCGAATCTTGCCGTCCGCATCGCGGCGCTTGATGACCAGGCCGCGCTCGGTGCCGCGCATGGACAGGCCGCCGCCGGCCGACAGGGCCTGCACCACGGTCATCGAACGCTCGAGGCGGAACGCGCCCGGACGCTGCACTTCGCCGTAGATGTAGAATTTCGGGGCGCGCTCGACGTACACGACGTCGTTGCCGGACAAGGCGTAATCCTTGGCCAGCTGGCCGGCGCGGATCATTTCGATGACATCGATTTCCTCGCGCGTGGTCTTGCCGTCGCGGGTGCGGATCAGGCTGACGCGGTCGCCGCCTTCGCCGTTGATGCCGCCGGCCATGGCCAGCAAGTCCATCAGGCTGCGCTTGCCTTCGATCGGGTAGCGGCCCGGGCGGTTAACCTGGCCCAGCACCGATACCTGCTGGCTCTGCACCGCGGTGACGATCACGTTCACTTGCGGCTTCTTGACGTAGTTGCCCGCTTCCAGCAGGGAAGCGATCTTCTTTTCCGCCGCCGCCGCCGACAGGCCGGCCACCGGCACCTGGCCGATCAGGGGGAAACTGATATTGCCGCCTTCGCTGACCCGGGTTTCCAGGGTCAGGTCGGGACTGCCGTAGACGGAGACCTTGAGCACGTCGCCCGGTCCGAGCAGCAGATCGGCGGCCATGGCCGCGCCCATCGTCATGGTCATCAGGAAAGCCATCAGGCCGTGTACCAGTTGTTTCATTATTTTCACCTCTAATCAGTTCAGTTTCAGTAGTCGGGACGGCGGCCGGGGCCGCTTATTTCAGGCCTGCCACGCCGCGCGCCGTGGCGGCGTCGTCGGCCCCCGGCTGGGCCGGCGCTGGCGCGGCGTCGGCTGGCGCCGCAGTCGCTGGCGCGGCGGCCGTCGCCGGAGCGGCTGGCGTGGCGGCCAGGGTCGGGGTTTTCAGGTAATCGATCTTGGCGGCCGTGCGCAGACGCTTGAGTTCGGCATCGGCGGCGTCCTTGGTGCGCTTGTTGAACAGGAATTTCTCGATCTGCGGCGAAGCCACTTCGAGCGAGGCCGGGTTGTCGCGTACGTCGACGATCGATACCAGCATGCTGCGCTCGCCTTCCTTGACGATGAACAGCTGGTTCTTCGGCATGCTCTTGAGCTTGGCGGACATTTCCGGCGCCAGGTCGGAGGTGGTGCGCGACGCCTGGGCGCGCATGTACTTGATCTTGTTGGCGTCGAACCAGACGGCCACGTCGTCGAGCGACTTGGCGTTCTCGGCCACGTTCTTGACTTCGTCGCTCAGGTCTTTCGACTGGATCACCAGCTGCTTCATGTCGAACTGCTTGCGGGCGGCGAAGAAGTCGGGATTCTTGGTGTAGTAATCGCTGATTTCGGCGGCGGTCGGACGGGCCAGGCCGCCGACTTTCTTTTGCATGTAGTACTGGGCGATGATCAGGGCCTTGGCCCGTTCGATCGCCTGCACCACCTTCGGATCGCGGTCGGTCTTGTCCTTGGCCGCCTCATTTTGCAGCAGCTGGCGGTCGATCAGGGCTTCGACCAGCTTCTTGCTGGCCTCGGCCTGCTGGGCCGGCGGCACATTGGCCAGCATCAGCTCTTCGCTCAGCTGCAGCTCGGTGATTTCTTCTCCATTGACGCTGACCAGCGCCTGGCCCACCTTGGGCTTGCTGTCTTTGTTGCCGCAGCCGGCAAGTCCGGCGAGCGCGACCATGAGGGCGGCGCACAGCAAACGTTTGTGGGATGGCGGCGACATGGCCAGGGTGGAGTTGTTCAATTTATTCCTCAATTTTGTTTATAAAGCTTGATTAATACACAACGAGATTGCCGGGATTATTACACACATCGGCAAATCGATGCGTTTAAATGGTGCTGCTATTGCGCCCTGCATGATGGCCGGCGGGCGGGCTGCGGCGCCCGCGCCGTCCTTCATTTTAGCGCGTTGCTGATGACGGCGAAACAACTTTTGCTGCACTGCGGTAGAGCATTAAGGCCGGCTTAATACGCCTTGTTGTATTAGTGCGCATTCTCGCGGCTGAACACCACCTTGACCGTCTTGACGATGATCCACAGGTCGAGCCAGAGCGACCAGCTGCGCAGATAATCGAGATCGTACTGGATGCGCGCTTCCATCTTGTCCAGCGTTTCGGTCTCGCCGCGCATGCCGTTGACCTGGGCCCAGCCGGTGATGCCGGGCTTGACCTTGTGGCGCAGCATGTAGCCCTTGATCAGCTTGCGGTACTGCTCGTTGTGCGCCACCGCGTGCGGACGCGGACCGACGATGCTCATGCGTCCCTGCAGCACGTTGAAGAACTGGGGCAGCTCGTCCAGCGAACTCTTGCGCAAAAACGCGCCGACCCGGGTGATGCGCTGGTCGCCCTTGCGCGCCTGCACGACGGTATCGCCATTTTCGGTCACGGTCATCGAGCGGAACTTGTAGACGATGATTTCCTCGCCGTACAGGCCATAGCGGCGCTGGCGGAAGATCACCGGTCCGGGCGAGGTGAACTTCACGGCGGCGGCGATGACGAGCATGATCGGCAGCAGCATCAGCTGGATGATCAGGCCGAGCACGATGTCGCTGGTGCGCTTGACCATGCTGTTCAAGCCCATGAACGGGGTTTCGCAGATGGCGATCACCGGCATGCCGCCGACGTTGTCGAAGCGCGCCTGCATCAGGTCGAACACATAGATATCGGGCAGGAAGTAGACCGAGGCCGTGGTGTCCTGCAGTTCGTCGAGCAGCTTGCGGATGCGCGGCTGGGCCGAGATCGGCTGGCTGATGAAGATCATCTTGATGTTATGTTCGCGCACATAGGCGGCGATATCGGCCATCTTGCCCAGCATCGGATGGCGCAGGTTGGCCGGATGGCGGTCTTCGGTGCGGTCGTCGAAAAAGCCGTGCATCTGCATGAACAGGTTCTTGTGGCGCTCGCAGATGCCGGCGAACTTGATGCCGACGTCATTGGCGCCGATCACCACCACCGAGCGCATTTCGGTATTGTTGCCGGGGCCGACGGAAACGCGGCGCACCGCCAGGTGGCTCACCAGCATCACGATCGGGGTGGCGATGAACCAGGCCAGCACCACTTTGTTGTCGTAATAATACGACAGCCCACTGGCCGAACCGAGAAACAGCAGCACGCACACGGTCAGGATCCAGCCGAACACGGTGTCGCGCATATAGGCCAGCATGCGCCCGCTGCGCCAGGTCCGGTACGGATCGACGTGCTGGTAGACGGCCGACGAGACGAAGAACGCGAGAATCATCAATACCAGCGAATAGCCCGTAAACGGTTCATCGAAGTACATCGACGAGACGTACAGGGTCCCCATGATGATCAGGGGATCGAGCACGCGCTGGAAGAACGAAATTAAGGGGATGTCATTGACCGTCATGGGCACCTTTAGAACTGCGCATTGGCGTTCACTGAAACCGTGTTCGCCTTGAAGCTTCCATTACCGAGGAATTGCGCGCCGCTGCGCTCCTGGTGGATGAAAGAGGTAGAAAATTGCACCGACTGCGCGGGAACCCAGGTGGCGCCGAACGTCGCCGTGCGCAATGTGTCGCTCAGGTCGCCCGGCGAATTGGGCAGCAGGCGGCCTTCGTAGGAGCGCTGTTCCACGCTCAGCGAGCTGTCGAAGCGCACCTTGGCCATGGCATCCCAGCTGGCGCCCAGGCTCGCGCCGCGGTTCAGGCTGAAGGTATAGTAATAATTATCGATGGCGGCAAACTCGCGCCAGGCCGCGGTAGTGAGGCGCAGCTTCTGGCGCGGACTGTAGTCCGCCGTGACGCGCCCGTTGAAGCCGCCGACATCGTGCGGGCCCGCCTGCGCATTCTTGCGCTTGGCGTAGCCGGCCAGCCCCTGCAGCGTGAGGATGGGCGTGGCGCGCCAGACCACGCGCGCCTTCAGTTCATCCTGCTCGTAATCGTCGTCGCGCACCAGGCCGGCGATAATGCGCTTGTTCAGGTACTTGCCGGTCAGGCGGCGCGCCACCAGGCCGGCGCTGCTGCCGCTGCGCGGCAGGTAGTCGAAGCCGGCTTCGACCGCGTCCTGGGTGCGGTCGTTATAGCGCTGCACCAGCAGCTCATACGTATATTTGTCGCGCGAGGCGGCGCCGCGCACGCGCCAGCTCGGATGCATGCGCCAGGCGGCATCGACGAACTGGCGGCGCTGCACGCGCAGGTTGCGCTCGCGGCTCTGGAAATCGGTGTACGGCGCCAGGCTCTGGGCGTACGTGGCGCCGAGGCTGCCTTCCAGATGGTTGCCGAGCTGCCAGTTCCAGGTACCCTGGAAATCCTTGCCGTCGTAATCGAGCTGGCGGAAGTGCGAGTACGCCACTTTCGACAGTTTGCCCTGCAGCTGGATGCGCTGGCGGCTGTAGGTTTTGTCGACAATGACCCCGGCCACGCTCTGGCGCGCCGAATCGCTGCGCTGATTGTCGTAACCAGGCGACTCGTCTTCCAGGCGAAACAGGTTGTCATCGTAGAAATAGCCGAGGCCGCCGTAAACGTGGAACGCATCGGACGGCCCGGCCCAGGCCGGAACGGCGGCAGCAACGCCCAGGGCAAGGGCCAGCGCGACGGCGCCCGGCGCGGCGGCGCCCGGCGCCCGGCGTGGGCAGGTCGGATAAGGTGGCAAGGAGGAAGGCATTTGTTAGTCTTTGTTCAAGTCATTTCGAATTGGCGAGATATTACCAGTATGTCCAATTTCCTGTTCGCACAATCCACAGCCCCAGGAGGCCGTTGGTGACGGCGTGCGCGAGGATGGATGACCACAGGCTGCGATGTTTCATGTACAACAGGGAATAGGCGGCGCCGGCGACGATCCCGGCCAGCCACAGGTTATGCTCAAATCCAAACAGGACGACGCCGATCACAAAACTTTTGAGGCTTATTTGTGCTGGATCAAGCGACTCGAAATGATCGGAATCGATCCAGCGCATCAGGAAAGAGCGCCAGAACAGTTCTTCCATGACGGGCACGACCAGGGCGGCGCCGGCGATGCGCACGGCCACCATCAGCCAGTCGATCTGGCCGCCGGTGGTGGGATTGAAGCCCTCGGGCGCGCCAATCACCATCCAGTCGGCGTTCAGGCTGACCCACAGCACCAGCACCACCACGCCGGTGACGACGGCCACGGCACTGGCCAGCGCGCCCAGGCGCCAGGCATGCAGTTCGGTGTAATCGCGCCAGAACCAGGCCAGGGTGGCCAGGACGGCGCCGATCTTGAGGGCGTACATCCAGCGCAGCGCCTGGGCGTCGAAGCCCAGGCGGGTCAGGACATCGACCGCGATGATGAAGAAGATATAGACCAGGAACGGCAGGATGCGGGCCCAGGCCGAGCGACTGAACATCGGAACGTTGGCAGCGGCAGGCGCCGTCAGGTCGGGTTGTTCATTGCGTTCGGACATGGTTCTTCATCTGCCAGGCAACTGCCTGCTCCTGTTTAATCTATGGTGATCATCCCTTTGAACGGGCTTCGATCAGTTCCCACTTTTCCAGCGCATCGCTCAGAAGCTGATCGATTTCGGCAAAGCGCGTATTGAGGCGCTTGGCATCGGCCGGGTTGGTCCTGTAAAAGTCCGGTGCATTGAGTTGCTGCGTGATGGCCGATTGCTCGTCCTCCAGGCTGGCTATCAATAATGGCAGCTCTTCGAGCTCGCGCTGTTCCTTGTTACTCAATTTTACCTTTTTGGCAACAGGAACACCAGCAGATGTTGTAGGAGTTTTAACAACGGCTTTCGGCGCGGCGGCGCTGCTCTGGGCCTGGATCTGGCCTTTCACGCGTTCCCAGTCGGAATAGCCACCCACGAATTCGCGCCAGTTGCCCTCGCCTTCGGCCACGATCACCTGGGTCACGACATTGTCGAGGAAGGTACGATCGTGGCTGACCAGGAACACGGTGCCGGTGTAGTCTTCCAACAACTCTTCGAGCAGTTCGAGGGTATCGATGTCCAGATCGTTGGTCGGCTCATCGAGCACCAGGCAGTTGGCCGGCTTGGCGAACAGGCGCGCCAGCAGCAGGCGGTTGCGCTCGCCGCCGGAGAGCGACTTGACCGGCGAACGGGCCCGTTCCGGCGCGAACAGGAAGTCGTTCAGGTAGGTCATGACGTGCTTGCGCGCGCCATTGATCTCGACCCAGTCGCTGCCCGGGGCGATGGTTTCCATCAGATTGGCTTCTTCATTGAGCTGGGCGCGCATCTGGTCGAAGTACGCGACCTGCAGCTTGGTGCCAAGACGCACGGTGCCGCTGTCGGCTTGCTCTTCGCCAAGGATCATTTTCAGCAAGGTGGTCTTGCCTGCGCCGTTGGCGCCGATCAGGCCGACCTTGTCGCCACGCAAGATGGTGCCGCTGAAGTTGCTGACGATGACTTTGTCGCCGTACGCCTTGTTGACGTTTTCCAGGTCCGCCACGATCTTGCCCGAGCGCTCGCCCGACGACACTTCGAGCTTGACCTGGCCCTGCTGGTCGCGGCGCGCGGCGCGCAGCAGGCGCAGCGCTTCCAGGCGGCGCACGCGGCCTTCGTCGCGCACGCGGCGCGCCTTGACGCCCTTGCGGATCCAGACTTCTTCCTGGGCCAGGAATTTATCGAACTTGGCCGCTTCGACTTCTTCGATTTCCAGCTGTTCGGCCTTGCGCGTCTGGTAGGCGCTGAAATTGCCCGGATACGACAGCAGCTTGCCGCGGTCGAGTTCGATGATGCGGGTGGCGACGTTATCGAGGAAGCTACGATCGTGGGTGATGAACAGGACCGAGCCCTTGAAGTCGCGCAACAGGCTTTCCAGCCACAGGATCGAGCGGAAGTCGAGGTGGTTGGTCGGCTCGTCGAGCAGCAGCACGTCGGGCGCGGAGACCAGCGCCACGGCCAGCGCGACGCGCTTTTGCATCCCGCCCGACAGCGTGCCCATGAGCGCATCGCCGGACAGGCTGAGGCGGTCGAGGGTGGTGTCGACCTTGTTTTGCATGCTCCAGCCATCGGTAGCGTCGAGCTGGACTTGCAGCTCGTGCATGCGTTCCATCAGCGCATCGTCGTCGCCCTGGCCGAACTGGCCGGTCAACTCTTCGTATTCGGCCAGCATGGCGGCCTGGCCACCCATGCCGGCGGCAACCGCATCGAACACCGACATGCTCGGGTCGAAGGTCGGTTCCTGCTCGACATAGGCGATTTTGATGCCTTGTTGCATGACCAGCAAGCCATCATCGAGCTTGAATTTGCCCGAAATGGTTTTCAGCAGCGAGGACTTGCCGGTGCCGTTGCGCCCGATCAGGCCGACGCGCTCCGTGGTTTCAAGGGAAAATTCCGCGTGATCGAGCAACGCGACGTGGCCGAACGCAAGTTGCGCCGACGAGAGAGAAATGACAGCCATAGAGGGTAAGTGCGCAGGCAGGAAAACCGGCCAGATGAATGAATGAAGCACGCATTGTACCGACTTGGGACAGAGGACACCCAATTTGCCGCCATTTAGGGCGCAATCCTCGGCTATAATTGCGTCGATTCACGACACCGGGCCGCCTCAGGCGGGCGCCGATCGCCGAATCGCAGCGTCCTCTCCGTAGCACAATGGATAGTGCACATGCCTCCTAAGCGTGGGATACAAGTTCGATTCTTGTCGGAGGGACCAGTCTGTTCGGGGCGATAAGCATCGCCCGGACAAGGGGCGCGGCAGCCTGCCTGCGCGCCGCATGGCTACTGCAAGCCCAGACCGCTTCCGGCCAGCGCGCCGATGGAGCCTGCCACCGCTACGCTGGCAAACCAGACCAGCATCGTTTTCGTGACGACCCAGTACGCCGCACGTTCTTGCGGGTCGAGGAACCAGGTAGTGCTGAAACAGCCAGTATCGCGGCCAATCACGAGGAAAAACACGGGCACAAAGAGAAACACGGCAGAGCCCGCAAAAAACACCAGGTTGTGGCCAAGGACGGAATCCGGATTTGCGGCGTCCACGGCCTCGAATCCGATCATGCCGATGGCGGTCCATGCTCCGGCCAACGCGGCAGTACGGTAGCTTGGTGTGATATTCATTTCATCCCCTTCGGCGAGCAGCCAACCATTGGCAGTGATGCAAGTTAGCGTCCGCCCGATGGGCAAGTGACAGATACGTCGAGACAGTACATGGCATGCTGGGCTTCAGCGGATCGGTCCTGTCGCAGGCAATGCCCGCTTGCTTATCCGCCGACGCATTTGAAGCTGATCTCGGCCGACGAGGTACGCGCGAACGGAATGGCGTTCTTGCCCTCGCCGCTGATCAGTTCGAGCGTTTTACCGTTTTTGGTGCAGAAGGCCACGCCCTCCTGGATCAGGTCGGCCTTGACCGTGGCGCCCGAGACAAACATGCCGCCGCCGCTGGTTTTAGCGATCATATAGGTGTCCTTGCCGGTTTGAACCGGACCGGACGAGGCACAGCCGGCCAGCAAGACAGCGGTAAGGACGATCGGGAACGGGCGCATCAACACTTTCACAAAGCGTCGATGCGCCGGGAGAGGACATCGACTTGGCGGAGGATCGCGATCATGGGAGAATTGCCACTGATCACATTAAATTAAAAATAAATAATGATCCGATTGTATCCGACGACGCGGTTTTGGCCCAGCCACGTCTTTTTCAGCGCACCTTGTACGATGTCCACATTCTCATCCGCAGCGATCTATTATCCCGGCGCGCGCAAAGGTACAAAACGCTTCCACAGTTTGCGCAATTTGCCGTCGCCCTGGCGGCGGTGCGAAGCCAGGTAGCCGCGCAGGAACCCTGTGCCGTCCTTCAACTCTTCGTCGCCTTCACTTAGCTGCCGGAGCAGGCCGTCGGCCACGCTGACGTCGTTCATTAAGCCGAGTTCCTCCTGCAAGCTGGCCAGCGCCTTGACGTAGGGCCGCACGGTTTTGCGCGGATACAGCGAGGCGAAAAATTCGGCGGCATAGCGCGTTTTCTTGGCGGCGATGCGCACCCGGTGGCGTGCCTCGGGATCGGCGCCTTTCAGTTTGCGGCCACGCTTGATAAGACGCTGCTGGTCTTTTTCGAGAATGCCCCTGGCGAAGTCGCCAATGCGCATCTTGAGCTTTACCTTGTCGGCAGGCAGCTGCATCGCGCGCCAGCCGCGCTCGTCAAACCAGCGCTCGAGATTGCCGATCAGGTTCTGGTAGCGCTCCGACGCGATGGCCGCTCCGGCCGCCGCATGCAGGGCCATGGCTTTGTCGGCGGCGGCATGCTGCACCCGCACCAGCGGCGCGTCCGTATCGAGCGTATTGGTGATGCGCGGCAAGGTCGACCCGGCCAGCACATCCCAGTCGCGCGCCGGCCCCAGCTGGGAGACCAGCCAGTCGAGCTCCTGGCGCAGCGCCACGGGCAGGCTGAGCACCTCGTCGAACATGCCCAGGGCCGAGCGCAGGCGGCGCAGGCCGACCCGCATCTGGTGCAGGCTCTCGACATCGTGGTACTTGATCACGCCGGTTTCGTTGGCCTCGATCTGGTCGAGGCAATTGCGCACGATGGCCTGGAAGGCTTTCTCGACGCTCATGCGGGCCGACAGCTCGAGCGCGCGCGCCCGGATGGCCTTGGGCGTAGTGGGAAATCTGACTGCGGTATCCATATTGCACATTCCTCCTTGGAGACATTGTGCGCGGAAACGCCGACCCAGGCCGTTTCGTTACCGCTGCAAAACTCACATTCCGGCCGGCTGCTTGCGCGTCGACACGATATTGTGCAGCGCCGCTGCCGGCTTGACGGTCGCCGCCGGTTTGGCGCTGCCGGGGCGCGCGACGCGCTCGATCAGCAGATGGCGCGACGCGCCGACCGTGGACACGCCCAGTTGCTCGAACGCCTCCATCGCCGCCAGCAGGATGGATTGCTGGATATCCATGTAGCGTCCGTAGGAAGGATCGAGCACATGGAACACGACATCGAATTCGAGCGCTTCCTGGGTCACGCTTTTCAGGTGCACGCGGTCGTAGCGCACGCCCTCCTGCGCTTCGATAATGGCGCGCAGGGCCGGCGGCACCTGGGCTGCCTGGGCCGTGGTGGTGGCCGGATTGGCGCGCAGCGAAAACTGCACGCGCCGGGTCGACATGCGCTTGAAGTTGCGCAGCGTGTTTTTCAGCAGTTCGGCGTTGGCGATGACGATCTGCTCGCCGCTGTCGGAGCGGATGCGGGTCGTCTTCAGACCCACGTGTTCGACATTGCCCGAAAAGCCGGCGACGCTGATCGAGTCGCCCACCTCGAACGGCTTGTCGACGGCAATCGAGAGCGAGGCGAACAGGTCGCCGAGCACATTTTGCACCGCCAGCGCGACGGCTATGCCGCCAATCCCAAGGCTGGCCACCAGGGTCGATACATCGATGCCCACGTTCGACAGCACGGCCAGCAAAAACACCACCCACAGCACGGTTTTCAGCACCCAGACCATGAGCGTGTTCGCCACGGTGGCGGGCGCGTCCGGCGCGCTGGCGCGGCTGCGGAAGTAGCGCTGCGCGCCGACGCTCAGGGCGCGGTCCAGATACAGCGCCAGCTGGGCGCCAAGGGCGATGAACCACAGATGGCGCACCCGGTCGTCCCAAGGCGCGCCGAGATCGAGCACCGTCAGCCCGAACAGCAGCGCGGTGACGATCAGCGCCAGCTTGCTGGTGCGCGCCAGGGTGGCCTTGAGCAATTCGGCGGCGGGCCGGTCGGCCCGTCCCTGCTCGCTCAGCCTGGCGAGATGGCGGCGGAACAGCACGACGGCGCCGTGCATGATGACATAGCTGGCGATGGCCACGGCCAAGGCGAGCAGCCAGTTGGCCGGGGCGATCCCGGCCAGCGGGGAAGTGATGGCATGGATATCCAAATGTGGTCTCCTTCAAGTGCGGTGTACGGCTCGCTGCGGGCCGCCCGAAAGCCGCAGCCTACAAGCTCAGCCTGAAAGTTGTCGCACATTTCGGCTGAGAAACGTCCGCGCCAGCGCCTTGCGCGCCCCGCGCCGCTCAAGCGTGATAGCCCTCCCCCGCCCTGATCTTGCCCCTGAAAAGCCAGAACACCAGCGCCGTGTACGCCAGTATCATCGGCAGCAGGATCGCCGCGCCCACCAGATAGAAAAGCTGCGATGCCGGATGGGACGCGGCCTGCCATACCGTGAGCACGGGCGGCACCACGTAAGGCATGTTCGACAGCACCAGCCCCGCCATCGCCAGCAGGAACACGCCCACCGCTGCCGCGAACGCCAGCACGCTGCGCCCGTGGCGGATGCCGCGCCAGCACAGCCACGCGCAAAGCGCGGTGGCCACCGGCACCAGGGAAAGGAACACGATGTTCGGTACGCTGAACCAGCGCTGCGCAATGCGGGGAATCTGCAGCGGCGTCCAGACGCTGACCAGCACGATGAACCCCAGCAGCCCGGCCAGCAAGGCGGGCGCCATCCTGCGCACCTTGCGTTCGACCTCGCCCTCGGTCTTCATCAGCAGCCAGGTCGCGCCCAGCAGCGCGTAGCCGCTGACCAGCCCCAGCCCGCACATGATCGCGAACGGGGTCATCCAGTCGAAAGGGGCGCCCGCGAACTGGCCGTCGCGCACCCGGATCTCTTGCAGCAGGCCGCCCAGGATCACGCCTTGCGCGAACGCGGCCAAGGTCGAGCCGGCGGCGAAAGCGCCATCCCAGACGCGCTGATGATGCCTGGCCACCCAACGGAACTCGAATGCCACCCCGCGGAAAATCAATGCCAGCAGCAGCACCAGCACCGGCAGGTACATGGCCGGCAGGATGATGGCGAAAGCCTTGGGAAACGCCGCCCATAGCGTGACGCCACCGAGTACCAGCCAGGTCTCGTTGCCATCCCAGAAAGGCGCCACCGAATTCATCATCTGATCGCGCGCCGATTCGTCGCGAAAGAAAGGGAACAGGATGCCGATGCCCAGGTCGAAGCCGTCGAGCACGACGTACATCGACAAGGCCACGCCCAGCACCAGCGCCAGGATCACGGGCAGCAGGTACGCCGGGTCGCTCATGGCGTCACCTGCGGCTGCGCTGGCGGCGCCGGCTGGCCGCCCGCCAGCGGGCGGTTGGGCAAGGTGTCCGGCCCCGGCAGCGCAGGCTGCGGCCCGCTGCCGATCATCCGGCCGATATACCACACGCCAACCGAAAACACGACCACATACACGAGCACGAACAGCGCCAGCGACGTGGCAACCTGGGCGGCAGTGACGGGCGACGCCGCCTGGGCGGTACGCAGCACGCCGTACACGATCCAGGGCTGGCGCCCGATTTCGGTGACCATCCAGCCGGCCAGGATGGCGATGAAGCCGAGCGGCCAGGCACGCGCCAGCGGCCGCAGGAACCAGCGCGCGTCAATCAGTCGCTTGCGCCACCACAGCCAGGCGCCAACCCAGCCGATGGCAATCATCAGCAAGCCCAGCGCGACCATCAGCCGGAACATGAAAAACACGGGCAGCACGGGCGGGCGCTGGTCGGCGGGAAAGTCGAGCAATCCGCGAAAGCGCCCGTTCCAGTCGTGCGTGACGATCAGGCTGCCCAGGTTCGGTATCGCGACTTCGGCCCGGTTGCGGCCGGCGGCACTGTCGGGCCAGGCGAACAGGACCAGCGGAGCCGGCCGCGAACCGTCCCAGTGCGCCTCGATCGCCGCGACCTTGGCCGGCTGGTATTGCAAGGTGTTCAGGCCATGCAGGTCGCCCACGACCGCCTGCAGCGGCGCCAGCACCGCCAGCATGCCCAGGCCCATATGCAGCATGGTGCGCGCCTCCGGCATGAAGCGCCCGGCCAGCGCATAGCGGGCGCCGGTCGCGCAGACCACCAGCGAGGTCGTCAGGTAGGCGGCGATCATCATGTGCGTGAAGCGGTACGGAAAGCTGGGGTTGAAGATGATGTCGAACCAGCTGACGGGATAGGTGATGCCCTGCTCCATCGCAAACCCGGCCGGCGTGTGCATCCAGCTGTTGGCCGAGAGAATCCAGAACCCGGACAGCGCCGTCCCGAACGCGACCACGATGCAGGCGAGCGTGTGCAGCCATGGCGGAAAGCGATTCCAGCCGAACAGCATAATCCCGAGGAAGCTCGCTTCGAGAAAGAAGGCGGTGAGCACCTCGTAGCTGAACAGGGGTCCCAGGGTGTTGCCGATGATCTGGGCGAAGCGGCTCCAGTTGGTGCCCAGCTGGTATTCCATGACGATGCCCGATACCACGCCCATGGCGAACGACACCGCGAATATCTTGGTCCAGAAGCGCGCCAGCGTGTGGTAATGCGTTTTCTTGGTGCGCAGCCACAGCACTTCGAGGGTGGCGATAAAGGCCGACAGCCCGATCGTAAAGGCTGGGAATACAATATGAAACGCGATCGTGAACCCGAACTGGATTCTTGAAAACAGTATCGCGTCGATCCCTGCCACCGTGTCCATTGCCGCTCCCGCTCAGTCGCTATATATCGCTCTGTATCGCTCTGTATCGCTCTGTATCGCTCTGTATCGCTCTCTGTCGCCATGCCGCCCCGTCGATCCCGCGCGGTCATGCCCGCGCCGGCCGTGGCGCAACCCGCCTGCTGTTAGTGCGCCGGTGCTTCGATCCGGACTTGCCGGCTGTCGAAATAGCCGTGGAAACGGGTAATTTGCCCGGCATCGTCGAATTCGAGCAGGGTGACGCCTTCGTACTCGACCGGCTGGCCGTGCGGACCGGTGCCGGCCGAGCGCCAGAACAGGCCTGCGCAGGCGTCGGCGGTGGTGATGTGGGAGAACGCGGAGCGCACCGTGCCGAAGCTGGCGCGGTAGCTACGCCAGAAGGCGGCGATCTGCTCGCGGCCCGCATGGTCGGCGATGGGATTGCGCAGATGCGCATTGTCGGCAAACAGTCTGGCCAGCGCATCGGCCGCGGATGGACCGCCGTCTTCAAGATGGCGCAACTGGTCGATGAAACGTGCCGCGTGCTGCCTGGCTTGTTGCTGGTCCATTGTTTCCCCGCAGAATGATGGGTGATCGTGCCCGGATACTGGTCAGAGTGCGTGACAACGCAAAAGTTCGGCGCCATTGGCATGGTTGATGAAAAATTGGTGTCAGCACTGTAGAGAGGGTGGATGCGGCAATACGGGTGACGGTGTCAGTGCCGCAGCGCCAGGCGCGGGCGCCACGCGAACGTCAGCTTGCCGGAAATGCCAATAACGCCGCAGGAGCATGCCCCGGCTCACACCGGGCCGCGCGTGGCAACGCAATCGGCGCTGTTTAGCCGGGTTCCGCTGCGGGCCCCGGCTGGGGCGGCGCAGGAGGTACCGCCCGCGTGGGTGATGCCGCCGGCCGGTCCGGTCCCGGCGCCACGGGAGAGGCTGGAGGCAGGCGCGCAGCGAGCTTATTGATCTGGGTTCCCAGATACAGACCTTGGCCGGCCATGCCGGCAAACAGCGTTAAGGCGATACCAGCGCACCATTTCACGGTGCTCATCAACGCAGCGTCTAAATCCGAACGCAATCTGTCCATTTTTTCGTTCAGGTCCAGACGCAACTTGTCCATTTTTTCGTTCAGGTCCAGACGCAACTTGTCCGTTTTTTCGTTCAGATCCAGACGCAGGCCGGCCAAGTCCGCCTTGGTAGCCAGGGTCGGCAAGATGGTGTCAAAGCGCGTTTCGAGCACGGTAAGGCGGCGGTCCATGTCGCCATCATACGGCGGCCCGCCGCCGCCGGCAACCGGCGCACCATTGTCGTCAGGTTCCGGCGGCCCGCTCGGCACGGCATTCATGCTCATCGACTTTCCCTGGTTGGCACGGCACGCGCCGCGCCATCAAGTGTAGGCTTGTGCGAGTGCCGTCATCGGGCATTCCACGAGCGCCTTGAGGTGAGTCAGACAACGTACGGACGAGGGGAACAAAGCGAAAAAATTTCAAAAGCTCAGCGCTGTGCCGGCGGCAAAGCATCATACGGCGGCCCGCCATCACCCGTAACGGGCGCACGTTTGGCATCCGTTCCGGCGCCCCGCCCGCCGCGGCAGGCAAGCTACGCCGGCACAATGGCCGTCACCTCGATTTCCACGCGCGCCCTGTCCTCGACCAGACCAGCCACCTGCACCGCCGTCATCGCCGGAAAATGCCGGCCGATCACATCGCGATACGCAGCGCCGACTTCCTTGTGCGCGCCCAGATACTCATGCTTGTCGAGCACATACCAGGTCATGCGCACGATGTGCTCTGGCCGCGCACCGCCCTCGGCCAGCACATCGACCACGTTCTGCAGCGCCTGGCGCACCTGTCCGGCGAAGTCATCCGTATGGAACACGCCCTGCCCGTCCCAGCCGATCATGCCGCTCACGCACACCGTGCGCCCGCTGGCGGCCACGCCATTCGAATAGCCGCGTGCCCGCACCCAGCCCGGCGGTTGTAGAAATTCCATGCTATGCCTTTCCTTCCACCGCTGGCGCGGCTTCGCGCAGCAGCGCGCGCGCGATGATCAATTGCTGCACCTCGGTGGCGCCTTCATAAATGCGCAGCGCGCGGATTTCGCGGTACAGCCGCTCCACCGGATGCTCGCTGACCACGCCCATCGCGCCGAACATCTGCAGCGCGGCGTCGATGACTTTCTGCGCCGTTTCGGTCGCCGTCATCTTGGCCATGGCCGCTTCCTTGGTGACCTTGCGGCCCTGGTCGCGCTGCCACGCGGCCCGGTACGTGAGCAGCGCCGCAGCGTCGATCCCGGTCGCCATCTCCGCCAGCTTGGCCTGCGTGAGCTGGAAATCGGCCAGGGTCTGGCCGAACATCTTGCGCGTGCTGGCATGCGCGATCGCCTCGTCGAAGGCGCGCCGTGCAAAGCCCAGCGCCGCCGCCGCGACCGAGGTGCGGAACACGTCCAGGGTCGCCATCGCCACCTTGAAGCCCTGCCCTGCCTCGCCCAGGCGCTGCGAGCTCGGGACGCGGCAGCCATCGAAACGCAGGCGCGCCAGCGGATGCGGGGCGATCACCTCGATCCGTTCGGCCACCGAAAACCCGCGCGTGTCCGCATCGACGATAAACGCGCTGATGCCACGCGCCCCGGGCGCCTCGCCGGTGCGCGCGAACACCACGTAAAAGTCGGCGATGCCGCCGTTGGAAATCCAGGTCTTCTCGCCATCGAGCACGTAGTCGTCGCCGTCACGCACGGCCGCGCACTGCATCGCCGCCACGTCCGACCCGGCCTGCGGCTCGGACAGCGCAAACGCCGCAATCGCCTCGCCGCGCGCCACGCGCGGCAGGTAACGCTCCTTGTTGGCGGCGCTGCCGAACAGCGAAATCGCGCCCGATCCCAGCCCCTGCATGGCGAACGCGAAATCGGCCAGGCCATCGTGGCGCGCCAGCGTTTCGCGGATCACGCAAATGGCGCGCGTGTCGATGGCGCCGACAGCATGATCAAGCCAGCCGCCCTCACCCAGCTGGCGCACCAGCGCGCGGCAGGCGCCATCGACCTCCCGCCCGTGCGTGGGCGCCAGATTGGCGCTCGCCCACGTGTCCAGTGCCTGTTCCAGCGCGGCGTGTCCGGCGTTAAAAAACGGCCACTCCAGATACGTTTTGTCGGCCATGTCAGTCCCCCTCGAACACAGGCCGCTGCTTGGCCACGAACGCGTGATAGGCGCGATGGAAGTCGTTGGTCGCCATGCAGATTGCCTGCGCCTGCGCTTCCGCCTCGATGGCTTCATCGACGCCCATGTTCCATTCCTGCTGCAGCATTTTCTTGGTCATGCCATGCGCAAAAGTGGGCCCGGAAGCGAGCGATGCGGCCAGCGCCCGGGCGTCGGCCAGCAGCGTTTCCGGCTCGCTGATACTGTTGAAAAAGCCCCAGCGCTCCGCTTCGCTGCCCGACATCGAGCGGCCCGTGTACAGCAGTTCGGCGGCGCGCCCCTGCCCGATCACGCGCGGCAGCAGCGCGCACGCGCCCATGTCGCAACCGGCCAGGCCAACGCGGGTGAACAGAAACGCCGTCTTGCTGCGCGCGGTCCCCAGCCGCATGTCCGACGACAGCGCCAGGATCGCGCCGGCGCCCGCGCAGATGCCATCGACCGCGCTGATCACCGGCTGCGGGCAGGCCCGCATCGCCTTGACCAGATCGCCCGTCATGCGCGTAAAGGCCAGCAGGCCGGGCATGTCGAGCTGGGTCAAGGGACCGATGATGTCGTGCACATCGCCGCCCGAGCAAAAATTCTCGCCCGCGCCGGTGATGACCACCGCCTTCACATCGTCGGCATATGCCAGCGCGCGAAACAGGTCGCGCAGCTCTGCGTAGGAGTCGAACGTGAGCGGGTTTTTGCGCTCGGGCCGGTTGAGGGTCAAGGTCGCGACGGCGCCCTCGACCTCGAAACGAAAGTGGCTGGCCTGGTACGACGCCAGCGCGCTGCGGTTGCCGGGCAATTGCTGCGCCTGGCCTGGTAGGTAACGCATGGGATTCCTTATTGGAGATGCTGTTTCATTTGCGAGAGCAGCGCGATGAGCTGCCCTTTGTCGTCGGGCGAGATATCCTTGAGCAGGTCGGCGATCCACTCTTCGTGCACCACCGCCATTTTGGCGAACGCCATGTGGCCCTCGCGCGTCAGCTTGACACTGTAGGCGCGCCGGTCCCTGGGGTCGGGCACGCGCACCACCAGCGCTTCCTGCTCCAGCTGGTCGGTGATGCCGGTGATATTGCCGCCGGTGACCATCATGCGCCTGGACAGCTCGCCCATGCGCAGCCCGTCCGGATGGCGCTCCAGCTGCGCCATCAGGTCGAAACGCGGCAAGGTGATGTCGAACGTCGTGCGCAGGCGGCTGCGAATCTCGTTCTCGATGCGCACCGTGCACGAAAGCATGCGCAGCCACAGCTTGAGCGATTGATGATGATCCTGCGTCAGGCGGCTGGCCAGGTCCAGCGCCGTGCCGTCGTTGTGCGGCGTGAGCTCGTCCATCAGCCCTCCAGCAATCTGGCTGCGACCTGCTGCGGGCTCATACCTGCGCCCGCGGCGGCCAGCTGGCGTTCGCGTTCCAGGTTGCGCTCCAGCTGCAGCTTGGCCGGCCGGTACTGCTTCGGCCAGTCGATCGCCGAAAAGCCGATGCGCGCCGCCTCGGTCAGCGTCCACGCCGCATTGGCAAGGTGCGGCCGCCCCACCGCGCACAGATCGGCGCGGCCGGCCGCGATGATGCTGTTGGCGTGATCGGCCTCGAAAATCGAGCCGACCGCGATCGTCGGAATCTTCGCCTCGTTGCGCACGCGGTCGGCGAAAGGGGTCTGGAACATGCGCCCGTACACCGGCTTTTCGCGCTTGCTGACCTGCCCCGACGAGCAGTCGATCATGTCGGCGCCGGCCTCCTTGAACAGGCGCGCGATCCGCACCGCATCGTCGGGCGTGATGCCGCCATCGACCCAGTCGTGCGCGGAAATGCGTACGCTGATCGGCCGGTCCACCGGCCATGCGGCGCGCATCGCGCGAAACACCCGCAGCGGATAGCGGCAGCGGTTTTCCAGGCATCCCCCGAATGCGTCATCGCGCCGGTTGGTCAGCGGCGAAATGAAGGACGACAGCAGATAGCCGTGCGCGCAATGCAGCTCCAGCCAGTCGAAGCCCGCTTCGGCGGCCGCGCGCGTGGCGCGCACGAAATCGGCTTCAATGCGGTCCATGTCATCGAACGTGGCGGCGCGCGCGGTCTGCGATACGCCCTCCAGATACTGTTCGCTCGACGCGGCCACGAGCGGCCAGTTGCCGCTCTCGAGCGGCTGGTCGATCCCGTCCCACATGGCCCTGGTCGATCCTTTCGGACCCGCATGGCCCAGTTGCAGCGCGATCTTGGCGTCCGAACTGGCATGCACGAAGTCGACGATGCGCTTCCACGCCGCCGTGTGACCGGGCGCGTACATGCCCGGGCAGCTTGGGGTGATGCGCGCGTCGGCCGACACGCACGTCATCTCGGCAAACACCAGGCCCGCGCCGCCCAGGGCGCGCGCTCCGAGGTGCACCAGATGATAGTCGCCCGCCACGCCGTCAATCGCCGAGTACTGCGCCATGGGCGAGACCACGATGCGGTTTTTCAGCGTGACGCCGCGCAGCTTGAAGGGCGTGAGCATCGGCAGCACGCGCGCGCCGGCCGGCGGCACCAGGCCGGCCTGCTCGCAGGCGCGCCGTGCAATCCAGGTTTCGAAGCCGGCGATGTAATCAGGGTCGCGCAGGCGCAGGTTTTCGTGCGACAGGCGCTGGCTGCGCGTGAGCATCGAGTACGCGAACTGCGGCGCCTCCATGGCGGTGTAGCGCTCCACGTTCTCGAACCATTCCATCGAATTGCGCGCCGCGCTTTGCAGCTTGAGCACCTCGACCGCGCGCACTTCCTGGTACTCCGCCAGCGCCTGCGCCGCATCCGCGTGCGTGCCGAAACAGCGCGCCAGCTCGATCGCGTCTTCCAGCGCCAGCTTGGTTCCCGAACCGATCGAGTAATGCGCCGAATGGGCCGCATCGCCCATCAGCACCACCGGGACCCGGGTCGATCCCACCATGCTCCAGTGCACCCACTGCGCGCACACCACGCGCGGGAAAGTGATCCACATGGCGGAACCGCGCAGATGGGGCGAGTTCGACATCAGCGCATGCCCGTCCAGCTGATCGGCGAACAGGCGCTCGCAGTACGCGATGCCCTCTTCCTGCGTCATCTGGTCAAGTCCGGCGCGGCGCCACACCTCTTCCGGCGTTTCGACAATGAAGGTCGAGGTGTCGCCATCGTACTGATAAATATGCGCCTGGAACCAGCCGTGCTCCGTCTCCGTGAAGGCGAACGTGAACGCATCGAACTTCTTGCGCGTGCCAAGCCACACGAAGCGGCAGCGGCGCGCCTCGATCTCGGGTCGATAGGTCCCGGCGTAGCGCTTGCGGGTACGGCTGTTCAAGCCGTCAGAGGCGATCACCAGGTCGGCGCCGTACTTGCCCGCCAGCGCCTGGTCGTCCTCGACCTCGTTCTCGAACACCAGCTGCACACCCAGTTCCTCGCAGCGCTGCTGCAGGATATTGAGCAGGCGCTTGCGCCCGATGCCGCAGAAACCATGCCCGCCCGAAGTGACTTTCTCGCCCCTGAAGAAGATGTCGATGTCGTCCCAGTGATTGAACGACTGCGAAATGGCGCGCGCGCTCTGCTCATCGGCGCCCACCAGGTTGCCCAGCGTCTGGTCGGAAAACACCACGCCCCAGCCGAAGGTATCGTAAGGGCGATTGCGTTCGACGACGGTGATCTGGTGGGACGGGTCCTGCTTTTTCATCAGCAGGCTGAAATACAGTCCGGCGGGGCCGCCGCCGATGCACACAATATTCATGAGGTTCGTCTTCGGTTTAGGTAGCGCGCAGCTTGAAGCGCTGCAGCTTGCCGGTTTCGGTACGCGGCAGTTTGTCGATGAACCTGAGCGAGCGGGGATATTTATAGGGAGCGATCTGCAGTTTGACGAAGTCCTGCAACTGGGCGGCCAGCGCCTCGGTCGGCTCGAAGCCCGGTTGAAGCACCACGTGCGCTTCCACCACCTGGCCGCGCTCCTCGCATGCCCGCCCGATCACGCCGCATTCGGCCACCGCTTCATGGCGCAGCAGCACCTCTTCGACTTCGGCGCCGGCGATGTTGTAGCCGGCCGAGATGATCATGTCGTCGGTGCGCGAACGATAGTAGAAATAACCGTCGGCGTCCATTTCATAGGCGTCGCCGGTGAGGTTCCAGCCACCGAGCACGTAATCCTTCTGGCGCTCGTCGGCCAGGTAGCGGCACCCGGTCGGCCCCTTCACCGCCAGGCGGCCGATCACGCCCGGCCCCACCTGCTGGCCGTTCGCATCGAGAATGCAGGCCTGGTAACCCGGTACCGGCTTGCCGGTCGCCCCTGGCCGGATCGCGTCGCCCGCCGCCGAAATGAAGATGTGCAGCAGCTCGGTCGCGCCAATGCCGTCGATCATGCGCAGGCCGGTGGCAGCCTGCCAGGCTTCGCGCGTGGCCAGCGGCAGCGCTTCGCCGGCCGACACCGTGCGTGTCAGGCTCGATACATCGTAGTTCGCCGCCAGCGGCGCCATCTGGCGATAGAAGGTGGGCGCGGTAAAGCACACTGTGGCGCGATATTTTTCAATGGCGGCCAGCAGCGTGTCGGGCGTGAGTTTTTCAAGCAGCACGCCGGCGGCGCCGACCCGCATCGGAAACAGCAGGAGCCCGCCCAGCCCGAAAGTGAACGCCAGCGGCGGCGTGCCGATGAAGACGTCGGTTTCGGCCGCGGCCAGCGTATGGCGCGGAAAACAGTCGCAGATGGCCAGCACGTCGCGGTGAAAATGCATGGTCCCCTTGGGGATGCCGGTGGTGCCCGAGGTAAAACTGATCAGGCACACGTCGTCGGCGGCGCAGGCGTGCGCCGCGAACGGCACCGGATGGCGCGCCATCATGGCTTCCAGCGAGGCGGGGTTGTCGGGATCGTTGAACGTCACCACATGGCGCGGCAACGCTGCGATGGCGTCGATCTCGCCGCGCAGGCTGGCCGCGCACAGCACCGCGTCCACGCTGGCCTTGTCGACGATGGCGGTCAGTTCGCGCGCGCGCAGCAGCGGCATGGTGGGCACGGCGATCAGGCCGGCCTTGAGCACGGCCAGCAGGCAGGCCGCCATCATCGGGTTGTTCGCGCCGCGCAGCAGCACGCGGTTGCCGGTGACCAGTCCCAGGTCGGCGCGCAGCACGTGGGCGATGCGGTCGACCCGGCGCTGCAGTTCCGCGTAGGTCCAGCTTTCGCGCTCGCCGACGATGGCGATGCGCCCTCCCGCCCCACGCTCGACCGCCGCGTCGAGCAGTTCGGCGGCGCAGTTGACGCGCTGCGGATAATCCAGCTCGGGCAGGTCGAATAAAAACTCGGGCCACTGGGCCGGTGGCGGCAGGAGTTCGCGCGCAAAGCCGTCCTGGTAGGCCGAGGCGCTCAGTAGCGATGCGGTCAAGCGTGTCATGGTCGCCCCGAAAAAAGTGTCAGTGGTTCACCCGACGGATACTTTAGACTTAAACTATCACAACATCAAGCGCTTTCGCATGACTGCGTCAGGAAGCGCTTCCCTGGCGTTTGAGCGCTTCGCTCTGGTGCATTGCCGAGCGCACCACCTCGGCCAGCGCCAGCTTGACCTGGGCGCCATCGAGCTCCCCGGGGGGCAGCGTCTTGAGCGTGTCGGCCGCGCCGTTCAGCCCCAGCGTCATGCAGCCGGCATGCAGGCGGTCGATGCGCACATGGGCCGCGCCATGGTCGCCGCGTTCGAGCAGGTCGGCGATGTCGGTGCCGGCCGCCGCCACCTGCGACTGCAGGCCGCCCAGGTAGATCATCAGGCGCTCGGCGCCGATCCCGAGGCGCAGCAGCGTAGCCTGCACCTTTTCGGCGCGCGGCGCCACCGCGATCGGATCGCTGCCGGTCAGGCCGGCCATGTGCTCGCGCACCTGCTCGCCCTGGAACGGCTTGACGATATAGCCCGACGCGCCAAGGCCGCTGGCCTGGTCGAACGTGTCGCGGTCGGTGGCCGAGGACACCAGCACGAAGGGCATCGCGCCCAGGGCGCCGTCGGCGCGCACGCGCTGCAGCAGGTCCATGCCGGACAGGCGCGGCATGCGCAGGTCGCAAAAACAGATCGCCGGGCGCAAGCCCTGTTCGAGCTGGTTCCAGGCGTCGGCGCCGTCTTCCGCTTCGAGGATCTCGAATTGGCCGCAGGAGTCGATCAGGTGCATCAGCACCATGCGCGATACGATGTCGTCATCCACCACCAGAACCTTCATTTGGCCACCCTCCGTACGCAGTAACGCCACAAAACACGCCTGTCCAACTCATTCCTTCGGCTAATACCTCTAGCTTATACGCCAATATTACAGCATATGCATAGCGGGTCAGCGCTTGAGCGGTCCCGCGCTGTCGTAGGCGGACAGCAGTTCGCGCAGGCGCGGCATAGCCACGGCGATCAAGTCCCAGCGGCGCGCGTCGGCCGCTTCTTCCATCTCGCCCGACAGCTGATGCAGTTCGGTCGCCTCCAGGTACGAGGAGCTGCCCTTGAAGCCGTGCAGCAGGCGCCCGGCCGTCTCGGCATCGTGCGTGACGAGGGCTTCTTCCAGGTCGGCGCGGCGGCTCGGCAGGTCGCTGGCAAAGGCGGCCCGCATGCGCGCTTTCAGGTCGCTGGCGCGGCGCCCGGCATTGTGGGCGGCCGGTCCCGCCAGCGGCGCCGGGCCGGTATCGACGCCGAACATGGCGTCCAGTTCGGCCGTGGTGGGCGCTCGTTCCACGCGCGCCTGCGGCATCGGCGCCAGGGCGATGCCGCGCTGGAGCTGGCGTTCGATGGCCCGGCTCAGGTGATGATGCAGGGCCGCTTCGTCGATCGGCTTGGTCAGGAAGTCGTCCATGCCGCAGGCCAGGTAGCGGCTGCGGTCTTCCTCGCTGGCGTTGGCGGTCAGCGCCACGATCATCAGCTCCTGGTCGCGCACCGGCGCCTCCGGCGGCCCGCCGGCGCGGATCAGGCGCGTGGCGCTGGCGCCGTCCATCTCGGGCATGCGTCCATCCATCAGAATCAGGTCGTAGCGCGTGCGCGCGCACGCCGCCACCGCCAGCAAGCCATTGTCGGCGATGTCGACCTTGTGCCCCAGGTCTTCAAGCATCATGCGGATGATGATCTGGTTGGTCGGGAAGTCTTCCGCGCACAGCACCTTCAGGCGGTGGCTGTGCGGTTCGCGCGGCACGTGCGGCACCATCGGCGGGGCCACGCCGTCGGCCAGCGGCAGCAGCACGCTGAAGGTGCTGCCCACGCCTTCGGTGCTGTCGACGCTGATGGACCCGCCCATCAGGTCGACCAGCTGGCGGCAAATCGCCAGCCCCAGCCCGGTGCCGCCGTAGCGGCGCGTGGTGGTGCTGTCGGCCTGTTCGAACTTCTGGAACAGCCGTTCGAGCGCATCCGGCGCAATGCCGATGCCGGTGTCGCTCACCGAAAAACGGATGGTGTTTACGCCCGGCGCGCTGCCGTCAAGGGGGGCCGCGCGTTCCACCGCCAGCCGCACCGCGCCGTTGTTGGTGAACTTGAAGGCATTGCCGACCAGGTTGACCAGCACCTGGCGCAGGCGGGTCGGGTCGCCCACCACGAAGCGCGGCAAGTCCTCGGCCAGCGCCACGTTGAAGCCCACGCTTTGCGCCGCGGCCTGCTCCTCGAACAGGCTGACCACGTTTTCGACGGCGGCGGTGAGCGCGAAATCGATGTTCTCGATGGTCAGCTTGCCCGCCTCGATCTTGGAAAAATCGAGCAGGTCGTTAATGATGGTCAGCAGCGACTGCGCGTTGGCCTGGCCGCGCAGGATCTGTTCGCGCGTGTTTTCCTGCAGCTGGCCGTCGCGCAGCGCGAACCCGAGCATGCCGATCACGCCCGCCAGCGGGGTGCGCATCTCGTGGCTCATATTGGCCAGGAATTCGGACTTCTGGCGCGTGGCGTCTTCCGCCTTCTGCTTGGCCAGGCGCAATCGCTCATCGTTTTCCTGGAGCGCGCGGTTGGCCAGCGCCAGTTCGTCGGTGTTCAGGCGCACCTGGCGCTCCTGCTCCACCAGGCGCGCCTGGGTTTCTTCCAGCTCGCGGTAGGCGCGCGCATTGTCGAGCGCCACCGCCGCGTGCGCGGCCAGCGTCTTGAGCATGTCCAGATGCACGCGGTGGTAGGCATTGAGCTCCACGCTCTGCACGCACAGCACGCCCATCATGCGTTCCTTGACGATCAGCGGCACGTACATCATCGCCACCGGCAGCGAGCGCGGACTGCCGTCCAGGCGCAGCGGCGGGATCGGCACCGCGCTCTGCTCCGCGTCCAGGTAGCGGTGATATTCGGCCTCCAGATCGTTGATGAACACTTCGCGCCGGTGCTTCAGGCACCACACCGCGAACTGGTGCGGATCGTCCAGCGGGCGGGTGTAGACCTCGCTGCGCACGCCCTGGTCCATCGCGAACGGGAACTCGATCACGCCGATGTCTTCGCGATAAAAGCCGATGCCGAAGATACGCGCATCCATCAGGTGGTGCACGTGGCGGTACACGGTGCTCATGATGGTTTCCATGTCGAGCGTGGCGGTCAGCTCGCGCCCGATCTCGGAGAGCACCGAGATATTCCGGTGCGCCAGTTCGACGTTCTCTTTCTGGCGCTCGACTTCTTCCTTCTGGCGTTCGGCGTCGAAGCGGCGCTGCTCGGCTTCGGCGCGCTGGTTGTCGGCGTCGAGGCGCTGCGCTTCGAGCTCGCGTTTCTGGCGTTCCAGCAGGCGGTTCTGCTGCTCGATTTCCTCGGTGCGCGCGGCCACCTGGGTTTCCAGCATCTCCTTCTGGCGCCGCAGGCCGGACAGGCGCGCGCGATAGGCCCAGTAAGCGCTGCCCAGCACCAGCAGCACCGACAGGGTGCGGAACCACCAGGTTTTCCAGACCGGCGGCAGGATCGTGATGGCCATCGTGGCGCCCTCGTCGCTCCACACGCCATCCTTGTTGGCGGCGCGCACGCGGAAGGTGTAGGTGCCCGGATCGAGGTTGGTGTAGGTGGCGAAGCGGCGGCTGGCGTCGGTGCTGACCCAGTTCTGGTCGAAGCCATCGAGCCGGTACGAAAACAGGTTGCGCTGGGGCGCCGCGTAATGCAGGGCCGCGAACTCCAGCGAAAACACCGAATCGGCCGCCGCCAACGTGACCGCGCGGGTCGACTCGATCGGCCCCTTGAACAGGCCCGGACGCGCCAGCGCGGCCGGCCGGTTGAAGATCTGGAAGCCCGTGATGACCGCGCGCGGGGCGATCCGGTTGTCGCTGATGGCTTTTGGATTAAAGGCGGTCACGCCATTGAAGCCGCCGAAGTACATGGTGCCGTCCGGCGCGCGCAGCGCCGAGCCGTCGAAGTAGGCGCCTTCGATGGTGCCGTCGCCGGCGCTGTAGTTGCGGAAGGTGCCGGTCAGGGGATCGAAGCGCGAAATGCCGGTGTTCGTGCTAATCCAGAGTTTGCCTTCCTCGTCCTCCAGGATGGCGGCAATGGCGTCGTCGGCCAGGCCATCGGCCGCCGTGTAGCGGCGAAAGCTCACCGCGCCGCCGGCGCCGATGCTCATCTTGTTCAAGCCGGCCGCGGTGCCGACCCACAGGGTGCCCTTCCGGTCTTCATGCAGATAGTGCACCTCGTCGTGACTGAGGCTGGCCGGGTTGGCCGGATCGTGGCGGAAGTGGCGGAACTTGCCGCTGGCGCGATCGAGCATGTCGAGGCCATCGAAGGTGCCGATCCACAGCTGGCCGCGGCGGTCTTCGAGCAGCGGGCGCACCACGTTGTCGGCCAGGCTGGAACTGTCGGCGGCGTCGTGGCGGTAGGTGACGACGGCGCGCGTGGCCGGGTCGAGCCGGTGCAAGCCGCCGCGCGAAGCGATCCACATCACGCCCGCGCGGTCCGAGAGCATGCCGCGGATATGGTTGCCGTCCGGGTCGCCCTCGGCGAAGGACTGGCGCGAGAAATTGCCGCTGGCCGGATCGAACCGCGCCACGCCCGAATGGCTGCCGATCCACAGCATGCCGTCGCGGTCGTGCGCCAGCGCGCTGGCCGGAATGCCGGCCAGGCTGTTGGGATTATCCGGGTCGTGCCGGTACAGGCGCGCCTGGCCGGTTTCGGGATCGAGCCGGTTCAAGCCGCTGTTGGCGCCGATCCACAGGTCGCCCCCGGGAGCGGCGGCAAGCGCGCGCACCTTGTTGTCGGACAGGGTATCGGGTATCTCGGCGTGGCGCGCAATGCGCGCGAAGCCGCCGCTGTTCAAGTCGACCCGGCTCACGCCCGCATACCAGGTACCGACCCAGAAGGTGCCGACACGGTCGCGGTACATGGCCGAAATCTGGTTGTCGGCCACGCTGTGCTTGTCGCCCGGCAGATGGCGGTAGTTGGCGAAGCGGCGCGTGGCCGGCTGCCAGCGATACAGGCCGTCGGTATGGCTGCCGACCCAGACATTGCGGTCCTGGTCCTGGTACAAGGTGGTGATGTAGCCCGAGCGCAGGCCGTCGGACACCCCCAGTCGGCGCCGCTGCGAGGCGGCGCTGCCGATCTTCCAGGTCTCCAGGCCACCCAGGGTGCCGATCCACAGGGTCTGCTCGGTGTCGACCAGCAGCGCCTGCACCATATTGTGTTTGTGGTCGGTCCCGGGCGCCGGATGGTGCTCGAAAGCGCGCGCCCCGATCGCCAGACTGTCCACGCCGGACGAGGTGCCGACCCACACGCGCCCGCCGGCATCGACCGCCAGCGCGTTGACCTGGTCGTCGGCCAGGCTGCCCGGGTCGCCCGGCACATGGTGCCAGACCTTGAATTTGCCGCTGACCATGTCGAAGTGCTGCAAGCCGTCGCTGGTGCCCAGCCACAGTCCCTGGCGGCCGTCGCCGGCGATGGCGCGCACATGCCGGTTGCCGTTGCCGCGCTTGACCGGTTCGTCCGGCGCGTAATGGGTGAAGGTCTGGGTGGCCGGATCGAAGCGGTCAAGGCCGCCGTCGGTGCCGATCCACAGGCGGCCCGCCTGGTCCACATGCAGCACGCGCACCCAGTTGTTGACCAGGCTGCGCGGGTTGCTGACCACGTTGCGGTAGGTGGTGACGCGGTAGCCGTCGAAGCGCGACAGGCCGCCCTGGCTGCCGAACCACATGAAACCCTCGGCATCCTGGGCCACCGCCAGCACCGATTCCTGGGCCAGGCCCTGCTCCACGCTCAGGTGCTCGAAGCGCAAGGTGCGCGCGGGCGCGGCCTGGCTGCCCGCGTATGGCAGGCAGCACAGCAGGAGGAACAGCGCAATGAGTCGGATCGGGTTCAGGCAAGCGCTCCTTCGCCATCGGCCGCGCCGGCGCGCAGGCGGATCAGCTGGCGGCGCACCGATTCGCTCACCTCGGCCAGCACCACGGCCACATTGCGCGCGTCGGGCAGGCCGCGGCGCGCCGTATCGAGCTGGGACGCGACGTGCCACAGGCCGAGCGTCATGCAGCCGGTGTGCACCGAATCGATGCGCAGGCGCGCGTCGGCGCCCTCCCCGGCGTCGAGCAGCGCCACGATGTCGGCGCGTCCGGTGAGCAGCTGTTCGCCGAATGCGGCCAGGTAGGCGCCCAGCCGGTCCGGCCCGATGTTCAGGCGTTTCATGGTGGTGCCCGGGTCCTCGGCCAGCTTGTCGAGCGTGATGCGGAAGATTTTTTCGAGATGCGCGCGCGCTTCGGCCGCGTGCAGCGGTTTCAGTATGTAGCCGACCGCGCCCAGCGTCACCGCCTGCAGCACCGTGTCGCGGTCGGACGCCGACGAGACCAGCACGAACGGCACGTCGGCCAGGTTCGGATCGCCCTTCATGCGCTCGAGCAGGGCGATGCCCGACATGCGCGGCATGCGCACGTCGCAAAAGCAGATCACCGGATGCAGGCCCTCCTGCATCAGGCTCCAGGCCGCGGCGCCGTCTTCCGCTTCGACCGGGTCGAAAATGCCGTACACGGACAGCAGGTCCATCAGCGCGATGCGCGAGACAACGTCGTCGTCAACAATCAGTGCTTTCATGAAGTTCTCCATGGCGGTTACGGCACGCGCGGCTCAGGAGCCAAAAAAAGTCAGGACATCGGCGCGGCGCGCATGGGTGTCGCGCTGGCCGAGCTGGATCAGTTCACAGGTGTAGCTCGACTCGAACAGCAGGTACGACGCCAGCGCCGATCCGCGCGCCTCGGTCGCGCCGATCCCCGAGAGCATGGTGCGGATCGGCGCCGGCAGGCTGGCCGTGTGGCGGCTGGCGATGACGTCGAGCCGTTCGGACGGCGCGATCACCAGCAGCTCCACCGGTTTGAGCGGCATTTTATGACGGTATTCCTCCGGCAGCATCGACAGCGTCAGGTTGATGCGGTTCAGGCGCTCGATGTCGACCGCCAGGCTGTCGAGAAAAATCGAGGACATGGCGTGGCCGGCGATCTGCGCCAGGCTCGGATAGCGCGCCTGGCCGGGCGTATCGCGGGTCGGCTCCGACAGGCGCCCGGCGCCCACCACCAGCACCTTGGAGGCGCCCAGGTGGATTGCAGGCGAAATGGGCGCCAGCTGGCGCATCGAGCCGTCGCCGCAAAATTCGCGGTGGCTGCCCAGGTACAGCGGCACCGCCGGGAAAATGAAGGGAATCGCCGACGACGCCAGCAGGTGCTCGACCCCGATCTGGTCCTGCAGCGCGATGCGCTGCATGCGTACCCAGGGCGCGATGTCGGCGGCGGTCTGGTAAAAAGTGATGTGGTTGCCGGCCGTGTAGGACGAGGCGGTGACCGCCAGCGCATGCAGCAGGCCGTCCGACATGGCCGCGTCCAGGCGCGGCAAATCGAGCATGCGGTGCAGCAGGCCCACCAGCGGGGTGTTGTCCAGCAGCGACGCCGGCGGCGCGGCGCGCCATTTGCGCAGCAGCCAGCCGAACGAGAGCAGCGAGAGCCAGCGCGCGCCCGAGCGCAGCACCCCCAGCGAATCGGCGCGGTAGACCTGTTCGACGGTGAAGTTTTCCCACACGTCGAGCAGCTTTTGCACGCCCTCGCCGAAGTTATCGGCGCGGCAGGCCAGGGCCACGGCGTTGATCGCCCCGGCCGAGGTGCCGCAGATGATATCGAAAGGATTGCGCGCCGGGCGCCAGCCGGCCTCCCACAAGATTTGCGAGATCGCCTGCAGTACCCCCACCTGGTAGGCGGCGCGCGCGCCACCGCCGGTGAGGATCAAGCCCGTTTTCTGTTCCGTTTCCATTCGCCAAGCGTATCAGGGTCTGCCCGCCTTGCGGGAGAAAACTGATGGCTTGTCCACTTTTTACAATAGACTCAATCGCCCCTGGCCACGCCTTCGCGGCGCGGATCGGCCCCGCCGAACCACCACGGCTCGCCATGGATCAGGATGCGCTGCACGCCATGCAGGCCCGATGTCATCTCGTAGCTGCGCAGGGCGTGGCCGCGCGCCTTGAGTTGATCCTGCACGGCCGGACTGAAACGCCCCTGTTCCAGTTCGGTCGGCCCGTTGCGGCTGCCGAAGTTGGGCAGGCTGATGGCCTGCTGCACATTCAAGCCCCAGTCGAGCGTGCCGACCAGGGTCTTGGCCACGTAGTTGATGATGGCCGGGCCGCCGGGCGAACCGACCGCCAGCACCAGTTTGCCGCTCTGGCGGTCGAACACCACCGTCGGCGACATGGCGCTGCGCGGGCGCTTGCCGGGCTGGACCCGGTTGGCCACGGGGCCATTCGCGTCGGCCGAGTCGAAGGAGAAATCGGTGAGCTGGTTGTTCAGGATGAAGCCGCCCACCATCTGGCGCGAGCCGAAGGCGTCTTCCACCGTGCTCGTCATCGACAGGCCGGCGCCCTTGCCGTCGACCACTACGAAGTGCGAGGTGGATGCCGTTTCGATGGCGTTGTCGAGGCCCCACGCCACTTCCATGCCGGGCGGGGTGCCGGCTGCAGCGGTGCCCATCGACTTGTCGCCGATCAGGGCGGCGCGCTGGCGCAGGTAGGTCTTATCGATCAGGCTCGGAATGCCGCGTCCCGGCAGCGGCACGAAGTCGGTGTCGGCCGCATAGCGGTTGCGGTCGGCGTAGGCCAGGCGCCCCGCTTCCGTGAACAGGTGCACCGCCTCAAGCCCGATCACGCCATTGACGGGCGCGTAGGCGCGCATGTCTTTCGTTTCCAGCATGCCCAGCATCTGCGCCACCGCGATGCCGCCCGAGGACGGCGGCGGCATGCCGCACACGGTGTACGCGCGGTAGTCGCTGCATACCGGCACGCGCACCTTGGGCTGGTAGCCGGCGATATCAAGCGCCGTCAACAGGCCCGGGTTGCCCGGGTGGGCCGCCACCTTGGCCGCGATGTCCTTGGCGATGCGGCCCTTGTAGAAGGCGTCGGCGCCGCCGGCGGCGATCTCGCGCAAGGTGGTGGCCAGCGCGGGATTGCGCAGCAGGTGGCCGATCGGCCACGGCTTGCCATCCTTGTCGTAGAAATAGGCGGCGGCGACCGGGTCCTTGCGCAGGTGCTGGTCGAACATCAGCATGCCGTTGAGGCGCTGGCTGACCGGGAAGCCCTTGTCGGCCATGGCGATCGCCGGCGCGAACAGCGCCTTCCACGGCAGCTTGCCGTGCTGGCGGTGCGCCATTTCGAGCATGCGCAGCACGCCCGGCGCGCCCACCGAACGCCCGCCCACCACGCCGGCGCTGCGCGAGAGCGGCGTGCCATCCTTGTTCTGGAACAGGTGCTCGTCGGCCGCCGCGGGCGCGGTTTCGCGGCCATCGAAGGCTTGCACGTTCTTGCCGTCGTAGTGCATCAGGAAGGCGCCGCCGCCGATGCCGGACGATTGCGGCTCCACCAGCGTGAGCATCAGCTGGGTGGCGATGGCGGCGTCGATCGCGCTGCCGCCGCGGCGCAGGATCTGGTAGCCGGCATCGACCGCCATCGGATTGGCGGCGGCGACCATGAATTTTTTGGCGGCCCAGCCGGCCTTGTCGGCATAGCCGGTATGGATTTCGGGCGCGTCGGCCGGACGCACGGCGGCGTCCTGGGCGAAAGCGGGGGCGCTGACGATGGCAGCGGCGGTCGCGATGTAGAGCGCGAAAGGAAGGTACTTCAACCTGAGCATGGATTCTCCAATGAGAAACGCGCGACCACAGCCGCGCGTCCGATCCCGCTATCGTACAGGAATTGAATTACTTCGGCTGCATGCGGATCGCGCCGTCAAGGCGGATGGTTTCGCCGTTGAGCATGGTGTTTTCGATGATGGCCTTGGCCAGGTGGGCGTATTCGGCGGGACGGCCGAGGCGCTGCGGGAACGGTACCATGTTGCCCAGCGCGCCGCGCACTTCTTCCGGCATGCCCATCAGCATGGGCGTCTCGAAGATGCCGGGAGCGATGGTCATCACGCGCACGCCGCTGCGGGCCAGGTCGCGCGCCATCGGCAGGGTCATGCCGGCCACCGCCGCCTTGGACGAGGCGTAGGCCGCCTGGCCGATCTGGCCGTCGAAAGCCGCCACCGACGCGGTATTGATGATGATGCCGCGCTCGCCGGAATCCATCGCTTCGGTCTTGCCCATGGCGTCAGCCGCCAGGCGCGCCATGTTGAAGGTGCCGACCAGGTTGATGTTCACGGTGCGCTGGAATACTTCCAGCGGATGCGGGCCATCCTTGCCGACGGTCTTGACCGCCGGCGCCACTCCGGCGCAGTTGACCAGTCCGCGCAGGGTGCCCAGCGCCAGCGCCGCGGCGACCACGGCCTGGCCGTCGGCCTCGGAAGTGACGTCGCACTTCACGAACGTGCCCTTGAGTTCAGCGGCCAGCGCTTCGCCCGCCTCGACCTGCACGTCGGCCAGCACAACCTTGCCGCCCGCTTCGGTGATCATGCGCGCCGTCGCCGCGCCCAGGCCCGATGCGCCGCCCGTGATGATGAATACATTGTCCTGAATTTGCATGGTGTCCTCTTCTCTTATAAGTTCTTTTTGACGTTTACGTAAACGTCAACTAACCGGATTGTAGCGAACTTTTCACAGAAAACACCAATCGTGGTGCATTAAAAACACTGGATCGTGCCGCCATTGCTGGTGCAGGGCCGGCCCTGGGGGCTGATCACGGTGTTGCCGGCCGCGCCGTTGTAGCGCGTGCCGTTGACGTCGGTGCAGCCGCCGGCGTCGCAGCGGCCGATCACGGCGGGCGGCGGCGCCACCACCGACGGCGACACCGGTGCCGGCAACGCGCTCACCGGCACCGGCGGCGGCGTGCTCAGGCGCGGGCCGTAGGCGGGCATGCCGTCGACAATCTGCTGCACGGCGCGGCGCTTCGGCGGCGGCTTCGCGGGCTTCATTGGCTTGGTTGGCTTGGCCTGGACGGCAGGCGGCGCGGGCGGGCTTTCCGTCTGTGCCAGGGCAGTGCCGCCAGCGACGCACGCCAGCAGGATCAGGGCAATTTTCGGGACCGGCATGATGCACCGCGCAGGAGGATGAATGAAGCCGCCAGCCTACCATTTTTGCCAGAATCGTGACGGACCGGCGCGCCCGGATGCTGGACAAACTGGAATCAACCATTTACATCGAGGCAATATTTATTGTTGACCAAAAGTACAGGAGGGACGATACTTCCCGCACCCTGAAACAGCACACCACCAGTCCACCGCCCATGAATGCCATCCTTGAACCCGTCAGCGCCAGCCGCCTCGACGCCTACCTCGACCAGACCGAAGCCGCCCTCCAACAGCAGGACGACGCCGAGCTCGACCCCGAACTGATCCAGGCGGGCCTGAAGGCCTCGATGGCTGGCCAGCGCTTTCGCGCCGATACCCTGGGCAGCGTGCGCCGCCTGTTCCGGCTGTGGCTGCGCGCCGGCGACCCGGCCGCGGCATCGCGCGTAATCGACATCGACGGCCGTGAGGCGCTCGCCGCCCTGCCTGCGGCCGAACGTCCCGACTGGGAGCTGTCGCTGGCGTTCTGGCGCCTCGAACCGCTGGTCGCGCAGCGCGACGACGCCGCCCTGCATGCCGCGCTTGATGTCGCGTTCACGGTACTGACATCGCTGCCGGGCGCCCTGCAGTACGACAAGGCCTGGGAGTATCTGGAGGAGCAAGCCACGCAGGCCGGCGCGCATGCCATGTCGCGCCGCTGCCTGGCCGCGCGCAACGCACTGCAGCACAAAGACCCCGAGCGCGCCGCCTATCGTGCCTGGGACGATGCGCTGATGGCCGCGCGCCAGGCCCAAAGCTTCGCGCTGGAAGGACGGGATCAAGAGGCCACGGACGCCGCCGCGCGCGCCATCGACAGCCTGGCCAAGGCGGGCGCGGACCAGGATATCGACCATAACGACTGGCTGCGCATCGGCCATGCCCTTTACACCATCGTCCCCGGCTCGATTGCCGGCGTCGTGGGCCAGGTGCGCGCGCTCACACCGGCCAGCACCGTATTCTTTGCCCGGCGCGACATCGACGTGCGCATCGCGCGGCTCGAAGCGCTGACCCTGCACCATCAGGGCGCGCTCGACCAGGCGCTGGCGCGGCTCGCCCTGGGGCGTTCCATCATCACCGGCGACGCCGACGACCGCTATAGCGCCGTCATGCTCGACTGGTTGCTGGAAGCGGGAAGACACGAAGACGCCGCCCGGCTCGCGTTCGAATCCGTATTCCACGAACGCCAGGTCTCGGCCGAACATGGGGCGCGCAGCGCTACGCGCGCGGTGAGCGAGAGCCTGGCCGGCCAGCCTTACTGGCAACTGGCGCTGGCGTATGCCGGCATGGCCGACGACACCATGGAGGTACGCGGGCACGAGAGCGAGGCCGCCTACGTGCGCCGCCATCTGGCGCTGGCGCGCGGCCAGGCGAGCGCGCATCCGGCCATCGATGCGGTCGAAGGCCTGTTCCTGATCAAATCGGCGGGCGACTACCATCAGGCCCTGCCGCTGCTCGAAGCGGCGGCGCGCGAGCTCTCGCTGGCCAATTCGGACGTCCTCTTCAAGCTGTGGGTGGCGCGCATCCGCGTGCACGGTGCGCAGGCCGCGCTGGAGATGCCTTTCGTGCCGGCCTCGAGCGGCGTATCGTGCTACAACCTGGGCGTCACGCTCGACAACGACCTCGACGAGCAGCTGCCCGAAGGCGTGACGGTACCGAAGGAAGCGCTGGAGGCACTCGCCGCGCGCTACTACGAAACGGGCCTGGCGCGCTTTGAAGCGTTCGTCGTGAGCGGCGAAGGCAACCCGCGCGACGGCAACGCGCACAGCTACTCGATGCTGTGCAATAACCTGGCCATCCACTACCGTTGCGACAAGTCCGACCCCGGCGCCGCCCTGCCCCTGCATCACAAGGGCATCGCCGCCAGCCCGTTCTCCGAACACTACCAGGGCGTGATGAGCTGCCACCGCGACAGCGGCAACGACGCGGCCATGATCGATAGCGGCGACCAGCTGTGGCATTACTCGGCCGACCATGGCTACAGCCGGCACGATCCGACCGATTACATCGACGATGTCGTCGCCGCCCTGCACCGTCTGGGGCGCAACACCGACATTGCCATCTGGCTGCAGCGGCTCGACGAATGGTGGGACAGCGTGGAGCAGGACGAGCGCGCCGGGTACGAGGAATCGTACGTACGGGCGCTGGCCTCGGTGCTGTACCACCTGGCGCATACCCAGCCCGACGACGCCATGCTGCGCCTGGACGCCGTGCTGCCCCGGCTGCGCGCCGCCGCCAGTCCCTACACCACCCGCATGGCAGCGCACACGCTGCGCACCGCCGGCCAGTTCGAGCGCGCGCAGGCGATGTACGCGGAGGCGCTGGGTCATGTCAAACCGGGCGAGTCGTGGCACGAATCGCAGCGCAAGGCGATCATCGAAGGCGCGGCTGAATGCAAGCGCATGCAGCGCGCGGCCCAGCCCTGGTGGAAGCTCTGGTAATGGCGCCAACGACAGGCCGCGCCAGCGCCTACGGCGCGCGCGACGTGGTCAACGCGCCGGCGCTCAAACAGGCCATCGCCAGGCGCAGCGCGCAGCGCGGCGACGCGCCCGACGTGGCCGCGTGGCTGGCCAATCACTTCTTCCGCTACGCGGTCGGCAATCTGAACGCGCCCGAACCGGCGCTGACGCGCATCGCCTCCAGCGCGCAGGCGCGCTCCCTGTTCGCGCCCGGCGCCGTGCCCGACTGGGTGGCATCGCGCCTGCGCCAGGGCGAGGGCGACGCCATGTGGTGGGTGGCGCCCGATGGCGCCGAACTGCTCGCGATGGAAGCGAAACTGGTCGAATTCCTCGGTGCGCGCCAAGGCACCGCGCTCGAAGGCAAGCTACAGCGCATCAACTGCCGCCAGGCGCTGGCGCTGTGGAACGCCGAACACGCCGCCTTTGAGGCCAAGAGCGCGGCCGGCTGGCGCGAGCACCAGATCGAGGCGGTGGCGACGCGCTGGGAGGGCGAGGCCGGCAGCGTGGTCGAATTGCTCGGCTCAAGCGCGCTGCTGCGCGCGGAGATGGCGTTCGAGAGCCAGGTGATGCGCCATTGCCTGGGCCAGTTCAGCGACCGGCGCCAGCTCAGCGGCGGTTACGGCGAACATTATGCGGCGGCCTGCGAAGCGGGCAAGATGCGGCTTTTCAGCTACCGCGGCCGCAACGGCCATGCGCACATCACCATCAGCGCCAATGTCGCCCCGGACGGGCGCCTGCAGCTCGATCAGATCAAGGGCAAGCACAATCGCCCGCCGGTGGAGCGCTACCGCGGCGAGCTGCTGGCCTTCCTGCGCAGCGTGGACTGCGACGTACACACGCCGCCGGACGCCCTGAGCATGGGCATGGTGTGCCTGCCCTCGGGCTGGGCGATGGTGGAGGACGCGCGCGGCGAGGCCGACCAGCTGTTCGTCGCGCACCACTTCCCCGCCCTGTTCCGGCAATTGCCCGCGCCGTCGGTGCTGGCCCAGTGGATCGCCGCCGCGCGCGCGCCCGAGCAGTTGCAGGACATGGCGCTGCACCCGGTGGTGGCGCACGCGGTAAGGAGCGCGGCATGAACTGGATCATCCTGCTGCTGTTCCTGTGGGCGATGCGGCGCGTGTATGTGCTGATCCGCGACAGCATCCGGTCCAGGAAGGGCCGCACCGTGCGCGTGCGCTACAAGTTCGACGCCCGCCAGAACCGGGCGCTGGCCCTGGCGCACCCGATCGCCAGCGCGCGCGCGCTGGGCGCCTACGCCAATCCCAAGGCGCCGGTGCCGACGGCGGAGCAGGCGCAGGCACTGCGCGCCAGCCTGCTGCATATCATCGGCCTGCGCGCCAGCATGCAGGACGACGCCATCAAGGCCGCGCTGCCGGAGCTGCTGCGGCGCCACTGGTTCCGCATCGACCTGGACCGCCTGCGGGCGGACGACGACCCGCGCGCGGCGATGGCGTTCGCCTCGGCGCGGGTGGCCTTTGCGGTGCGCACGGCGGCCTTGCTCGGCTGGCTCGATCCGGCCCTGCAATGGGAGGTGCTGTACCAGAACGCCCAGCGCGCCAGCGACTGTTTCGGCAGCTGGGAGGAGTTTGGCGCCGCGCTGGCGCGCGGGCGCCAGCAATGGATCGCCGGCGCGCGCGCCGACAGCCTCGGGGTGGCCTTCGACGAGACGAAACTGGCGCAGTGGCTCGCCAGCGGCGACCATCCGTGGCGCAGCCTGCCCTGGCGCGGCGAGGTCCTGTTCGCGCCACAGGAGACGAGCGCCTGACGCCTGGCGCGCGCTTGCAGTAAGCGCTTGGTCAGTTTCCCGAGGTACTATTTACCCATAAAAAAGGAGACAGCCATGCAAACCCCGCACCAGCTTTACCAGCAAAAACTGACCACGCCCGCCGAGGCCCTGCGCCTCGTGCGCGACGGCGACATGATCGTGGTGCCGACCGGCGTGGGCGAGCCGCCCGCGCTGCTCACCGCCCTGTCAAGCCAGCGCCAGCAGTTCCACGATGTGAAGGTGGCACAGATCCTGGCCATGCGCAAGTTCGGCTACTTCGACCAGGATAGCGCGCACCACGTGCGCCACGCCTCGCTGTTTTTCGGCGGCGCCTCGCGCGCCTCCGGCCAGGGCGGCTGGTGCGACTTCATCCCCAATTATTTTTCCGAACTGCCCGGCCTGATCGAACAGGGCCTGATGCCGGCCGACGTGGTCTTCGCCATGGCCTCGCCCATGAACGAGCAGGGGTTTTTCTCGTTGAGCCTGGCGGTCGACTACACCATGGCCGCCATCGGCAAGGCGCGCGCGGTGGTCCTCGAAGTCAATCCGCACGTGCCGTTCGCGCACGGCCAATGCCATGTGCATGTGTCGCAGGTGACGGCGCTGGTCGAAAGCGGCGAAGCGATCCTGGAAGTGGGTCTGCCGAAAATCGGCACGGTGCAGGAAGCCATCGGCAAATACGTGGCCGACATGATCGACGACGGCTCGACCCTGCAGATCGGCTACGGCGGCATTCCGGATGCGGTGGTGATGCAGCTGACCTCCAAGCACGACCTGGGCATCCACACCGAAATGATCGGCGACGGCATCCTGACCCTGATCGAAGCGGGCGCGGTCACCAACCGCAAGAAGACCTACATGCCCGGCAAGATGGTGGCGACCTTCGCGCTCGGCTCGCAAAAGCTGTACAAATTCTTGCATCACAATCCGATGATCGAGATGCATCCGTCGAACTTTACCAACGACCCGTACCTGGCCGCGCAAAACGACAATCTGATGACGATCAACGCAACCTTGCAGATCGACCTGCTGGGCCAGTGCGGCTCGGAGAGCATCGCGCACCTGCCCTATTCCGGCACCGGCGGCCAGGTCGATTTCGTCAGGGCGGGCAACCGTTCGCGCGGCGGCAAGTCGTTCATCGTGCTGCCGTCGACGGCCAAGGACAATACGATCTCGCGCATCGTGCCCACGCTTACGCCTGGCACGCACGCCACGACCAGCAAGAACGACATCAATTATGTGGTGACCGAGTATGGCGTGGCGCAGTTGCGCGGCAAGTCGGCCAAGCAGCGCGCGCAGGCGCTGATCGCGATCGCCCATCCGGACTTCCGCGCGTCGCTGCGCGCGGAAGCGAACCGGATGTGCGTGCTGTAATCCGGGTTCAGGCAAGCCGGCGGCGACGGCGCGCCAGGCCGATGACCGCTATGCCGGCCAGCAGCATGCCGCAGGTTTCCGGCTCCGGCACGGCCGAGGTGTAGATGGTCAGGGTCGGGTTCAGGATTTGCATCGAGGACAGGGTGAGCACTTGCGGGCCCGAGCTGCCGTCAGCAGGTCCGGGCGGGTAGTAAGGCGTCGACGTCACGTTCACCGGACTCCACATCGACAAAGAGACCTTGTCCGTCAGCGACAGGGGGCCGCTGGCCAGCACGAAGGGAATCGCACCGTCAACCATGCTGTGCTGCATGGTCTGCTTGCTGGACCAGCCGGTGGCGGACGATGAGGCGTACAGATCGATTTTCGCGGAGTTGGTCGTGAAGCCGTCGCCCGGTTTGCCGCCCGGCGTCCTGACCGGTCCCAATTCGCCCAGCACGGTACCGGACGCGGAAAAGCCCGTCATGCGATAGCCGGGACGCAGCGTGATGCCGAACCAGCCATTGTAACCGTCGCCATTCTCGTAATGCGTGGTGGAGCTCTGCAGGGTCCTTGCGGCATCGGTCATGGCGATCGTGGTGATGCCGTTGGCGTCCGAGGTGATCACGTCGGCCTTGTCGGCCCATTCATTCTCCATCGAGAACGTGGCGGCGTCGATGGTGATCGGGCCGTTGGCAAACGCAGGGGCGGCGGTGAGCGCGAATGCGAACAGCGCGGCGCGCGGCAGTAAGGAAGTCATCAGATTCTTTCTTTCAGCGCTACATTGGAGAGGTGATAGATGGAACCAAACTGTCAAGATTGCTCATGTTTATTTGCGCGACGCCGCAGCGACACCACAATGCCCAGCCCGGCCAACAGCATGGCATAGTGGCCGGGTTCGGGCACGGCCATGGTGTAGATCGTGAATACGGGATTGACGACCCGCAGGCTGGCAAAGGAATCGATGCCGGACGGATACTGCGGCGTGACGGTCGGGTAGGCCGAGACCAGGATCAGGCCTTGCAGCGACAGATTGAAATCGGTGGTCAGGGACAACTGCCCGCTGGACATCGTGAACGGCAGCGCGCCATCGAGCATGTCGACACGCTGGGTATGCTCGCCATAAAACACGCCGTGCGGGCGCGAGCCGGCGCTGAATTCGATATTGCCGGAGTTGAAAGCGAATCCGTTGCCGGGCGTGCCGTTGGGATTGGGCGCCACATCGAGCACGCCCGCGAAGGTGCCGGAAAAGGAAAATCCGGTCACCCGGTAGCCGGCATGGACGGTCACCTCGAACAGGCCGGCGTAGAAGTTGCCTTCCTGGTAGCGCGAGGTGAAGGCGTCGAGGCTGTCGGCGGCGGACGTGAGGCCGATCCGGGTCACGCCGTTGCTGTTCGAGAGCAGCACGTCGGGAGAATCGCCCCACTGGTTGACTATCGAAAAGGCGGCGGTATCAATGCGCGCGGTGGCGTGGGCGGTGCTGACAGAGGCCAAAGCAAGCGCTGCCGTAATGAGCAGCCGTGTCATCGTATTCATCAGTCATCCTTCTGGTCACAGTGGGAAGCGGCCGGGGATCCGGCCGGGACGCGTCGTCTTGCCGAAAAGTGAAGTGAAGGAGCGTCAAGAACGACGAACAGAAATACTACGTTGCTATTGCAAAAAAAATATCACCCCAACGATGATTTTTTGCAAGCGTGGCGGCAATACGTCAGCTTCGCGCCGTAACAATAGAATGGCCGTCCAGTCGGGCGAGCGGACGGCCTGCGGCAAGCGAATTGCGCCGTCGTTTACGGCAGGACCAGCTTAAGCACGCGGCCGTTGGCGCTGACGTACAGCGCGCCGGCGGCGTCGGTCGCGAGGCCGACCGGTTTGCCGGTTGCCAGGCCGGCTGGCTTTGCGAGCCCGGCGGCGCCAGTGAAGCGATCATCGCTGCCGTTCGGATCGGCGGCCACCGACAGCTTGCCGTCCGCCGCAATCTTGCCGATGGCGCCGGCGGGCCAGTCGCTCTGGCGGCCACTGAACGGTTCGGTCGAGAAGAACAGGTTGCCGCTGGTATCGACCGCGATGGCGGTGATGAACGCCTGGGTGTTGTCCATCAGCGTCACAGCGACACCGGCGGCATCGAGCGTGCGGATACCCCTGTCGTCGAGGACGTACAGCTTGCCATTCTTGCCGACCGCCAGGTCGGTGATGGTGGCGCTGGCGGAGTGCGGGCCCAGGTTTTCGAACACGGTCGTCACCGTGCCATCCGCAGCCACTTTACGCACGATGGCGCGCTTGAAGCAGGAACTGCACTCCGGCTCGCCGGGACGCGTGACTTCGCTCGCGACGTACAGATTGCCGGCAACGTCGCTGGCAATCGCGGTAAACACCGGCGGCGCGATGTTGGTCCCGGTCGGGTCGCCCGGCGTGGGGCCCAGCTCGATGGTGCTGACCGCGCCGTCGGCGCCGATCTTGCGCACGAACGTCGACGGCGAACCGTCGGCGCCGTCAATGACATACCTGACACCGTTCGCGCCGGCGGCGACATCGCGCAGGGTACGCAATGCCGGTGCGGGGGTGCCGCCAACGATGACGGTGCTTACCACGCCGGCCGGCGTGATCTTGCGCACCGAGTTGACGCCGGTATCGACCAGCAGCAGGTTGCCGGCGCCATCGTTCGCAAGCGCTCCGGCGTTCAGGAAACGCGCCAGCTTGCCGACGCCATCGACCTGGGCACGGGTCGGTTCGACCGCGCCGCCGGCCAGCACGCGCGCGCCGACGCCTTCCACCTGCAGGGCGACAGCGTCGCTGGTGCTGGTGCCGGCATCGTTACGCACGACCACGCTGAGCACGTCGCCGCTGTCGCCCAGGGTGGCCGCCAGGGTGGTGTAGATGGCGCTGGTGGCGCCCGGGATCGCCACGCCGTTGCGCCACCATTGGTAGCTCAGCGTGCCGGAGCCGGTGGCCACTACCGAAAACGTGGCGGGCTGACCGGCTTGCACGGCTTGCGTTTTGGGCTGGGTCGTGATGCTGGCCGCCGTGACCGGTTGTGGCGAGACCACCGGGTCGGGCTGTTTCACGGGCGTCGTGCTGTCGTCGTCGCTGCCGCAAGCGGTAATGCCAGCGAGGCAGATCAAGCCGCTGGCAAGCGCGCCGCTGCGGAAAAACCGGTTTTTCAGATCACTCATGCTGGCATTCCTTCAAAAAGAAATATTAATAAAGAAGGAACATTACGCCAATTATAAGTTTTTTACTAGAAATATCTCACCCGGCCGGGATACCGGGTGAGATCCGCTAGACTGCTCAGGGCGCGGGAGCGGCGGCCAAGGTGGCTGGCACGGGCGCCGGCGTGGCATGGGCAACCGGGCCCGGCACCACCGTGTTTACCGGCGGGTGCGCCGCCGGCACCGTCACCGCGATCCAGCCGGTTACCGGCAGCAGCGGCACCAGCAGCAAGGCCACGATGTTGATAATCTTGATGAGCGGATTGACGGCCGGGCCGGCGGTGTCCTTGTACGGGTCGCCCACGGTGTCGCCGGTGACGGCGGCCTTGTGCGCTTCCGAGCCCTTGCCGCCGAAATGGCCATCCTCGATGTATTTCTTGGCGTTGTCCCAGGCGCCGCCGCCGGTGGTCATGGAAATGGCCACGAACAGGCCGGTGACGATGGTCCCCATCAGCAGCCCGCCCAACGCGGCCGGGCCGAGCAGCATGCCGACCACCACCGGCACCACCACCGGCAGCAGCGATGGCAGGATCATTTCGCGGATGGCCGAGGCGGTCAGCATGTCGACCGCCTTGTCGTATTCGGGCTTGCCGGTGCCGTCCATGATGCCCTTGATGTCGCGGAACTGGCGCCGCACCTCGACCACCACGGCGCCGGCGGCGCGCCCCACCGCTTCCATCGCCATGGCGCCGAACAGGTAGGGAATCAGGCCGCCGATGAACAAGCCCACGATCACCATCGGATTCGACAGGTCGAACGAGACATGCTTGCCGACCGACTCCAGGGCGTGGGTATAGTCGGCGAACAGCACCAGCGCGGCCAGCCCGGCCGAACCGATGGCGTAACCCTTGGTGACGGCCTTGGTGGTGTTGCCGACCGCATCCAACGGGTCGGTAATGGCGCGCACCGATTCGGGCATGCCCGACATTTCGGCGATGCCGCCGGCGTTGTCGGTGATCGGTCCGTAGGCGTCGAGCGCGACGACGATGCCGGCCATCGACAGCATGGAGGTGGCGGCAATGGCGATGCCGTACAGCTGCGCCATCTGGTAAGACGCCAGAATGGCCGCGCACACGGCCAGCACCGGATACGCGGTCGACTTCATCGACACGCCCAGGCCGGCGATGATGTTGGTGCCGTGGCCGGTGGTGGAGGCTTCGGCGATATGCTTGACCGGCTTGAAGTCGGTGCCGGTGTAGTACTCGGTGATGTAGACCATCAGCCCGGTGAGGACGATGCCGACCAGCGCGCAGCCCATCATCTTCAAGCGCATGGCATCGTCGCCCCAGACCAGCCAGGTGACGCCGGCAAAGCCGATCAGCGACAGGCCGGCGGCCCACCACAGGCCCGTGTACAGGGCCGACATGATCTTCTTGCCCGGCTTGGCCTTGACCAGCGAGCAGCCGACGATCGATCCGATGATCGACACCGCCCCCAGCAGCAGCGGATAGATCACCGCTTCGCCGCCCGGCGTGGCCATCATCAGCGCGCCCAGCAGCATGGTGGCGATCAGGGTGACGACATAGGTCTCGAACAGGTCGGCGGCCATGCCGGCGCAGTCGCCCACGTTGTCGCCCACGTTATCGGCGATCACGGCCGGGTTGCGCGGATCGTCCTCGGGGATGCCGGCTTCGACCTTGCCGACCAGGTCGGCGCCGACGTCGGCCCCCTTGGTGAAGATGCCGCCGCCAAGGCGCGCGAAAATGGAAATGAGCGAAGCGCCGAAGGCCAGCCCGATCAGGGGCTTGATGACGTCATGCTGGGAGGCGCTGCCGCCGGCCGCCTGGGCGGTGAGCATCCAGTAGAACAGGGTCACGCCGAGCAGGCCCAGCCCGACCACCAGCATGCCGGTGATGGCCCCGCCCTTGAAGGCGACATCGAGCGCTTCGTTCATGCCGCGCGTGGCGGCTTGGGCGGTGCGCACATTGGCGCGCACCGACACGTTCATGCCGATGAAGCCGCAGGCGCCCGAGAGGACCGCGCCGATCAGGAAACCGATCGCGGTATTGAGGTCGAGCAGCACGCCGATGGCGATGAGCAGTACCAGGCCGACCATGCCGATGGTGCGGTACTGGCGCCCGAGGTAGGCGGCGGCGCCTTCCTGGATGGCCTGGGCGATGGCCTGCATGCGGGCGTTGCCCGGGTCCTGGCGCAGAATCCAGCTGCGCGTGACCAATCCATAAATCACGGCAATGACGCCGCACACAACTGCAAAGACAAGAAATCTTGCTGCCATATCGTCCCCTCGCTTTTTTATCAAGTAACACAACAACACATTTGAAAGACCGCTCCAACCACATGTGAAAGAGATGGGCCAACCTCACTGCGTACTGCAAAACTTTGAATCCAAAAAAACCGGGAACGCCGGCCGCGCAACGGCGGCCAGGGCAAGACTATCCATTCGTGCTGTGACGACCGCAGGGCGCGGCCATCAAAAAAGCGGACCGAAGTCCGCTCTTGTGCTTTTCTTACTTTTATTCCGACAGCGCCGCGAAAGCCGCCTCGCGGATTTGATCCACAGGGCCGATGCCGGAGATGCGGCGGTATTTCGGCGCGCCGGGCAGGCCCGATTGCGCCCACTGGTTGTAGTAGCCCAGCAGCACTTCGGTCTGGTTGTGGTAGACCGACAGGCGCTGCTTGACGATTTCTTCCTTGTCGTCGTCGCGCTGGATCAGCGCTTCGCCGGTGATATCGTCCACGTTATCCACTTTTGGCGGATTGTTCGTGATGTGGTATACGCGGCCCGAACCCGGATGGGAACGGCGCCCGCTCATGCGCTCGACGATGAATTCGTCGGGCACGTTAATTTCGAGTACATAATCGACGTCGATGCCGGCTTCTTTCATGGCATCAGCCTGCGCGATGGTGCGCGGGAAGCCGTCGAACAGATAACCGTTCTGGCAGTCCGATTCCTTGAGGCGATTCTTGACCAGGCCGATCATGATGTCATCGGACACCAAACCGCCTGCATCCATCACTTTTTTAGCCGCCATGCCCAGCTCGGTGCCGGCCTTGATCGCGGCGCGCAGCATGTCGCCGGTCGAGATTTGCGGAATATTATATTTTTCCTTGATGAAGTTAGCTTGGGTGCCTTTGCCGGCTCCAGGAGCTCCTAACAGAATCAGACGCATGAAAATTCCTAAAACAGATTTTAAAATTGGAGGCGATGCATACTTGACTACCTTGGTACGAAACTTACCACAAAAGTCACGGAGAACGCCAATCCGAGGGCGTATTCGCCATTTTTTTGCTTGATCTGGCGCAAGCTATGCGTCGGTTACTGATGAGAACCGCGCACATGCTGCGCTGTCACAAAGCTAAGCCGGGTAATGCTGGCGCACCCGTTCAAGATCTTCGGGGGTGTCGACGCCGGCCGCCGGCGCGCTGTCGGTCACGTGCACGGCGATCGGATAGCCATGCCACAGCACGCGCAACTGCTCCAGCGCTTCGACCGCTTCAAGCGGCGCCGGCTCCAGGGTGGGATAGGTTTGCAGGAAGGCGTTGGTGTACGCGTACAGCCCGATATGGCGCAGCGCGACGTACGCCGCCGGCAAGGCGTCGCGCGATTGCGCGAAACCGTCGCGGTGCCAGGGAATCGTGGCGCGCGAAAAATACAGGGCGCGCCCGGCCTTGTCGAGCACCACCTTGACCACGTTCGGATTGAAGGCGTCGGCGGCGGCGTGCAGCGGATGGGCGCAGGTGGCCATCGGCACGTCCACGCCGACGCGGGCCGCGGTGGCGGCCAGCAGCGCCGGGTCGATCAGCGGCTCGTCGCCCTGCAGGTTGACCACCACGGCATCGGGCGCCAGGTTCAGCGCGCGCGCCACTTCGGCGATGCGGTCGGTGCCGGACGGATGGTCGGCGCGCGTCATGCACACTTCCACCCCGTGCTCGCGGCAGGCGGCGGCGATGGCCTCATGGTCGGTGGCGACGATGATGCGCGCGGCGCCCGAGGCAGCCGCGCGTTCGGCCACGCGCACCACCATCGGCTTGCCGCCCAGGTCGGCCAGCGGCTTGTTCGGCAGCCGGGTCGAGGCCAGGCGCGCCGGAATGATGACGATGAAACCCATCGCCTACAGCGCTTCGATCTTGCGCGCCTGGTCGGCCCACATGATGGGAATGCCGTCGCGGATCGGAAACGCCAGGCGGTCGCCGCGGCAGATCAGTTCCTGGGCTTTTTTGTCCAGTTCGAGCGGGCCCTTGCATACAGGGCAGACCAGGATATCAAGCAGTCGAGCATCCACGACATTTCTCCACAATTTGTTCGGCCAGCGCGGCATCGAGCTGCGCCGTCACCGGTACGACCCACAGTCTCGGGTCGTTTTTGAGATTTTCAATTTGCGCACATTTTACTGCATCCTTCTCGGTGATCAGGATGCAGTCCGCTTCGATGGCGGCAAATGGCTGGTCGAGGAAATCGTGATGGTCCGGCAGCGGCAGTTCGGCGAACGCCAGGCCGGCGCCGCGCAGCAGGGTAAAGAAGCGCTGCGGATTGCCGATGCCGCAGGCGGCCACGATGCGTTTGCCGCGCAGGCTGGCCAACGGCACGCGCTCGCCCGGGCGCGCCAACGGCTCGGCGAACTCGCCCGCCAGTTGCATGCGGAACGGAATGCCGCCGACCGCCTGGCGCAAGGCCGGCGTCAGTTCGGGCGCATTGACGATGGTGAAGTCGCGCCGGCGCGATGGCGCCTCGCGCAAGGGTCCCGCCGGCAGCAGCCAGCCGTTGCCGGTGCCGCGTCCGTCGAACAGCATGATTTCGATATCGCGCCGCAGGGCGTAGTGCTGCAGGCCGTCGTCGGTAAGGATCACGTCGACGTCGGGATGGGCGGCCAGCAAGGCGCGTCCGGCGGCGCCACGGTCGCGCCCCACCACCACCGGGCAGCCGGTGCGGCGCGCGATCAGCAGCGGCTCGTCGCCGACATCGCGCGCGCTCGATTCAAGCGTCACCGCGCGCGGCGCGCTATGCGACGCGCTAGGCGACGCGCTATCGCCACCGCCACCGCCATGGCCGCGCGAGATGATGCCGGGTGTGAAGCCGGCGGCGCGCAAGGCGTCGGCCAGCCAGATCGTCAGCGGGGTCTTGCCGGTGCCGCCGATAAAAATATTGCCGACCACGATAACCGGCACCGGCAGCCGCGTCGAGCCCAGCAGGCCAAAACGAAACAGCAGCGCGCGCACGCCGGCCACCAGGCGAAACAGCAAGGAGAGCGGCCACAGCGCGCAAGCGAGCGCGCCGCGCCGCTGCCAGGCACGCTGAAGCCTCGATTCGAGGGAGGAAGATGAGGGGGAAGTGGAAGACATAGGCGGCAGGCGAATCGCTTCGCCTGCGCTTGTTACTTCTTCTCGCCGGTCTGGGCGGCGAAGGTCAGCTTGTCGTAGCCTGCCATGCGCGCCGCTTCCAGCACGTTGATGACCATCTGGTGCATCGCGAACTGGTCGGCGTTGACGACCACGACCGGGCCCTTCTCGCCGGTTGGCGCCGGCTGGCCGTTGTTGCCGGTGCGGGCTGCGGTTTTCAGATCTTCCGCCAGGCCAGCCACGTTGCTGAACGAGACCGGCTCGTTGTTGATCGTGTAGTTACCCTTGGCGTCGACCGTGACGTTCAGTTCGAACGGCTTTTCGAGCGCCTTTTCGGCGTCGGCCGTCGGCAGGGTAATTTTCAACTCGGTAAACTTGCTGTAGGTGGTCGTGACCATCAGGAAAATCAGCACCACCAGCAGCACGTCGATGAAGGGGATCAGATTGATCTCTGGATCTTCACGTTTCTGGCCGCGGCGAAAGTTCATCATTTGCGGGCACCGTGCACGACGTCGACGAACTTAACTGCCTGCAATTCCATGTCGATGATGAAGCTGTCGACCAGGGCGCGGAAGTGGCGGTATGCAATCAGGGCCGGCATGGCGATGGCGATACCGAAAGCGGTGTTGTAGAGCGCTACCGAAATACCGTGGGCCAGCTGGGCCGGATTGACGCCGGTCGCGTTGGTGGAGCCAAAAATCTCGATCATGCCGACCACCGTGCCGAACAGGCCCATCAGCGGAGCGAGCGAGGCGATGGTGCCGATCGTGGTCAGGAAGCGTTCCAGCACATGGGCCACGCCGCGCCCTGCTTCTTCGATCGATTCCTTCATCACGTCGCGTGGGGCGTCGACGTTGCGCAGGGCAGCGGCGAGCACGGCGCCGAGCGGCGAATTCTTTTCCAGCGACTCGACCACATCCTTGGTGATCTTACCGTTGTGATACACGCGCACCACTTCATCGAGCAACTGCGGTGGCAGGATCTTGGCGCGGCGCAGATAAATGATGCGCTCGACGATCAAGGCTAAAGCGACGAGAGAGGCGATCAGCAACGGCCAGACTGGCCAACCTGCAGCTTGAAGAATAGGCAGCAAAACAAACTCCTGAGTGAATGGTAATTCTTGATAAGAACGAACCCCGGCAATGTAACGTGTTGCCCGCCACTCGGCAAGTCCACTTCTGCACACCTTCTGTGGATAAGATTGTGCGCAAGCGGCCCCAAGAGGCATGATGTGCTTGATTTTAAAGGAAAAGTTTGCCGTGCGTAAAAACAAGGCATGTCAAAAATTAAAAATTCCATCGATGTTCTGAACAAAAACTGTGGATAAGATTGTTAGCAATACCGGGGGTGGGCAGTCAAGTCCCTGATTAAAAAGGGAAAAAGATTTAAGCGCAAAAATAAGGCAGGCTGGCGCGACCATCTTCTGCACATCTTTTGTGGATAAGATTGTGCGCAAAGACGCGGAAGCCCTCCCAAGTCATTGATTACATTAATTAATACAGTCGTGCACAAATATGCGGCAAACAGGGATAACTGGCTGTTTGGGCGCCCAAAATGCCTTCATGGGCGCCCATTTCTGGCGTTTTACCCGGCAGTGGACAAGTCCGCGCGTTCTGCACACCTTTTGTGGACAAGATTGTGAGCAAGCCAGTCGACATTGGATCAAGCCATTGATTTCAAAGGAATAACTCCCAGTGCTCAAATGAATGGCAGAGGTGGCGCGGCGGCCGGGCGGTGGATAAGCCCGGCACTTCTGCACAGCTTCTGTGGACAAGATTGTGTGCAAGGCCTTCCGAAAGCGCGTAAGCGCTTGATTCCAAAGACATAGCACCCCGGTGCGCAAGCGGCAGGCAGCTCATTGTGTGTACGTACAGAAAAACTTCTACACAATTTCTGTGGATAACTTTGTGAGCAACTCCCGCCCGGACCGCCAAAGTGCTTGATTTAGAAGGGATTTCAGCCATTGCGAGATAAACCAGCACCTCGGCTTTTTCGTTTAAAATCATCGACTTAGAAAAAAGTCTTGTTGTTCTACGCGATATGTGACATAAGCATGACCGCTTCAACATTTTGTGGACAGTTATTCCGGAACTCATCCCATGCATACCGATTTCGACCAAGATCTCCTGACCGCCGGGCCGCCGGTACTGACCGTCACCGCGCTCAATGCCCAGGTGGCACGCCTGCTGGAACGCTCCTTTCCGCTGACCTGGATCAGCGGTGAAATCTCGAACTTCACGCGCGCCAGTTCGGGCCACTGGTATTTCACGCTCAAGGACGACGCGGCCCAGGTGCGCGCCGTGATGTTCCGCGGCCGCGCCCAGTACGCCGGCTTCATTCCGCGCGAAGGCGACAAGGTCGAGGTACGCGCGCTGGTGACCCTGTACGGCGCGCGCGGCGATTACCAGATCAACGTCGAGGCGATCCGCCGCGCCGGCGTGGGGGCGCTGTACGAAGCCTTCCTGCGCCTGAAGGACAAGCTGGGCGCGCAGGGCCTGTTCGACCAGGAGCGCAAGCGTCCCCTGCCCCTGTTCACGCGCAGCATCGGCATCGTCACCAGCCCGCAGGCGGCGGCGCTGCGCGACATCCTCAGCGCGCTCAAGCGGCGCGCGCCGCACGTGCGCATCGTGCTCTACCCGGCCCCCGTGCAGGGCCAGGGCGCGGCCGAACGGATTGCCGGCGCCATTCAAACGGCCTCGCTCCGGGCGGAAGTGGACGTGCTGCTGGTGTGCCGCGGCGGCGGCTCGATCGAAGACTTGTGGAGCTTTAACGAAGAAGTGGTCGCCCACGCGATCGCCAACTGCGCCATGCCGGTCATTTCCGGAGTCGGCCACGAGACCGATTTCACCATCGCCGATTTTGCCGCCGACCTGCGCGCGGCCACCCCCACCGCCGCCGCCGAACTGGCCGCCACCCCGCACGCGGACTGGATCGCCTCGCTGTCGGCCGATTGCGGCGACCTGCGGCGCGCGATGCGCCACACCCTCAACGATGCGCACCAGAGCCTGGACAACTGGCAGCGCCGGCTGCTCAGCCCATCGGCGCGCATCGGCCACCAGCGCCTGGAACTGGTGGCGCTGTCGACCGCGATGACGCACGCCATGCGCGCGCCGGTGCAGCGCCAGGGCTACCTGCTGGCGCAAGTGCGCGCGCGCTGGGCCAGCCACCGGCCGGACGTGCGCGCCCTGCGCAGCGAAATCGCCTCGCAGCAGCGCCGCTACACCAGCAGCCTGGCCAGCCAGCTGACACAGAAGCGCGATGCGCTCGGCGCGCTGGCCGCTCAGCTCGAACTGCTCAATCCCCAGCGCACCCTCGAACGCGGCTACGCCATCGTGCGCGACGCCAAGGGCAAGGTTTTACGCTCGCCCTTGCAGATCAAGCCGAACGAGGTGCTCACGGTGCGCCTGGCCGAGGGCAGCGCCGAGGTGGGCGTATCGAGCGTCCAGACCCGGCTCGAGTAGCGCCGGCTGGTACGCAGGCAAGCGTGCTTTCCGGCGCGAAGCAAATAAGCAACGAACGGCCATCCGAATTACAATAAGCACCGGTTCAGAATCATTGACGCTTTTCCAAACAAAAAGGACACAACATGGAACACACACTGCCGCCTCTGCCGTATGAAATGGACGCCCTGGCTCCCAACATTTCGAAAGAAACGCTGGAATACCACTACGGCAAGCATCACCAGACCTATGTGACCAACCTGAACAACCTGATCAAGGGCACCGAGTTCGAGAACCTGTCGCTCGAAGAAATCATCAAGAAATCCTCCGGCGGCGTGTTCAACAACGCAGCCCAGGTGTGGAACCACACCTTCTACTGGAACGGCATGAAGCCGAACGGTGGCGGCGCGCCAAGCGGCAAGGTCGCTGACGCGATCAACGCCAAGTGGGGCTCGTTCGACAAATTCAAGGAAGAATTCACCAAGTCGTGCCTGGGCAACTTCGGTTCCGGCTGGACCTGGCTGGTGCAGAAAGCCGACGGCGGCGTTGACATCGTCAACACCTCGAACGCCGGCTGCCCGCTGACCACCGGCGACAAGCCACTGCTGACCTGCGACGTCTGGGAGCACGCTTACTACATCGACTACCGCAACGCACGCGCCAAGTATGTCGAAACCTTCTGGGGCCTGGTCAACTGGGACTTCGTCGCGCAAAACGCGGCCTGATCGAACGGCAAGCGTGGCTGCGCCACGCTTGCCGGTGTTCCAAAAAAAGAAGCCTGCGCGTTCAGCCCAGGCTTCTTTTTTATTGCCGCTTCAGCTACACGATAAGGATTTGCCATGCAGGCTCCCGATTTGCTCCCCATCGAAGAACGGTTGTTCGCCCTGTCGATGGAATCGATCCGGCTGTTCGCCGAGGCCCATCAGGACGAGAGCTTCTATGGCTTCGGCATCGACTGCGACGCCGAAATGGGCATGTTCCTGCTGTGCTTCAACAGCGAAGCCGCGTTTGCCGACACCGCCCGGGAATATGTGGATCGGTTTAACTACGACGCCGCCCGCCTGGCGCAACTGAAAACCAATTTCGGCGACTGGAAATACCAGGGTTTCAACCAGGACCAGGCGCACTGGGACGCGGGCTGGGGCGCGCTCCGGGAAGCGATCGAGGCTTACCTGACGGATGACGCGATGGAAGTGGAAGCGGCCAATCTCTATATCGAGCAATTGATGCGCTGCGCGTGTCGCGTCTTGGTGCGTATTGAGCGCTCGGGCATCCTGGAACGCACCAAAATGGACCGAGGATTCACCACCTTGGTGATGGATCACGATCAAGATCACCAAGAAGCAACAGTTCGTTTAAATACTGTGCGCGCGGAATCTTAACGGCTGATTGCAATTGGGATACAAACTGATGATTTCGTTCGTGGAAATTCAATTTTTTCCACCTTATATAAGTTATTTTCCTTAAAAACGCCTAATTATACCTATGTTTACTAGTGTTGCTTTTCATGCACACAAATGTCCGTAGATCAGTCATAATGTTCGGCAATACGGGAGATTTTAACCCTTCCGGATGACCTGGCGTACCCACGCTGTTGATAGGAAAGTGACTTGAGAAGAATGGACGGTGACATGAATTCCCCACACAAAGCCTGCTTGCTGCGGACGCGTCGTTTAACCCTGGGTATTTCCGCACTGTCTGGACGTCACATGGCCAAACTGTTCTTTCCGGCGGCATTGCTGCTGGGTGGCGCGGCGCAGGCGCAAACCGTCAATGCGGCCACCGCCGCCGTCTTCTCCAAACCCGCCCTGCTCGGCGTGCAGCTATCGATGAAGGCCGGCGCCAAACAGGGCAAGGTCACGGCCGAGCAGTTCCAATGCGTGCAGGCGCTCGACCCTGCCAGTTTCGACGAGGTCTACAAGCAATTGCTGCTCGCGAATCTCGACAGCAAAGAATTGACGCGCACCCAATCCTTCCTGGCCAAATCGGTCGGCAAGAAATTCGCCAAGCACGGTTACCTGGGCGTGTTCGCGGCGGCCGGCGAACCGCTGCCGGAAGCGCTGCCGCGCTTTACTGAGGACGAGATGGTCGATTTCGAGCAATTCCGCACCAGCTCGGCGGGCGAAAAACTTGTGACCAACCGGATCCTCGAAGCACCCGCCGCCCGCGCCATCCTCAACGAGCGCATCGAAAAAGTGCTGGAAGTCTGTATTCCCCAGCAGTAAGGTAGCCAGAGTGTCATGAAAGTGTAGCAAATTGTCCGCGCTGGTCTGCAACTGGCTTTTTTCGTAGTAGCTCTTATACAATGGGCGGCTAGGAGAAAACTCATGTTTCGTGTAATGCTGGTGGAAGACGATGCGCGCCTGGCGCAGCTGGTCACGGAGTACCTGAGCGGATACGAGTTCACGGTCGACCTGGTCACGCGCGGCGACGCCGCGCTCGAACGCTTCAAGGCGCTCACCCCGGATGTGGTCATTCTCGACCTGATGCTGCCCGGCCTGGACGGCATGGTGGTGTGCCGCCAGATCCGCGAACTGAGCGAAACGCCCATCCTGATCCTGACCGCGCGCGAAGATTCCTACGACGAAGTGTCGGTCCTGGAACAGGGCGCGGACGATTTCGTCAACAAGCCGGTGCAGCCACGCGTGCTGCTGGCGCGCCTGCGCGCCCTGCTGCGGCGCGCCCAGGGCAAACCGGGCAGCGACCCGGCGGCGCTCGAATTCGGTGCCCTGTCGATCATCGCCAGCGACCGCATCGTCACCTGGCGCGGCGAGCAGTGCCTGCTCAGCAACACCGAATACAAGCTGCTGCTGGTGCTGGCCGAATCGGCCGGCCGGGTGCTCTCGCGCGATGCTTTGCTGAAAAAAATGCGCGGCATCGAGTTCGACGGGCTGGACCGCAGCATCGATAACTGCATTTCCAAGCTGCGGCGCAAGTTCGACGACGTCGATTCCGAAAAGATCAAGACCGTGTGGGGCGAAGGCTATCTGTTTTCGCCCTCGGCCTGGGCCTGATGGCAACGGGACGCCAGCGCGTCCCGTGAGGGCGTCCCGTGAGGGCGCCCCGTGAGGGCGCCCCGCCCTTCCCCGCCGGCCGTGTACGGCAGCTGTTCCACGAACTCGACCGGCTCGTCCGAGCGCTCCACCTCCGCCGCCGGTTCCAGGCTCGCCAGCCGGCATAGCAGCGCCAACACGGCGCTTGACTTTGAACGGCAACGGCACAATAGTTGATGCGCAATGCCGGCGCGCTCGCGATACCGTCGTGCGGCGTTCGCCCCCAATCCGGATAACCTAAGGCAGCCATGAAAATCCTTGTTTACGCGATAAGCCTGATGTGCGCCGCCTGGTTGACGGACGCGCGCTCCGAAACGTTCAAGGTCGGCTTCTACAATTATCCCCCCATGATGATCGAGAGCGGGCACACGGGCATTTACCAGGAACTCCTGGACGAACTGGGGCAGATTACCGGCCATCGCTTTCAGGTCGAGTACTTTCCCTACGCACGGCTCGCCAAACGGTTCGACCTGGGGCAGGTCGACCTCGAACCCGGCGTGTTCCCCGGCTGGGTAAAGAACCAAAAAATCCCCGGCGTCTTTTCAGTGCCGTTTGGCAAGGTAATCGACATACTCGTGTTTGCCCCGGGTAAACATTTTAAAGTGAATACGCCGAACGATCTGACTGGCAGAACATTGGGATTTGTACGGGGTTACAGCTATCCGGAGTTGCGCGAGCTGTTTGACAGCGGTGCCGTGCATCGGTCCGACGCCGTGAACGAGAAGCAGCTCATGGCCATGCTCGCTGCCGGGCGGATGGACCAGATCCTGATCAACAAGGCGGTCGCGCAGTACAGCATGCTCCAGGTGCCCAGGTACAGCGAGTTCGTCCTTGGTGATGTCCTGGGTTCGTACGATGTCTCGATACGCGTCCATCCCAGCAAGAAAGCCTTGCTGCCGAAACTGGATGAAGCCATCCTCATCATGAAACGCTCGGGCGCCATCACCAGAATCTACGGCAAATACGGCGTGAGTCTCTGAGTCACGCGAGCGCGGCTGTTGCCGCAGGCCGAACATGGCCTCACGTACAAGGGGAGTAATCGACAACCGGCCCGGGTGCCTATTCCAGCAGCGGCGCGATCGCCAGCGGCGCGCTCTGCGTGACCAGCTGGCCCTTGTCGGCATGCTCGCCAAACCGGTAATTGACGACCCGGAAGCCATCGTTGTTGTCGTCGCCGAAGCTGGCCCCTTCGGCCACCGGCAGCAGGGCCGCGTCGCCGCTGCCGTTGCGCAGCTTGACCACCGGGTCCGTCCCCCTGCGCAGGTAGCTCAGGCGCACTCCACTGCAACGGCGCGTGCGCGCCGAGGAATCCACATGGCGCAGGTACGTAAGCGCTTGCTCGCAGGCGGCGCGCAGGTCGCTCGTTTCGTACACGCCGTCGGAACGCACCACAATCGATACGCGCGGGCGGAACACGTACTGAGCGGCGTTGCGGGTCAGCATCAGCGTGGCGTTGTCATCATATGCTGCCTTGAGCAGCGGAAAGACGGTGCGGCCGGTCGGATCGAGCGGCAGGTTCAGGCTGCTGGCCTTGCTAAGCAGACTCAACTGCAAACCATCGGTCAGCACGCCCTTCTCTTTCAGCATGACCTGGAAATGATTCTGCAAGAAATTCTTGGGCCTGCCGTATTTTTCAAACACCACCATCGCGCGGTAGGCATCGCGATAACTGAGCCATTCGCCGCCGGCTTCATTGGCCGTCGTGCCGCCTGCCGTAAACAGCAAGGCAAGCATGGCGGAAACGTGGCGGACAAATGACATGATCAGAATCGGTAAGCGAGTCCAGTGGACACGGTGAAATTATTGGGGCGCTCGACCAGCGGGCTGCGCCGCGCATCGCCCTGCAGGCGCGCGGCGCGCACCGCGCTGCCGAGCATCCAGGAAGGCGACAGCGCCCAGTTCCAGCGCGCGGACACGGCCACATCCTTGAGGCCGCCTCCGGGTGCATAGGCGTCATTGCCACTGCGCAGGCTTTCAGCCTCGGTCACGCCGAAAAAGCTGCGGTTGTAGCTGCCGTTCACCAGCGTCAGGTCGGCCGAGAACAACACGGTGTGGTGGGGCGCGATGGCCCGCGCCACGTGCTGCATGCCCACGGTCCAGGTGGCGCCGTGGCGGTCGCGTCCCGATCCTGCCAGCAAGTTATTGGTAATACGCAAGGATGGCGTCAGATAATAATGGAAAAACGCCCCGCCCTGCAGGCGCGCACTGATCGCGTCGGTGCCGCCGAGACGATTGCCGCCGCGCTTTTCCGCGGACGCATCTGCGGGCGGCACCGCGGATGGCCGTATCGGCCCGGTCTTCGGATCGGTCGTGCTCAGCGGCGGCACCGACTCGCCCACGAAGCCGGCCATGGGCGCCCCGACCCACTCGCTGTCGCTGCCGGACTGGCTGCGGCGCGGCTGCAGTGCGATCAGGGGGCCATATTCGAACACCGGATTGGTCGACAGGTGCATCCCTGCGCTCATGCCCGAGATAAACACGCCATTGCTCCATTCGACCTGAAGCAGCGGCAAGGCTGACACGCGCCGCTCCGCCGCGCCCTGGTAGCGCGGCGCCGAGACGGCGCCCAGCCCGACATACATGTCGCGGCTGCCGTCCGGCATCGGATTGGTGGCAGGGGTCTGGGCCCAGGCGGCAGGCCAGACGCCGGCCAGGACAAGGGCAAAAAGGGTTCTCATGAATATCGCCGAAAAGATGATCAGCCGCCATTTTACGGCCTGCCGCCAACATCGCCGAAATCGCTGAGTTTTCGTCAAGACCGCACGCGCCTCGACTGCACGCTGCGGCGTCCCACGATACGCGGATGGCGGGCGCCTTCATGCGGCCCGCTGCATCGCCATCATGCTGTTGCTGCGAATAAAAAAAGCCCACGACACCGGAGAGCATCGAGGGCGAACGGAAAACCCGATACGCATAGCTTAGGCGCATCGTGCGTTCCTTTCCGCCTCGAAATGTCTGGCAATTGTCGTAAATGTGTATTCGACATCACCACACCGTTGAGCACGCTATTCGATCAGTGGCGCGATGGCCAGCGGCGCACTGCTGGTGATGAGCTGGCGCGGCTCGCCGCCATGACTGAATCGATAATTGACGATGCGAAATCCAGCCGGGCCATCGTCGGGAAACGCGCGGCCTTCGCTCAGCGGCAGCGTCACCGCGTCGGCCGCGCCGCTGCGCACCCGCACCGGGGGCATCGTGACCGCGTTCGGGTAGACGAAGCGCACGCCCACGCAGGCGCGCGCGCGCGCACTGGCATCGGTGTAGCGCAGGTAGTCCAGCGCCTGGGCACAGGCGGCGCGCAGCTCGGCGCTGTCATACAGGCCGTTGGCGCGGGGCGCGATCGACACGCGCGCGCGAAAACCGACCGGCCCGCTACTGCCGCTCACCAGCAAGGGCGCGTTCTCGTTGTAGGCTGCCGTGCTAAGTGGAAATACCGTGCGCCCGGTGGGGTCGAGCGCGAGATACTGGTCGCCATCGCGGGTGTGCAAGATCAGCCGCAGGTCCGGCGCCACGGCGCCCTGCTGCGCCGTTACCAGCTGCAACTGGTTTTGCAGATGGCTCTTGGGCCCGCCATATTTCTGGAACGTCACCATGGCGCGGTAAGCGTCGCGATAGCTGAGCCATTCCAACGCGGGCGCGTGCGCCGTGCTGGTGCCTGCCGAAAACAGCAGCGCGAGCAAGAGAGCGAGACGGCGTGGGGCGTTCATCATCAGAACCGGTAAGCGAGCGCGGTGGATACGACAAAGCCGTTGGGACGCTCCACCAGCGGACTGTTTTGCGCAGCGCCCAGCACGCGGGTCGCTTGCACGTTGTTAATCAACAGCCACGAAGGCGACAAGGCCCAGTGCCAGCGCACGCCCGCGCTCGCGCCGTTCAGGCCGCCGCCGGGCGCATACGCCGGGTTGCCGCTGCGCAGGGCTTCAGCCGGGCTGACGCCGAAAAAACTCGTGTTGTAGTGGCGGTTGACGACGCTCACGCCAGCCGACAGCGATACGCTGTGGTGCGGCGAAAACTGCTGCGCCACATGCTGGATGCCGAGGTTCCACAGCACGCCATTGGCGTCCCGGCCGCCACCGTACAGCACGCTGTTGGTCAGGCGCAGGCTGGGGCTGAGGTAGACGTTGACGAAGCCGCCCGCTTGCAGGCGCGCGCCGACCACATCCATGCCGGACAGGCGGTTGGGGCCGGCATTGCGCGCGGCCTTGTCGGGCTGGCCCGGGGTGCCGGGCTGGGTCGGGATGGCGGGCTGGGTCGGGGTCTCGCCGATGGGCGCCAGCGGCGAACCGCCGTCGGTCACGGAGTTCAGCGAGGCGCCGCCGAGCGCTGCCCCGTTGCCCGATTCACTGCGCCGTGCCTGGACCGACAGCAGCGGCCCGAATTCGAGCGATGGCTGGTCCGACAGGTGCACGCCGGCATTCATGCCCGAAATGAACACGCCATTGCTCCACTCGCCCTGCAGCACCGGCACGGCCATGCGGCGCGGCCGGCGCGCGCCTTCGTACGCCGGCGACGACACGAGGCCGAGTCCGACATACATGTCGCGGCTGCCGTCCGGCATCGGATTGACGGACGGGGTGCGGGCGGCGGCGCTGGCGCACGCCGCGCCCAGCACAAAGGTCAACAGTATTTTCATACATCGGGGTCCGGGCCCGGCAGCGCTTGCGCGCCACCAGGGAAACGGAAAACTGCCTTATCGTTGCCGCGATTGGGTCGAAAACTCGACCGTGTCATCCGTGCGCGGCAGCTTGACCAGATGCCCGGGATTCGAAATCGCCGCCGGACACGCGACGATGTTATCGGGCTTGAGCGACCAGTTCACGCTGGACACGTGAATCTTGCCGCTCTCGCGGTAGATGCTCTCGATTTCCGTGGTGTAGCAACCGGTCGAGCCGCCCCGGCCGAATACCGCGACCACCATTTCCTTGCTGAAATCGATAACCGGCAAGGCGTCGCCGCTGTGCGACTGGTTCCACACGGTGGCGAAGGTGGTGGCATCCTTGATCACGAGATTGCGCGGTGTCGGCATGTGCGAGTAGGGGCTGCGCCACAGGTTGGTGAACGCGATGTTCTCCGTTTTCACCTGCACGAAGTCGACCACGGCGTCAACCCGCGGCACCGTGATCATTTGCATCGGATTGGCGACCACGGCGATGCAAATGACGCCGGGATCGGGCGCCCTGTGCTCGGTGCGGATCACCAGATGGCCGTCGCTGGCATTGGCGCGCACCACGCCGAAGCTACCGCAGGCCGAGCCGTTGCCGCCGAACACGGCGATGACCATCTCGGTCTTGAAGTCGACCTTCGGCGCAGGCGGCGGCGGGATGCGAATGCGGCTGTGCTCGGCCCACAGGGCGTCCAGCGCCGCCTGGTCGCGCACCACCACATTGCGGGCTTCGGACACGCCCGAGAAGGTATCGCTGGCGATGGTCTTGAAATCCACACTGAGTCCATTTGCAGGCAGGAACTTGATCTCTTCGACAACGTGGCCGGCGCCCAGGCCGAAACCTTCTTCGTTACTCTTGTCGACGATCGTGCTAAACATGGGCAGCATTTTTTCGTCGCTGCATTCCCTCTTCGGGCCGGCGATGGAATCACTCAGGCTGCATACTTTCGCCTCCGGCGTCGTGCCGAACAGTTCGAGGCTGTAGCGATTGTCGGCGCAGTCGCCCGACTTGTTCCACAGCACGTATTTCTTGTCGATCAGGTACAGGCGGTTGGTCACGCTGGCGCACGAAGCTTGCTGGGCGCGCGCGACGAACGGGGTCATCACGGTGACCGGCTCGGGCGTGGGCGTGGGCGTGGGCGTCGGCGTCGGGGTCGGGGTCGGGGTCGGGGTCGGGGTCGGGGTCGGGGTCGGGGTCGGGGTCGGCACGACGATATCCGGCTGCGTCTTCGGAGGTACGGGCGTGCCGCCGCTGTCGCCGCCACCGCAACCGGCGAGCGCGACAGCGCCAGCCAGCGGGAGGCACGACAGTGCGCGAATCAAAACAGACATGGCAAATCCTTTCATAAGGGAAGCGATACCTGCCAGCGCGCAAGCGTGGCGGGCAGACCTGGAATGCGAGTAAGGCCATGATATCGACAATCGTCCATAACTTCCGCCATCAACTGTCCCCTATTTGTCACTTATTTGTAATACCCCTATGCGCGCCGCTCTTATACAATGCTGCGCAAGGAGAAGCGATGTCTATGGCAACAGTTATTGAACACCGTTGTGGCGGGAAACACGCGTGAACCGGATCTTCTTCCGCTTCTTCGTGCTGGTCATGCTGTCGATTACGATCGCGACCTTTGCCATCTATTTCGCCACCAGCCGCCTGTTCGGCGATCCGCTGGACGATATCGCGCGGCGCCAGGCGGCCGCCCAGATTTTCCTGCTTGAACAATACATCGACAAAGCCCCGGCCGACGATTGGCTGGTGCGGCTTAACAAGGCGCGCGAAGTGACCGACGTCAAGCTCGACCTGGTGCCGCTGGCGAGCGCGCGCGCCGCGCTGCCGGTCCAGCAGCACGGCGCGCTCAACCGCGGCGAACTGGTGCTCGACACCGCCCACAAGGCCTTTTACCGCCGCGTCGACCTGCATGGCGAAAGCTATGTCGGCAGCGCCGAGGAAGTCATCCACGCCCATCAGCTGCCCATCGACATCGGGCTGGCGCTGAAGATGGAAGCGGTGCGCTACGTGATCGTGGCGCTGTTCCTGCTGGTGCCGATCGCCCTGTGGTCGCGCTCGCACTGGCTGGGGCTGCAGGAACTCTCGCGCGTGGCCGACGAGGTGGGCGCCGGCCATCTGGCGGCGCGCGCCAGCTTCAAATCGGGCGCCATCATCTATCCGCTGGCCGAGCGGCTCAACCACATGGCCGGGCGCATCGAAGGCTTGCTCGACGCGCAGAAAAACCTGCTCCATTCCGTCTCGCACGAACTGCGCACCCCGATCGCGCGCCTGGAATTCGCGCTGGAACTGCTCAGATCGGCAGCGGACGACCCGGCGCTGGAACAGCGCATCGTGGCGATGGAAGGCGATGTCGCCGAGCTGAACGGGCTGGTGAATGAACTGCTGGGCATGATCCGGCTCGACAGCCGGCAGGCGCTGCAGCAAGCCAGCTTCGAGCTGGCGCCGGCGCTGCTGGGCTGCGTGGACGCGCTCGACCCGCTGGCAGCCCAGCCCCAGGTTCGGCTCGACAGTGCGCTGGGCAGCATGACCGGCGACCGCCGCCTGCTGCTGCGCGCGGTGGGCAACCTGCTCAGGAATGCGCAGAAATACGGCAACGGCCAGATTGCGCTCTCGGCGCGGCGCGCGGACGGGGTGGAAATCGTGGTGGAAGATGACGGGCCCGGCATTCCGGAGGCGGAACGGGGCAAGGTGTTCGAACCGTTTTACCGGATCGACCGCAGCCGCGACCGCAGTACCGGCGGCTTCGGGCTGGGATTATCGATTGCGCAAAAGGCCGTGGCGCTGCATGGCGGCACGATTGCGGTGGAACAGTCGGCGATGGGCGGTGCGCGCTTCGTGATTGCGTTGCCGGCCTGACGTGCGTCGCTCCCGCCCCATGGCGCTGAAGCGACGCAGAACGGCTGGCGCTTACTTCTCCGCCGGCTTCAGATGCGTAATCCCGTACCAGAGGTGTTCCCACCAGTGCGGACGCGAGCTGACCACCTGCAGGCAGCGCATGTCGACCTCGCCTTTGAAGACGGGATCGGCGCACTGCTTGGTGATCAGCGCATGACGCTGGTTCTCGGCATTGACGATCGCAATCGCAAACCACACCACGATACTGCACAGCACCACCACCAGGCTCCATGCCAACTGGTTAATCCAGTTGCGCTCGAATAAATCTTCCTCTACGGGGCGCGAGCCGTCGTAGATCTTGATGATTTTTTCTTCAGGAGTGCTCATTTTCCGGTCGTTTTAGCAGGTGCTTTCGCTGGCGCGGCGGCAGGGCCCGCCTTTTCTTTCTGGGCCTTGGCCACCAGCGCATCGAGGGTTTGCCCGATCGCCGGGTATTGCGTGGCGTTGGTCAGACCCGGATTGGCGTCGCCGATGAGCGATGGCGAGGTCATGAGACGGCCATCGATCACGATGCTGGGCGCACTGTCGACCTTGTAGTTCTGGATCAGTTGCGGTGCGCTTTTCAGCTTGGTCAGCACGCCGAACGAATTCCAGTATTCCATGAACTTGGCCTGGTCGATGCCCTGCTTCGGAATCCACTCGAGAATGGTGGCGTCCTTGTTCAGGCGAACGCGCTCAACGTGGAAGGCACGCAGCACTTTCGGATGCATTTCTTCGCCCTTGCCCATCGCTTCGAGCGTCAGGTGCAAATGCGCTTCCGGATCGTTGGGGCTGGAAGCGAAGTGCACGCGCCGGAACAGGATATTGTCACCCTGTTTCTTGACCCAGTCGGCCAGATGCGGTTCGAACGCATTGCAAGCCGGGCAGTGGTACATGAAAAACTCGATGACTTCGATTTTCTTACCGACCGACTTGGTCGGCTGCGGACTTGCCAACGTGACATACTCGGCGCCTTCTTTCGGGTCAAGGGGCGAAGCGAACGCCGTGCTGACGGCCAGACTGGCCACGGCCAGAGCAATACGCAGGAAACGCATAAATATCCTTCATGTTAAGTTGAGACGACGATCGCGAGATTACCACTTTTTGCGGCAGGTCTCAGTCCAGGGACCCGCATTTTACATTGCGTTGCATATGCGTTACCGCTACAGGCACCGTCAGCTCCGTAGTCAGCGTGTAAACGCAGGCCTACCTGCGGCGTTGACGCGCCAGTTCAAGTTTTTCGCACAGGATGGCGGCGCCGTCGGGCAGGCGCGGTCCGGCCCGGGTCAGCAATTCGCCGTCCACGGTGAACAGGTTGCCTTTTTGCACCGCCAGCAGGGTTTTATACGGCGCCCAGATCGCCAAACCCTGTTCCGAGGCGTCGTACGGCGCGCTGCCGACGATCGCTTCCGGATTGGCCTGCAACACCGCCTCGATACCGACCGACGGCGCCTTGACCGCCAGCGCGGCGAAAATATTCTCGCCGCCGCACAGGCGAATCGCATCGCTGGCGACATGCTGGCCATTGAGGGTGTACAGCGGCTTTTCCCACACCTGGTAAAACACCTTGACCGGCGGCCGCTTGCCGTAGCGCGCCTCCAGCGCCGCGATGCGGGCGCGAAACGAGGCCGCTGCCGCCTGCGCCACCGTCCCGGTACCGAGCAGTTGGCCGAAACGCAGCATGCTGCCGGCCACCTGGTCCATCCGCGCCGGCTCGCTGTAGAACATCGGAATGCCGAGCTGGCGCAGCTGCTCCAGCTGGCGCGCCGTGTTCCCGCTCTGCCAGACCACCAGCAGGTCGGGTTTCAGCGCCAGCACGCGTTCCATGTCGATCTGGCTGTTGTCGCCGACCAGGGGGATGGCCCGGGCGGCCGGCGGATAGTCGCTGTAGCTCATCGCCCCGACGATGCGCGCGCCGCCACCGGCCGCGAACAGCAGCTCGGTGACGTGCGGCGCCATCGACACGATGCGCTGCGCCGGTGCGGCCAGCACCACGCGCCGGCCGGCGTCGTCCACCACCGTGATGGCGGCCCCGGCCAGGCCGGCCCACAGGGCCAGCGCGGCGAAGACGAGGCGCTTGCGCATCAGAAGTCGTAGCGCGCCGAGACCTTGACCTGGCGAGCGTCGCTCGGATAAATGCCGCTGTTGCAGCCGTACGCATTGCTGGTGTAGCGCTTGTCGGCCAGGTTCAGGCCCGCCACCGCGAATTCCCAGGCGCCGATCTGGAGCGCGTAACGGGCGTCGAAGGTGGTGCTTGATGCCATGCGCACGCCGCAGGTATTGGCGAAGTCGGCGCCGAAGCGCTGGCTGCCGGCCCATTGGGCGCCGATGCCGGCGCTGTGGCCATTGCCCGGCACCCAGGCCAGGCGCGCCGAGACCACGTTCTTCGGTACCAGCACCATTTCGCGCCCGGCGTTCGGGCCGTCGGTGAAGCGGGCCAGCACGTGCTGCCAGTTGCCGCTCACGCGCCAGTCGCGCGCGATGCGGGCGTGAACATCGAGCTCCACGCCTTTGCGCTCGGTCGGATCGAGGTTGGTGTTGGCGCCGTAGCCGCCGTTCACAGTCGGGTCGTAGAAAATCTCGTTGCGCAACTGATGGCGGAACACGCGCGCGTTCGCGCCCATGGCCGCATCGCCGTAAGCGAGGCCCAGTTCCAGGTCGCGCGAGGTTTGCGGCGCCAGCACGGCGGACGATGAACGGTAGCCATTCTCGTCGACGTTGGCCACGCGGTAGCTGCGCCCGGCCTTGGCGTACAGTTCTAGCATCGGCATGACATTAGCGCTGCCCTGCACTTCCCAGGCATTGAGGGTGGTCTTGCTGGCATACGGTGCGGCGAACGCGCGCTCGTCGGTGGCATCCTTCTCGAAGCGTTCGCGGCGCGCGCCCACGGCCATGCGGGCTTTGTGCGCGCCGCCGAACTTGAGTTCATCGCGCACGTACAGCGCCCGCGATTCTTGCGTGGCGTCGGCGTTCGAGTAGTCCGAATCGGTCACGCGCGACCACTTGACCAGGTCCACGCCAGCCACCAGCTCATTGAGCATGCCGCCCATTTGCGCAAGGTGGCGCAGGCGCGGCGAGAACTGGGTCTGGGCACTGTCGTAGGTCGACTTCGAGGCTGCGCGCACGCCCTCGAAGGTGTAGAAATAGGTGGAACGGACAGTGCGCTCGCGGCGCGACAGTTCGGCGGCCAGGTCGACGCTGCCGACGCGCTGCTCCACGAACGCGGTCAGGCGGTCAGAATCGAGCGAGCCCACGTCGTCGGGCGTGCTGGCCTGGCGCGGATTGTCGCGGAACTGCTGCATGCTCAGGGCGCCCGGCAGGTCCGATTCCTGGCGCGCGCGGTCGTAGCGCAGACCGGCGCGGCCGCCCTGGTATGCCCACTGGGCGCCGCCGCTGAAGGTATCGAGCTCGAAGCTGTTATGGTCGCGGTAATTGTCGGTGCGCTGGCTGCCGACCGAGGCGTCGAGGGCGAATCCGTTCCACGACTGGGCCACGGCGGCGCGCAGGTCGCGCAGGTTGAACTGACCGGTTTCGGCGCGCAGCATGCCGCGCCGGCCATTGGCCTCGGGGCGGCGCGTGACGATGTGGATCACGCCGCCGGTGGCGCCTTCGCCATACAGCACGCTGGCGCCGCCGCGGATGATTTCGATGCGCTCGACGGTCTCGATCGGGATCGACGACAGGGTCGCATTGCTCAATTCACTTTCGGACATGCGCACGCCGTCCAGCGTGACCACCATGTTCTGGCTGCTGTTGGTGCCGAAGCCGCGCAGGTCGAGGCTGAAATCGGGCGAGCCGTCCAGGCTCTGGCGGCCATACACGCCGCCGATCTGGCGGATGGCCTGGTTGACGTCGGCCGCGCCGGCGCGGCGGATGTCGTCGGCACTGATGACGGTCGCGCCGATCGGGGCCAGCGCCGGGTCGCTGGCAAAGCGGGCGCCGGTCACGGTCACGGCGGGCAGGGTCTGGGCCTGGGCTTGGCCATCGGCGGCCAGCGCGGCGCTGGACATGAAACACAGGGACAGGGCGGAAACCAGCGCGAGCGGCCTGGCGGAGAGCGCGCGGCGCGGCGATACTGCAGAAATCATGATGTCGTCTTCAGAAAATAGAGTCCTGGCCTGCGTCCCCGCAAGCCGGATTGCACGGACAGAGGCGCGCTGCGCGGCATCGTGTCCACCTGTTTTGGCCGGTATCCGGGCTCGCAAGGCGTCAGGAACGACGGCTTGCAGTACCGTTGCGGGGGCAGCACACTGCGTGTTTCCCGTTTAACTGCCGGCGTGAAGACGCGGGCGGGCACCAAAACTGCGCCATTATAATCGCAGTCGCCATCCGGACCGCGGCCCGGATGGCGTTGTGGCATGCTGTGCGGCTGGCCGGCTGCCCGCCAGTAAGGCCCACTACCAATCGAAGCGCCCGGCGGCGCAGGAGAATGCATGCAAGCGCGTACCCGAACCATGGCCCAGAGGGCGCTCCTGCTGGCGGCAGCTGCCATCGCCGGGGCCGAGCTGATGGCGCAGGCCGACATCACCATCACGCCGATTCCGGAGCCGATGACCGACGTCGGCATCGGCTTCGCCATGCCCTCGGCCAGCGCGGTGAGCCTGCCGAGCGCCCCGCACGCGTGGGGCGGGCCGCGCAGCGGCAGCGAAGCGACCCTGTCGGACCGCGTGGTCGACTACCGGATCGAAGCGACGCTCGACCCGATTGCGCACACCGTCGACGGCAAGCAGAAACTCACCTGGCGCAACCGCAGCAAGGAGACCGTGCGCAGCGTCTACCTGCACCTGTACATGAACGCCTTCAAAAACGCCGGCAGCACCTTCTTCACCGAGCAGCGCGCATCCGGCTACCACGCCACCATCGCCCCCGGCGAATGGGGCCATATCGCCCTGCGCAGCGTGACCCAGGGCGGCGCCAGGGTGGCTTGGTCGTTCGTCCATCCCGACAACGGCCCCGCCACCGACGAGACGGTGGTGCGCTTCGACCTGCCGGCGCCGGTGGCGCCAGGCGCGTCCACCAGCTTCGACATCGCTTTCCTGACCCAATTGCCGCGCGTGGTGGCCAGCACCGGCCACGTCGGCAGCTTTCACCTGGTGGGCCAGTGGTTCCCAAAGATCGGGGTGCTGGAGCTGCCGGGCGAACGCGGCGCCACCAGGGCGCGCTGGAACGTGCACGAATATCACCACGAGACCGAGTTCTACGCCGACTTCGGCCGCTTCGATGTCAAGCTCACCGCGCCCAAGGGCTACACCGTGGGCGCCACCGGCGAACTGCAGGGACCACCGGTGGAACAGGGCGGCATGCTGACCCACCACTACGTGCAGGGCGACGTCCACGATTTTGCCTGGACCGCCGACAATCGCACGGCGCCGCCCCTGCGCGGTACCTGGAGCGCGCCGGGCAGCGTGCAGGTTGCACTGTCGGTACTGTTCCCGCCCGACCGCGCGGCCAGCGCCGCGCCGGCGCTGAAAGCGGCCACCGAGGCGCTGGCCTATTATTCGGCAACACTCGGACCGTATCCGTACAGGACGCTGACCATCGTGATCCCGCCGCTGAACGCCGACAATGCCGGCGCCATGGAGTACCCGACCTTCATCACCGTCAATGGTTACGACAAGGTGGTGCCGCGCACGGCCGCCGCCTTCGACATTGATCTCGTCACGATCCACGAAGTCGGCCACAGTTACTTCCACGGCATCCTGGCGTCGAACGAGACTGAAGAACCGATGCTCGACGAAGGCTTGAACGAATTCTGGAACCATCGCATGCTGCGCGACACCGGCAAGGACGCGTATCTCGGACCGCCGCTGCTCGCGGCCCTGGGCATCGCGCCGGGGTTCAAGGGCTTCGACGTCGAGCGTTATGACACCGTGCCCGCCGAACCGGCGGAACCGCTCGGACAGAACGCCCACATGCGCAAGCAGGGCATTGGCCCGGTGTACGTACGCAGCGCCACCGTGCTGCGCGACCTGGAGGCACGCATCGGCAAGGAGGCGACCGGGCGCGCCTTCAAGGAATACTACCGGCGCTGGAAGTTTCGCCATCCGAGCATCGCCGATCTGCGCGAGACGCTGGCCGAGGTGAGCGGCCAGCGCGCCGCGGTCCACGCCGCGTTCGCGCAGCAGGTGTACGGCACGGCCAGCGTGGACGACCGCATTGCGCACTTCGCGAGCGATGCAGAGGCGTCGGCCAAGGCCGGCGGCGCGGGCGCGTGGCGCACCAGCGTCACCCTGGAGCGGCGCGGCGCGCCGGTCGCGCAAACCGTGCTGGTCAAATTCGCCGACGGCAGCAGCGAAACCGTGGTGTGGGATGACCAGCAGCGCGGGCGCACCTTCAGCTGGGTCAAGCCGGTCAAGGCGGTATCGGCCGAACTCGACCCGGGCCGCCTGCACTACCTCGACGCCAGCAAACTCGATGACAGCCGCACGCTTGAACCGGACGGCAGCGCCGCGCGCCGTTGGGCCGGCGACCTGGCGGCGCTGTTCAGCATCCTCTTTTCCCTGATTGCGACCGTGTGATGAGCTCCTCCCCTGCCTTTTCGATTGCAGTGGCGGCGCGCGCGGCGCTGCAATGGCGCCTGCTGCTGCTGTGGGCCTTGTGGATGCTGGTGCCGACGCTGATACTGGCGCTGCCGGCGTGGCATCTGCTGTCGTCGAACCTCGATTATTCGGTGCACGCGGCGGCGCTGGCGCGCGCGCTCGACATGACCGCCGTAAGCGATCTGCTGGACGTGCACGGGCGCCATCAGGCGGTGTTCACCCAGGCCGGCAGCATCGCGCTGGGCGTCACGCTGCTCATTTCGCCGCTGTTGTCCGGCATGGTGGCGACGGCCGCGCGCGCGCCGCAGGCACCCGGCTTTGCGGCCCTCACGCGCGGCGGCATGGCGTACTATGCGCCCATGCTGCGCATGCTGGCGTGGGGCGCGGTGCCGCTCGGCGCGGCCTTCATGGCCGGCTTAAGCGCGGTCGATGCCGCATCCACGTACGCCGGCAAGGTCGTCACGACCGGCGAGGCGGCGCTGCCGATGCTGCTGGCGCAGGCGCTCATGGTGCTGCTCATCGGCCTTGTCACCGCCTCGCTCGACGCCGGCCGCGCTTTCCTGACGCACGACCAGCGCCAACGCTCCGCTCTTGCGGCGTGGTGGTCGGGCTGCATGCTGCTGGCGCGCCACCCGCTGGCCGCGCTGGGCACGTACGTCGTCATCAGCTTCGCTGGCCTCGGCCTGGCCGGCCTGCTGTCGCTGCTGCGCGCGAACACGGCGGGCGTCGATGTCCTGGGATTTACGGCTGCCCTGCTGCTGACGCAGGCCGCGGTCGTCACCATCGGCTGGATGCGCAGCGCGCGCCTGTTCGCGCTGATCGACCTGGCGCGCGCCCGCGCACCTTGATAAAGCGCGCACGCGCCCCTATATTGAATCGATAAACCACCGTTTGGAGCGCCGCCATGAACCATCGCCTGCCGACCTATTTCGTCTCCCACGGCGGCGGGCCGTGGCCGTTCATGAAAGAGCAGTACGGCGAGACCTACGACGTGCTGGAAGCGTCGCTGGTGGACATCCGGCGCCAGATCGGCGGCGTCAAGCCAGCCGCAGTGCTGGTCATTTCCGGTCACTGGGAAGAAAAGGAGCTGATGCTGTCGTCCGGGGCGCAGCCGCCGATGATTTACGATTACGGCGGCTTTCCGGCCCATACCTACCAGATCAAATACCCTGCGCCAGGCTCGCCGCAATTGGCGCAACGCGCCGCCGCCCTGCTGGCCGCGGCCGGCCACGCGGTGTCGCTCGATCCGCAGCGCGGGTTCGACCACGGCACGTTTTCGATGCTCTATCCGGTCTACCCGCAGGCCGATGTGCCGGTGGTGCAGCTTTCGCTCCTGCACGGGTTCGACCCGCTCACGCACGTGACGATCGGGCGCGCACTGGCGCCGCTGCGCGATGAAGGGGTGCTCATTATCGGCAGTGGCCTGAGTTACCATAACCTGCACCAGTTCGGGCCGGAAGGCCGGCTCGCCTCGCACCAGTTCGACGACTGGCTGCAGATGGTGCTCAAGCTGCCGCCGTCGGAGCGCACCACCGCCCTGCTGCACTGGGGCCAGGCGCCGTATGCGCGCAACGCCCACCCGCGCGAAGAGCATCTGCTGCCGCTGATGGTGGCGCTGGGCGCGGCCGAATCGGAGGATGCGGCCTGCGTGTATCACGAAGATGAATTTTTCGGCCACCTGGCGGTGTCGAGTTTTCGCTTCGGGGAACCGGTGGCGCCGTAACAGCGCCACCGGTTCGACCAAGCCTCGTCAGAACTGGTTGCTGCCCTTGACCACCAGGCCGCCCTGGGGCTCGGGCAGCGTTTGCAGCAGGGTGGCGCCACCGAGACCGGTGATGCGAACCTGCATCGGGCCCGCGGCAATCGCGTTCGGATAGACGAAGTAGTTGTACTCTTCGCGCTTGACGGTGATCCAGTTGGCGCTGCCGTTCGGCCGGATCTCGAGTTTCGTGATCGGCAGGCGGTGATTGAGCACCTGGATGCCCTGCCAGTAGATGGTGCTGCCTTCCTTGAAACGGTAGCTGACCGTACCGGTCGTGTCGCCGGCCACCACATACCAGCTGATCGGCACCCTGCCCGCCGACTTCTCGGCCACCTGGACGAAAGCCTGCTCGCTCAGGTCGACGTCACCCGGTTTGCACTCCGGGCAGCGGTCGGTGATCCGCACCGTGACCTTGCCTTTGGGACCGGTGACGACAATGTACTCGCCGCACGCCCCGCTGTTGGCGTAATCCGTCTGGTTCATTGCGGCGACCATCAGGTTGCCGGGACTGGCGTCGTAGCTGCAATTGCCCTCGCCCGTTGCGCCGTAAAAGGTGCCTTCGCCCTTATAGACCGGAGAGAGCGCGCCTGTCGGAGTAGGCGTTGGTGTCGGCGTTGGTGTTGGTGTCGGGGTTGGTGTTGGTGTCGGCGTTGGCGTCGGTGTGGGCGTGGGCGTCGGCGTCGGCGTCGGAGTGACGGCATCCGTCGCGCAAAAGCCAATCGACTCGATCGACGACTTGCCCGCGATGGTCTTGTTCCAATCGAGCCCGCCGCTGAACACGATGGCCCCGCCGGACTGCTTGCCGACCGCGTTCCACAGCGACGTCACGGTGCCCCGTACCGGGAGCGAACCGCTCCACTGGACCGCCTCCGCATTCGGATTGGACACCTTGACGATGGCGCAGTAACCGCCCGCCCACGGATTGTTGACGACGTACGTCAGCGACACCGGCGAAGCCGCCTGTGCGGAGGTGGCAAACAGGCTGGCGACGATGGTTTGACAGATGACGGTGGAACGCAGCGTGAATCGCATTCGGACTCCATTTCGGTTGAAGTAATCGGTTTGCGCCAGAGCTGGCGCAGGCAAGCGACGACATCATCAACCGAGGACCCGGATGTGGGAACATCCGCTCAGTCAACCATCGGCCGCTGTGAAATCGTTTGCACGACCCATCCATTAGGCTTCATAGTTAAACAAAAGTCAATGCATTGCTGCCGCGTCAAGCGTCGCGGGACGCTTCGAAACGCTCGTAGAGATCCTCAAGAATGGCGTCCTGATCCAGCTTGGGGCCGGACATCGGCCGGATGCCCGGCGTCATGAAGCTGAACATTTTATGTTTCCCGACCATGCTGATGTTGCCGCCCACCGTGGTGAGGCAGAAAGCCCGCCGAAAACTGCGCCCAGCCTGTTTAACGGCCACGTCCGGCTTTACGTAAAAGACGATATTGAGAAAACTGCCGAAAATGGCGGGGAGTGGGTTGATGAACGTGATTTTTTCCATGTCCGAAAACGCCACGAACAAGCCATCGGCAAAGCTGACGCCCTCGTCGCTCACCGTCATCGTGGCGTGTCTGCCATTCATGGCAAATTGAAGAACGCCTATCACCGCCACCCACCCACCCAGCAACAGCCCCGCGATGGCAAAACCGGTCTTGCCTTCCCTGATTGCAGCCACGGTAAGCCACAGGACGACCGCACTGGCCGGAAAACACGCCCAGGCAAATCGTTTGCCTTCGGTATAGGTGATCGGGGGACGCGATGCGGTCATGGAGTGCTCCAGTCGGATGAACAAATGGCGCCGGTCGCGCGCCAGCGTGGCGCGACCGGACCGGATACCGCTGCGTGAGGGTCAGGTACCGCGCTTGCCGCGCGCAGAATTAGCCGCTTTTTCGGCGGCAAGCGCTGCCGCCTTGGCGGCTTTGGCGGCCATCTCGGCCTCGTGCTGGGCCAGGCGCACGGCGCGCGTTTCCGGCGTTTCGAGACTGATGCGCCCCAAAGCGCCGGTGCGGTAATCCTGCAGGAAGATGTGCGAAGCCTTCTCGAAATCGAGGTCACCACCCTTCTGGCGGTAACCGCGCCGCGCCGCCACGCCTTCGACCACGGCGATGCCGTCCATGCCCTCGGTCTTGAAACCGTAGCGCGCGGTGAGCAGCGCCGGATAGCGCGCCAGCAGTTCGTCGGCCAGGAACACCGCTACTTCATCTTCGATCAGCGCATTCGAGCCGATGGCGTGGCTGGCGGCCAGCATCAGGCCATCGCTGGCGAGCGCGATTTTCGGCCACAGCATGCCGGGAGTGTCCACCAAAATGATGTTCTTGCCGAGGTAAAGCTTCTGCTGCATCTTGGTGACTGCCGGCTCGTCGCCCACCTTCGCCACTTTTTTCTTGAGCAGCGCGTTCATCAGGGTCGATTTGCCGACGTTGGGAATTCCCATGATCATGATGCGCAGCGGCTTGGTCGGCACGCCGCGGTGCGGCGCCAGCGACTGGCACAGGTCCGGGATTTTGGCGACGTCGCCCGGCTTCTTGGTCGTCATCGCGTAGGCGGTCACGCCTTCCTGCGCGTTGTAGTAGGCGCTCCAGGCGGCGGTGGCGGCCGGATCGGCCAGGTCGACCTTGTTGAGGATCTTCAGGCAGGGGCGCTGGCGGAACAGGCGCAGTTCCTCGACCATCGGGTTGCAGCTCGCCTCGGGCAGGCGCGCATCGAGCACCTCGATCACCAGATCGGTGTTCTCCATCTGTTCGGCCGCCTTCTTGCGGGCGGCGTTCATGTGGCCCGGGTACCATTGTATCGACATGCTGTGCTTTCGAAAATTCTCGTTTAAGGCGCTATTTTACCGGGGCGCGCCCCGCGCGCCGCAAATTCAGCGAATGCAGGCGCTGGCCGGTGCCGGCGCGCCCGGGTCGGCCTCGGCCAGCGCGCCACGCGCCAGCGCCACATCCTTGCCGAATTCCTCCAGGTGGCGCGTACGCGTTTCGCTTTGCCATTCTGCGTCCGAGAAGTCCTTGAGCGCATGCGGCTTGCCGGTGAAGGCGCGCCCTTCCATGCGCGGCATCATGAGCCGGTCCGGGTCGGTGTTTTCGCGCAGCAGATAGCCGTCCACGTCGCGCAAGGTCAATGGCAGCGCCGGCGCCTGGTCGCGCAGCAGCTTGCCGAACACGGTGAGCTTCACTTCCGTCTGGCCAGCGCCCAGCATGTCGTTGAAGGTGGCCAGCGCGAACGGCTTGCCGGCGGCGTCGTCGACCCGCCCGCTGACCACGTAGCGCCCGGCCTTGCGCACGTCGGCCTTGAGGTAATACACCAGCGAGCCGTCTTCGATCGCTTCGCGGATCTGGCCGGTCCAGGTGGCCGGCACCTCGGGGCTGTAGACGATATCGAACAGCACCACGCCAGCGCGCCCGTTCACGCTGAAGCGCACTTCGGTGCGGATGGTGCCGTGGAAGGCGGCCAGCCCGGTCTGGGCCGGCGCCAGGATGGCGCCAAAGGCGCCGTCGCCGGCCACCGCGTCGGCCATCTGGCCGTCGTCGGCAAACGCCAGCGGCAGCTGGGTGGTCGGGCGCGCGCCCTTGAAGGTGATGCCCTGGGCGAGCGCGCGCGTGATCACCAGCGGCTGCACCGCGCCACGGCTGTCGAGCGCGCGCAGCGACAAGGCAACCGTTTCGCCGGCCACCATGAACACGCGCGATTGCGACGTCTGGATCTGCACCGACGGATCGGCGCGGCCGCCCTCGCTGCGCATGGCGTGCGTTTCGGTGACCGGCTGGTTCGGATAGACCTGGTCGGGCTGTTCCGACATGGGGCGCGAGAGATCGGGATAGCGGGTCGCCGCGCGGTAGTCGCACAAGGTCTTGTCGGCCAGCGCCAGCTGTTCGCGCAGCTGCTGCAGCTGCGCGCCGCGCCCGGACACCGGCGGCAGGAGCGCACCTTGCGGCCTTGGCGCGACAAAGGTGGCGGCGGTGCGGTCCGGGGCAGGCGGCGCGGCGCTGGCGGCGGCGCCCGCGGGTGCGCCGGAGCGCCACGCCAGCAGTGCGAGCGTGGCAGCCACTGCAACAGCGGCAGCCACCCACCCGGGTTTAAAACGCACTGCCGGCGACGGCGGCGCGCATCACGCCAACCACGCCCTGCCAGTTGTTGGAGTTGTAGTGGTCGTAGGCCTCGTTATCGTCCCTGAACACCACCGAGTGGTTGTTCCACTTGGCGCTGCCGCCTTCGTTGGGGCCGCTGCCGAGGGTCAGGTCGTTGCAGAACCAGTTGCCGGGATTGCACAGATTGCTGCCGCCGCTGCCGGCCGCGGCGCCGCTGCTGTGGTATGCCACCACTTCGTCGTCCTGACCGGGCAGGATGAAGGAGTAGGCCGTGCCCTTGGCCCCGGCGTACATGTAGAACCACACGTTGTAGGTCGTATTGTGGTTGTACATGGCGCGCGCGGTGGTGGTCTTGAGGTCCTTGACCAGCGGTTCGGAAGTGGTCCAGGAGCCCGCGTCGGACAGTTCCGAGCCGCCGGCGGCGCCCGCCGCGGAGCGTACCCATTTGATGTTCCAGCCGGTCTGGCTGCTGCCGTCGGTATTGCCGCACTGGCCGCCGCTATTGGGCACGGCGTTCTTTTTGAGGCGGCTCGATCCGCCGTAATTGGCCAGCGCGTAGCCCATCATCAGGTCGCCGGCGCTGTGGGTGGCGACGTAGCACCAGTTGGTGCCGGTGCAGTAGCAGTCGAGCGCATCGCGCACGTTGCCGTTCTGGGCGGCGATGCTGTTGTAGCCGTCCCAGTTGGCCGATTTTTTGTTAACCCCGGCGTCGGCCGTGGCCGGTCCCCAGTAGGTGAAGCTGTTGTGGTTGCCGATCACGCCGCCGCCACCGCGCCCGTTGACCCACAGGGTGTAATTGGCCGCGCTGGCGATGCTGGTGATGGCGGTGAGGGAAACCAGGCAAACCGAAATGAAGACACGCATGACATGATTCATTGACTGCTCCTTGTAGGTACGGCGGCGGAAACAGAGAACGACCGGACTCGGCCACCGACGAATCTACAGAGGGCTTATATGCATGTCAACATGGCGTGGTCAAAAAATAAAGTTTGTCGGTGAATGGAGACAAGGCGGGTGACGGGCTCCGGAAGCCTTACTCCAGATCAGCCAATACCTTGACGTGCGCTACCACGCTGCGGCCCAGGGCCGACAGGTTGTAGCCGCCTTCGAGGCAGCTGACGATGCGTCCGCGCGCGTACAGGCGCGCCACCGTCATGATCTGGCGCGTGATCCAGGCGTAATCGGCTTCCACCAGGCCCATGCCGCCCACATCGTCTTCGCGGTGGGCGTCGAAGCCGGCCGAAATGAAAATCATGTCGGGCTTGAAGTCGTGCAGCGCCGGCAGCCAGTGTTCGGTGATCAGCTGGCGCACCACGTCGCCGCCACTGCGCGCCGGTACCGGAATATTCACGCTGGTGGCGCTGCGCGGTTCCGGTTCGGTGTACGGATAAAACGGATGCTGGTAAAAACTGGCCATCAGCACGCGCGGATCGTCGCGAAACGAGGCGGCGGTACCATTGCCATGATGGACGTCGAAGTCGATGATCGCCACCCGTTCCAGGCCGTGCGAATCGAGCGCGTGGCGCGCCGCGATGGCCACGTTGTTAAACAGGCAGAAGCCCATCGGCTCGGTCGGCAGCGCGTGGTGGCCGGGCGGGCGCACCGCGCAGAAGGCGTTGTCGATGCTGCCGGCAATGACGGCATCGGTGGCGGCCAGCGCGGCGCCGGCGGCGCGCAGCGCGGCCTGGTAGCTGAAGGCGCACAGGGAGGTGTCGCCATCGAGCGGGTAAATATCGCCTTCGGCCGTGGGCGTATTGTCGCGCACCAGGGCGATCGCTTCCGGCGTGTGATTGCGGCCGATGGCCGGAATTTCGGCCAGCGGCGCATCGCGCCGTTCGAGCAGGCCGTCGATGCGGGCCAAAATCAACTGGTCTTCGATCGCCTGCAGGCGCGCCGGGGACTCCGGGTGCCATTCGCCCATGTCGTGGCGGCGGCAGTCGGGGTGGCTGTAGATTGCTGTGCTCATGTGCGTCATTTCAAAAACGGTGTCATCAATGTTGCACCGGAAATGCCGTTCTCGCATAGAATCCTGAGAACGGGTCGTGATGACGGAATAGTCGGTGCCGATGGCGCTAATCTACCATGCCGTGCCCCTCGCGGGTGCGCGCGACCACCCACAGCACACTGTAAAGATAACCACCATGTTCAAAAAGATGCACGCCGTCGCCCGCCAGGTCAGCCAGATTGTGGTCGGCAAGGACCTGCAAGTGCGCCAGGCGCTCACCTGCCTGCTGGCCAACGGCCACCTGCTGATCGAAGACGTGCCAGGCGTCGGCAAGACCACCCTGGCCCACGCGCTGGCCATTTCGCTGGGGCTGAAATTCAACCGCGTGCAGTTCACCAGCGACCTGCTGCCGGCCGACGTGGCTGGCATCTCGGTGTACGAACGCGAAAAGAATGGCTTCGTGTTCCATCCGGGCCCGATCTTCACGCAAGTGCTGCTGGCCGATGAAATCAACCGCGCCACGCCGAAAACGCAATCGGGCCTGCTGGAGGCGATGGAAGAGCGCCAGGTGACCGCCGACGGCGTCACGCGCGCCCTGCCCTCGCCGTTTTTTGTCATCGCGACGCAAAATCCGCTGCACCAGGTGGGCACCTTCGCCCTGCCCGAATCGCAGCTGGACCGCTTCTTGATGTGCCTTTCGCTGGGCTACCCGGACGCCGCCGCCGAACGCGCGCTGCTGATGGGCGACGACCGCCGCAGCATGCTCAAGACGCTGCCGGCGGCCATGCAGCCGGCCGAACTGACGGTGGCGCAGAAAGCGCTGCGCGAAATCCACGCTTCGGCTTCGCTGATCGACTACGTGCAGGCGCTGGCGCAAGCGTCGCGCCAGAACGGCATGTTCGCCGAGGGCCTGTCGCCACGCGCCTCGATCGCGCTGCTGCAGGCCGCGCGCGCCTGGGCCGCCATGGAAGGGCGCGACCACGTGGTGCCGGAAGATATCCAGGCGGTGCTGGTGCCGGTCTGCGCGCACCGCCTGCGTCCCCTGAAGTCGGCGCACGGGGTGGCGCTGGCCAGCCGCGACCTGGTCCTGCAGCTGCAGAAATCCGTGCCGGTGTAAGGCAGCATGGCTGCCTCCCCGAACCGCTTCATTCCCGCCGCGGTACGCGCCAAGGCCGACACCTGGCTATTCCAGAAGCGCGGCGTCGACCCCGGCGAAACCTTGCTGACCCAGCGCCGCGTGTTCATCCTGCCTTCCGGCGCGGGCATGGGATTTGCCGCGCTGATCCTGATCCTGCTGATCGGCTCGATCAACTATTCGCTCGGACTCGGTTTCGCGCTGACCTTCACCATGGGCACCTGCGCCATGGTCGACATTTACATGACCTATAAAAACATGGCGCACCTGCACCTGCGCCCGGGCCGCGCGCAGCCGGTGTTCGCAGGCGAAGTGGCGCAGTTCGAACTGCACCTGGTCAACCGCACCAAACTGGACCGCTACGCGCTGTGGGTCGACTTCATGGAGGCTGGCGAAGCGCGCCACGTGGTCGATGTGGCGGCCGGCGCGACCAGCGCCGTGGTGCTGTCGGCGCCGAGTACGGAACGCGGCTGGCTGGCGGCGCCGCGCATCCGCCTGTCCACGCGTTTTCCGCTTGGCCTGTTGCGCGCGTGGAGCTACTGGCAGCCGGATTTGAACGCGCTGGTGTATCCCTTCCCCGAAGAAAACGGGCCGCCGCTGCCGATTTCGGGCGTCGAGAGCGCCGACGGCCATGGCCACGCGGGCCACGACGACTTTGCCGGCATCCGCAGCTACCAGCCGGGCGACCCGATGCGCCACATGGCCTGGCGCCAGATCGCGCGGCTCGACCCGGCCGACGGCGGCCAATTGGTGACCAAGCATTTCGAGGGCGGCGCGGTCGACGAGCTGGTGCTCGACTTTAACGCCCTGCCGTCCATCATGAACCTGGAACTGCGCCTGTCGCGCATGACGCGCTGGGTGCTCGACGCCGAACAGCGCGCCCTGCCCTACGCCTTTCGCATCGGCGCCACCGACTTCGAGGCGTCCATCGGCGAAGCGCACCAGGCGGCCTGCCTGCGCGCGCTGGCGCTGCACGGCCTGAAGGAGGCGCCATGAGCGGCGCCGCCGGCACCAAGGCGCGCGCGCCACGCGCCAGCCTGGCGCGCCTGGCCGCGCAACTGCCGCGCGACAAGGCCGACACCCTGCTGCTGCTGGGCGCGGCCCTGATGGTGCTCGCGCCCCACGCCGGCCACCTGCCGCTGTGGGTATCGAGCCTGTGCGCCCTGACCCTGCTGTGGCGTACCGTGGCCACCGTGCGCGGCACGCGCATGCCGTCGGCCTTCCTGCTGCTGCCGCTGTCGATGGCGGCCATGGCGGGCGTGTTCATGAGCTACCGCACCCTGTTCGGACGCGATGCCGGGGTGGCCATGCTGGTGCTGCTGGTCGCTTTCAAGATGCTCGAAATGCACGCCAAGCGCGACCTGTTCGTGGTGGTCTTCCTGTCGTTCTTCCTGGTGCTGACCAATTTCTTTTACTCGCAGAGCATCCTGACGGCGCTGATGATGGTCGCCTCGATCATCGCGCTGCTGACCGCGCAGCTCTCGTTCCAGTTCACCGGCAGCGTGCCGCCGCTGGGCCGGCGCCTGTGGATGGGCGCGCGCGTGTTCCTGCTGGCCGCGCCGCTGGCGCTGGTGCTGTTCTTCCTTTTCCCGCGCATCCAGGGGCCGCTGTGGGGCATGCCGAGCGACGCCCAGGGCGGGCGCACCGGCCTGTCGAACAGCATGGCGCCGGGGAATATGTCGAACCTGGCGCAGTCGGACGAGCCGGTGTTCCAGGTGCGCTTTCTCGACCCGGTGCCGCCCAAGCCGCAGCTGTACTGGCGCGGCCTGGTGATGGGCGACTTCGACGGGCGCACCTGGACCCAGCTGCGCCGGCGCCGCCTGCCCGATCAGGTGTCCGTGTCCGTGCGCGGGGAGCCCATCCGCTACGAACTGACGCTGGAGCCGTCGTCCAATAGCTGGCTGTTCGCGCTGGACATCCCGGACCGCCTGCCCAAGCTGAGCGGCATGTCGGTCGGCGTATCGAGCGAACTGGAAATGGGGGCCACGCTGCCGCTTAGCAAACGCGTACGGTACGCGCTGTCCTCCCACGTCGATTACAACCTCGGCGGTGGCGACCAGCTGAACGAACGCGCACGCTGGCTGGCTCTGCCGCAAGGCTTCAATCCGAGGACGCTCGAAACCGGCGCGCAAATTGCGCAGATGAGCGCCGACCCGGCCGCGCGCGCCAACGCGGTGCTCGGGATGTTCACCAAACTGCCGTTCTCGTACACGCTGCAGCCGCCGCTGCTGGGACGCGACTCGGTCGACGAATTCCTGTTCAAGACGCGCGCCGGGTTTTGCGAGCACTTCGCCAGCGCCTTCGTGGTGCTGATGCGCGCGGCCGACGTGCCGGCGCGCGTGGTGATCGGCTACCAGGGCGGCGAACTCAACCCCATCGACGGCTTCCTGATGGTGCGCCAGTCGGAAGCGCACGCCTGGGCGGAAATCTGGATCGCCGGGCGCGGCTGGCTGCGGGTCGACCCGACCGCCGCGGTGGCGCCGGAACGGGTGCAGCGCGGCCTGTCGAGCGCGCTGGCGCAGAATACCCCGGCATTCGCCGGCCTGGGCGGCCTGCTCGATTTCGGCGGCGAACGCAATGCGCTGCTCGAACAGTTGCGGTTTCGCATAGGGGCGATCAACAATGGCTGGAACCAGTGGGTGCTGAACTACACGCCGGATCGCCAGAGCGGCTTCCTGGACAGCCTCAAGCTGAGTCTGATGCATTGGCGCAACCTCGCCATCCTGGCCGCGATCGGCGCCGCGTGGCTGCTGTGGCGCGCGATACGCCAGCGGCGCGAGACAGACCCGGTCGATGCGCTATACTCGGCCCTGTGTCGACGGATGAGCCAGCTTGGAATGGCGCGCGCCGCCGACGAGGGCCCGAACGCGTACGCCGCCCGGCTCGCGCAAGGCACGCTGGCGCAGGACAAGCTGGCAGCCGTCGAGCGCTTCCTGACGCTCTACAGCGCCCACAAATACAGTGCCCGGCCACCCGCTTCCGGGCTGGCTTCCACCCTGAAAAGTTTGCTGAACAACATTTAATGAAACTGATATCTCTCTTGCTGGCGCTGGCTGTGTCGGCAAGTCCCCTGAGCCAGGCTGCGCCTGCCAAGAAACCCGGCAAGAAAAGCGCGCACAGCCGCGTCAAGGCGGGAGCCAAGGCGCCAGCGCGCAAGATGGCGCCGCTGGTGGCCCTGCCCGTGGCGGCTGGCGCGGCTGCGGCGGCCCAGGCCGGCGACGCCATCGTGTTCAGCGAATCGGACGCGGTCAATGCCTTCGCCGACGAGCTGGCCCTGCGCCACGGTTTTCCGCGCGCCGAGCTGGGCGCGCTGATTGGCCAGATCCGTTATATCGATGCGGCGGTCCAGCTGGTCAAGCCGGCGCCCAAGGGCAAGCCCAAGAACTGGCAGAACTACAAGCGGGTGACGATCGAACCGATCCGCATCAGGGCGGGCGTCTCGTTCTGGAACCAGCACGCCGCCGTGCTGGCGCGCGCGCAGGCCGAATATGGCGTGCCGGCCGAGATTATCGTCGGCATCATCGGCGTGGAAACGATTTATGGCAGGGATACCGGGCGCTTCCGCGTGCTGGACGTGCTCACCACGCTCGCCTTTGCCTATCCCGAGGCGCCCAACCGGGCGGCGCGCATGGCGTTTTTCCGGGGCGAGCTGGAGAACGCGCTGCTGCTGGCGCGCAATGCGAACATCGAACCGCTGTCCATGCTCGGTTCCTTCGCCGGGGCCATCGGCATGCCGCAGTTCATGCCGGGCAGCGTGCTGGCGTACGGGGTCGACTACGACAACGACGGCAACATCGACTTGCGCAACTCGGCGGTGGATGCGATCGGCAGCGTGGCCAGTTTCCTGGTCCAGCACGGCTGGCAGGCAAAGCAGAGCGGCCCGATCGTGTATCCGGCGCGCGTTTCCGACGACCGCGTGTGGGAAAGCTTCCTCAACCAGGGCCTGGCGGCCAAATTCCGCGGCGACGAGTTGCGCGCCGGCGGCGTGAGCAGCAGCGCCGTGTTGCCCCCGAGCCAGCGTTACGGCCTGATCGACTTGCCCAACGGCGGCGATCCGACCGAGTACCGTATTGCCACCGATAATTTTTTCGCTATCACGCAATACAACCGCTCTTACTTTTACGCCATGTCGGTCATCGAACTGGGTCGCGCCATCCGCCTGAGCCGGTCGGGACAGTCCCTTGCATTCGGGGAAACTTTGTAAAAGAATCTAACGAACGGAGCGGTTTTTCGGCGCGCAAGGCCCGCGCCGGACACCTCATTCTGGTCAAGAGTATCCGCACGAATATTCATTCGTGCTCCATAGAAACCCCTCTTGCGTTAATATACTCAGAAACATGTTGCTAATAAGCCAGTTCTGTTTAGAATTGTGCGGCGAAGGCATGTAAATTGTCTTACACTTAAGTTTTCTTGGAAAACAATTAGTTTTTCAGTGATTTTGTGAGAGAATTGCAATGCGGCTATGTTGCGATCAGACAACACAACCGACATCATTTTGTAATCTGTTATTGCTTATCGGTATTAGATTACAAAACGTTGTACAATTGTGTATATTTTTTAAAAAGTGTTACCCAAGATAAATTCGCAAGCGCACTTCGACGGTGGTTGACCAGCAGCGAGAGCTCCGCGTGTTTGACTTAGCAGCACCACTCACAATAGGAATTATTGACATCATGACAAACCAAGTCGGCATTGATATGAACAGCGATTCGGACTCCGATGATCTGCTGCAATACAACCCAAATCGTTTATTGGACACGCTGATCGAAAATCTGCGTCTCAAGAACGATGCAGCCCTGTCGCGCGCGCTGGAAGTGGCGCCGCCAGTGATCTCGAAGATCCGTCACCACCGCCTGCCGGTCGGCGCCTCCCTGCTGATCCGCATGCACGAAGTAAGCGACCTGTCGATCCGCGACCTGCGCTACTTGATGGGCGACCGCCGCAACAAGTTCCGCATCAGCGACAAGCAGTTCAAGCCAAAAGAAGGCGATCCAGCGTAATAGCGGGATCGGTCGGGCCGCGCAGGTCGGGCCTCGCAGGTCGGGCCGCGCAGGTCGGGCGCGCCGAACAGGCGCAGCCGGATAAGCCCGTGCATTGCCCTGTGGGGGGCGGCGCACGGGAAGCACACAAAAACGCCTTCCACCATGAACGGGTCATCGACTCGTTCGCGGTGGAAGGCGTTTGTTTTTGTGCGGGGCGGCGCTCGCCCCGCTGAAAGTTATGCGGGGAACACGCCGGTCGACAGGTAACGGTCGCCGCGGTCGCACACGATGAACACGATGGTGGCGTTTTCCACCGTCTGCGAGATGCGCAGGGCGATCTCGCAGGCGCCGGCGGCCGAAATGCCGCAAAAAATGCCTTCTTCGGCCGCCATGCGGCGCGCCATCTGCTCGGCCGCGGCCTGGCTCACGTTCTCGACCTGGTCGACCCTGGCCTTGTCGAAGATTTTGGGCAGATAAGCTTCGGGCCACTTGCGGATGCCCGGAATCTGCGAGCCTTCTTCCGGCTGGGCGCCGATGATCTGCACCGCCGGGTTCTGCTCCTTGAGGTACTGCGACACGCCCATGATGGTGCCGGTGGTGCCCATGGCGCTGACAAAGTGGGTGACGCCGCCGTTGGTATCGCGCCAGATCTCGGGACCGGTCGATTCGTAGTGGGCGCGCGGATTATCCAGGTTGCCGAACTGGTCGAGGATGATGCCCTTGCCGTCGCGCTGCAACTGATCGGCCATGTCGCGCGCGTATTCCATGCCGCCCGTCTTGGGCGTGAGGATGATCTGGGCGCCGTAGGCGGCCATGCTCTGGCGCCGTTCGATCGACAGGTATTCGGGCATGAGCAGCAGCATCTTGTAGCCGCGGATGGCCGCCGCCATCGCCAGCGCGATGCCGGTGTTGCCGCTGGTCGCTTCGATCAGCGTGTCGCCCGGCTTGATCTGGCCGCGTTCTTCGGCGCGGCGCAGCATCGACATGGCGGCGCGGTCCTTGACCGAACCGGCCGGATTATCGCCTTCCATCTTGCCGAGGATGATGTTGTTGCGGGCTTCCGCATCGGCGCCCGGCAGGCGCACCAGGCGCACCAGCGGGGTGTTGCCGATCGTATCTTCGATGGTCATGTAGGGCATGGGCTACTCTTTGCAGTTCGACAAAACACCATTCTAATCCACGACGCTCTTGTGCGTTTGAGACAGGGTCGCTTGCGGCCAGCCAGCTGCTAGACTGACGGCTATTCCCCTCACCAGAGCCGACTTCCCATGAGCACCCTGCCCGCCCCTGACTTTATTCCCGACAACAGCATCAACGAGCGCTTCGAGAGTTCGATGAGCAAATATGAATCGCGCCGCGACCAGATGTTTCCTGTGCTGACAGCGGCCGAAATCGCGCGCCTGCGCCGCTTCGGCAGCGAGGGCCGCTGGCACGACGGCGAAGCCATTTTCGTCGCCGGCGGCGACAATCCGGGCATGATGATCGTGCTGGCGGGCGAAGTGCGCATCAGCCAGCGCGACGGCATGGGCAACAGCCACCAGATCGTCGACCACGGCCCCGGCCACTTCACGGCCGACGTCGGGCAATTGTCGGGCAGCCCGGCACTGGTGAGCGCGCACGCGGTCGGCACGGTCGACGCGCTGATCGTCACGCCCGACGCGCTGCGCGCGCTGGTGGTGGCCGAAGCCGAGCTGGGCGAACGCATCATGCGCGCCCTGATTTTGCGGCGCGTGGGCCTGATCGAAGCGGGCACAAGCGCGCCGGTGCTGGTCGGCCCGCCCGGCGGCGCCGACCTGTTCCGCCTGCAGACTTTTTTGACCAGCAACGGCCACCCGCACATGGTGCTCGATCCGGCCACCAGCCCGAACGCCGAGGCGCTGATCCGCATGTACCAGCCCGGCCCGCACGAACTGCCGCTGGTGGTGTGCCCGGACGGCGTGGTCAAGAAAAATCCCAGCCTGACGGAGCTGGGTCGCTGCCTCGGCATGCTGCCCGAGCTGGACCCGGACAAGGTGTTTGACGTACTGGTGGTGGGGGCCGGGCCGTCCGGCCTGGCGACGGCGGTGTACGCGGCCTCGGAAGGCTTGTCGGTGCTGGTGGTGGAAAACCGCGCGTTCGGCGGCCAGGCCGGCGCCAGTGCACGCATCGAAAACTACCTCGGCTTCCCGACCGGGATTTCGGGCCGCGCGCTGGCCGGACGGGCCTTCGTGCAATCGCAAAAATTTGGTGCGCAGGTGGCCATTCCGGCCGCGGCCGACAAGCTGCTGTGCGACCAGTATCCGCTGCGTTTGTCGCTGGCCGGCGGCGGCCAGGTGCAGGCGCGTGCGGTGGTGCTGGCGTGCGGGGCGCGCTACCGCAAGCCGGACCTGGCCGACCTGGCAACGTACGAAGGCTGTGGCGTGTATTACTGGGCCTCGCCGCTCGAAGGCCGGCAGTGCCAGGGCGAAGACGTGGTGCTGGTCGGCGGCGGCAATTCGGCCGGGCAGGCGGCCGTGTTCTTGTCGGGGCATGCGAAGACGGTGCACATGCTGATCCGCGGGGCGGGGCTGGCGGCAAGCATGTCGAGCTACCTGATCGAGCGGATTGCGGCGACGCCGAATATCGTGCTGCACACGCATACCAGACTGACCAGGTTGGAAGGCGATGGGCAGCGGCTGACGGGCGTGCGCTGGCAGCATCGCGAGGAGGCCGAAGAAAGCCACGCGGTGCGCAGCGTGTTCCTGTTCGTGGGGGCCGATCCGAATTCGGGCTGGCTGGAGGACTGCGGCGTGCAGGTCGACCAGCACGGGTTCGTGATGACGGGAACCGATGTGATGATGGCGCGCTGCAGGGTGACGGGGCAGATGCTCAATACCGATGGGACGCTGCACGGGCATCTGGAAACCACGGTGCCGGGGGTGTTTGCGATTGGCGATGTGCGCGCGGGGTCGACCAAGCGGGTAGCCGCGGCCGTGGGAGAAGGCGCGGCGGTGGTGGCGCAGTTGCATGCGTATTTGGCGGTGAAGTAGACGCTGTAGTTACCGCTACCCTGAAAACCGTCGTTCCCGCGAAGGCGGGAACGACGGCTCTGGGGCGAGGTCAACGCGTTTTACCGCAGCGGCGTCGGATACGTCGCCACGCTCACATTCCCATCCTTGTCTACCGCCTGCACGCCGAAGAAGTAGTTATCCTTCGACAGCTTGACCGTCGCCTCGGTCACATTCCCCACATACAAAGCGCCCTGCCACTGCGCGGCGGTGGTCTCGCGCCAGACGATGCGGTAGCCTGCCAGATCGGGCTCGCCGTTGGCCTGCCACACCAGCGAGGAATCGTTCTCCAGCTTCGCGGTGCGCATCTGCACCTTCTGCGGCGCGCCCGGGGCCAGCGACAGCGTCGCCAGCGCCGCCGCGTTCACCCGCGTCACGCGCGCGATGTAGTTGTAGTCGTTGAACTCGGGCAGATCGCCATACTGCAGCGCGCCTTCCTTGCGCACGTTCTGGTGCTGGTGCGTGAAGTCTTCGTTCGGCTCCGTGAAGCGCAGCGCCGGATAGCCGCGCTCCAGGAACGGCATATGGTCGCCGCCGCGCAGATAACGGTCGCGCCGCTGGATCACGTTCACCGTAAAACCTGGCACGTAGCGCTCCCCCACTTCCTTCACATGGCGCGCCAGCTGGCGCGAGGTCGAATCGTTTTCGCCGCCGGTCGCCAGCAGGGCGCGGCTCGTTTCGCTGTTCTCCTTGGTCGCCGGGACCGATTCGGCGAACAGGCGCACCTGCTTGTCGTCCACGCGGCCGTCGTCGGCGCGCGAGCTGCCGATGATATCGTTGGTGAACATGCCCTGCAGGTTCAGGTTCTTCAGCCTTGCCTGTTCGGCCCAATGCGCGGCGCCCAGCAAGCCCTGCTCCTCCGCCGCCACCGCCATGAAGATGATGGTCGCGTCGAACTTGTGGCGCGCCATGACGCAGGCCATTTCCATCACAGCCGCGGTACCGGAAGCGTCGTCGTTGGCGCCGGGCGAGTCGCCCGTGGCATCCATGATGTCGGTATTGCGCGAGTCGTAATGGCCACTGACGACGTAGATGCGCTCTTTCGACGCCGCCTGCGTGCCGGGCAGGGTCGCCACGATATTGACGATTTCGGTCGGGCGCGAAATGCGCGCCGATACCGGCGTGATGTGGCTGTCGAAGCTCACCTGCAGGCGTCCGCCGGCAGCCGCACCGCAGCGTTCCAGTTCGGCCTTGATCCAGCGCCGCGCGGCGCCGATGCCGACCGTGTCGGAGACGGTGTCGGACATGGTGTGGCGCGTCTTGAAGCCCACCAGCTTGCGCACGTGCGCTTCGATACGCTGCGGCGAAATGTCGCCGACGATCTTGTCGATCTGCGGCTGGCGGCGCGCAAGGTCGGGGCTCGCGGGGGCTTGCGCGGCGCAGGCGCCGGCAGCGGCGGCGATCAGGGTGGCCAGCAGGGGTTTGGTGAACGGGACAGATGCCATGAGGGGTCCTTTGCGACGGGCGACGGGTGAATGGGCGCCGTTATCTTCTCACGACCCGGCGCGCGCAAGTGCGTCCATACAGTGAAAAAACTTTGCCCGTGGCGCGCGTGCGCCCATGAAAAAACCCCGCGGCGTAACGGCGGGGTTTTTGGCAAAGCACGCAACGCTTACATCTTGGCCGGAGCCGCCGCCGGTTTGGCGGCTGGGGCCGGTTTGCCCGCAGCAGCAGGCGCCTTGGCGGCGCCGGCCCCGTCAAACGGCTTGCCCGCTACCTGCAGCCCCGCCTGCGACAGCTTGGCGGCGCGCTTGTCGCCCACGCCCTTGACGCGCTTGGAAAAGTCGGCCCAGTCCTTGAACTCGCCGCCCTTGGTGCGCTCCTCCAGGATCAGCTTGGAGGTGGAGGGCCCGACGCCCTTCACACTGTCGAGTGCGGCTGCGTCCGCCTTGTTCACGTCGACCTGGGCAAACGCCATGCTCATCGCGGCCACCAGCGCTGCAACTGCAAGCATCAATTTACGGATCATGTTGTGTCTCCATCAGATTGTAGGAACGCGGTTGCGCCCCCAACAAGCTAACGGACGATGCAGCACAATGTTGACCGCTCCGATTGAGCGTTATCAGAACAGCAAAATGCCAATCGTGTAGGCAGACTCGGCGCTAGATGACATGCGGAAGATTACAGGCCGAACAGTTCCTCGCGCGTCACGGTCGCAGTGCCGAGCTTGCCTACGACGATGCCGCCGGCGCGGTTGGCCGTCATGATGGCATCGGCCATCGGCATGCCGGCGCCCAGCATCGAGGCCATGGTCGCAATGACCGTATCGCCGGCGCCGGAGACATCGAACACTTCGCGCGCGTCCGCGTGCATGTGCAGCACTTCGCTGGCGGTGTACAGACTCATGCCCTCTTCCGAGCGCGTGAGCAGCAGCGCGTCCAGGCGCAGTTCGGCGCGCAGGGCCTGGGCCTTGGCGGTGAGCTGGTCTTCGGACGACCAGCTGCCGACGATGCGGCGGAACTCCGATTTGTTCGGCGTGAGTACGGTGGCGCCGGCGTAGCGAGAAAAATCGTCGCCCTTGGGGTCGACCATGACGACCTTGCCGGCCGCGCGGCCCGCCTCGATCATGTGCGCCACGTTCACCAGGCTGCCCTTGTTATAGTCGGACAGGATCACCACATCGTAATCGGGCAGCAGCGCGTTGAACTGGGTGAGCTTGTCGCGCAGGACGGTGTCGGTGGGCGCATCCTCGAAATCGATGCGCAGCAGTTGCTGCTGGCGGCCGATGACGCGCAGCTTGATGATGGTGGAAATGGCCGGGTCGCGCTGCAGGTAGCTGTCGATGCGCGACTCGGCCAGCAACTGCGCCACCTGCTCGCCCGCTTCGTCGGCACCGACCACGCCCAAAAGGCCGCAGCGAGCGCCGAGAGCGGCCGCATTGCGCGCCACGTTGGCGGCGCCGCCAAGGCGCTCTTCGCGCTTTTCGATGCGCACGATCGGCACCGGCGCTTCCGGCGAAATGCGGCTGACATCGCCGAACCAGTAGCGGTCCAGCATCACGTCGCCGACGACCAGGATGCGCACCGCGGCCAGGTCGGGCGCGGCGATGAAGGGATGGCTGTCGGCGCTGAGCAGGCGCGCGGGAGTGGCGGTGAGATTGGTCATCGTGATCGAATACGTTTAGTTCATGACATTGAGTTCTTCGGTGCGGCGCGGCGGGTAGGTCTCCCAGCGGCTGCATCCCGGACACTGCCAGTAAAATTGGCGCGCCTTGAAGCCGCAGTGGCTGCACTGGTAGCGCGCCAGCTTCTGGGTGTAGCCGCGCACCAGGTTCTTCACCATCGACAGCTCTTCCCAGACATCGGCCGGCGCGTCCATCAGGCGCGCTTCGAGCAGCTTGTCGAGGCCGAGCAGGGTTGGGTTGCGGCGCAGTTCCTCGATCATCAGCTGCTTGGCCGCGTCCACGCCATCGAGTTCGATGACGGCCTTGAACACCACTTCGATCAGGTCGATCGAGGATGCTTCGGCCAGGTAGGAGCGCAGCAGGTTCACGCCTTCCTGCGGGCGGCCGACCTTGCGGTAGCCGTCCATCAGGCGCTGCGCGACCAGGGCCACGTGCGGCACGCTTTGCTGCTCGACGCGGCGCCAGGTGACCAGCGCGCCTTCGGCGTCGCCCTTGACCAGCTGGGCGTCGCCGGTCAGCAGGGTCGCGCGCACGTTCTTGCGGTCCGCGTGCACGGCTTTGTCGAGCAGCGCGAGGGCGTCGTCGGTGTGCATGTGGACCAGCGCATCCTGAGCCAATTCGCAGTAGAACTGGGCGATTTCCTTCTGGCGCGCGCCGGCGCCGGACTCCTGCAGGCCGAGCGCCGCTTCGATCGCGCGTGGCCACTCCTTTTCACGCTGGTAGATTTCGAGCAGGGCGCGGCGCGCCTGGGCGCCGTAGGAGGTTTCGAGCAGCAGGTTGAAGGTTTCCTCGGCGCGGTCGAGCAGGCCGGCCTTGAGATAATCCATGCCCAGTTCGTACTGGCCGTGGGCTTTCTCGTCGGCCGGCAGATCGGGGCGCGAGAGCAGGTTCTGGTGGACGCGGATGGCGCGCTCGATCTCGCCGCGGCGGCGGAACAGGTTGCCGAGAGCGAAGTGCATCTCGACCGTTTCCGGATCGAGCTTGACGATATCGATGAAGGCATCGATGGCCTTGTCGGGCTGCTCGTTGAGCAGGAAATTCAAGCCGCGGAAATACCCGCGCGGCAAGGTGCGCGATTCGGAGAGCAGTTGCTTGATGTCGACGCGCGCGGCGATCCATCCCAGGGCGAAAAACAATGGGATGCCAAGCAACATCCAGATTTCAAATTCCATGCGGTTCTTTTTGTTGGTTTTTCAGATGGGTTACTGCTGGGTGTTGACGCTGTCCGGCTGCGGCTGGGACACGTTGGTCCGCGCCACGGTTTGCAGGGCGACGATGGTGTTCTTGTGTTTCGACGTTTCGCGGCGGTGGCGGAACACGGTGGGCGTGACGGCCAGGATGCCGAGGGCGGCGCCGGCCACGAAAAAGCCCAGCAGCATCAGCACCAGGGGGCCGCGCAGTTCGTAATTGAGGAAGAAGTGCAGGTCGACTTCCTGCGTATTCTTCAGCGCGAAGCCGAAAAACAGGATAAACAGAATAAATCCAACGATGGTGGATACAAATTTCATCAGCCAGGTCCAGTCTGAAAAGGTCGCAAGTGTCGCATATTACACCAAAATGACGACCTTCCGGCCGTCGCCCCCGCGCCACGAGGACCCCCGGCGCGGCCAATTTTGCGCCGCGGCCACGAGCGGCTCGACTAACTTGGATTCCCGCCTGCGCGGGAATGACGGCATTTAAGGCGAAAAAAAACGGCATCCAAGGATGCCGTTCTTCTGTGTCGACAAACGACTCAGTCTTCAATAATCGGCTGCCCGACCATCGCATCTACCCGTTCGCGCAATTGCTTGCCCGGCTTGAAGTGCGGTACCCGTTTTTCGGGAACCATCACCTTGTCGCCGGACTTGGGATTGCGTCCGATGCGCGGTGGCCGGCTGTTCAGGGCAAAACTGCCGAAACCACGGATCTCGATACGCTGACCCGTCGCCAGGGCGTTGGTCATGGCATCGAGAATGGTCTTGACAGCGTACTCCGCATCCTTGGCCACCAGCTGAGAATAGCGCTCAGCCAGGCGGTTAATCAACTCGGACTTCGTCATCTGTCGATTCCGAGTGTCTTAGTTCTTGTTGTCGAACTTAGCTTTCAACAGTGCGCCCAGGCTGGTGGTGCCCGATGCTGCATTGTTGTCGGAGGACGAAGCCATCTTCTGCATCGCTTCCTGGGTCTCGACATTGTCTTTCGCTTTGATCGACAGCTGGATGCTGCGCGCTTTGCGGTCAATGTTGATAACCAGAGCTTCAACCGAATCGCCAACCTTCATGTGGGTACCGGCATCTTCAACGCGGTCGCGCGAGATTTCGGAAGCACGCAGGTAGCCTTCAACTTCTTCGGACAGCTGGATGACAGCGCCCTTAGGCTCGACCGACTTGACCGTACCCGTTACCAGGGAGCCTTTGTCGTTCATTGCAGCGAAGTTGTTGAATGGGTCGCCTTCGAGTTGCTTGACACCCAGGGAAACGCGCTCGCGCTCGACGTCGATCGCCAGCACGATGGCTTCCAGTTCGTCGCCCTTTTTGAAACGACGCACAGCTTCTTCGCCGGTTTCGGTCCAGGACAGGTCGGACAGGTGCACCAGACCATCGATGTTGCCGGCCAGGCCGATGAACACGCCGAAGTCGGTGATCGACTTGATCGCGCCGCGGACTTTGTCGCCCTTCTTGTGGGTAACGCCGAAGTCATCCCATGGATTTGCTTTGCACTGCTTCATGCCCAGCGAAATCCGGCGACGCTCTTCGTCGATCTCGAGAACCATGACTTCCACTTCGTCGCCCAGCTGGACAACTTTGTTTGGTGCCACGTTCTTGTTGGTCCAGTCCATTTCGGACACGTGAACCAGACCTTCGATACCCTGCTCGACTTCCACGAACGCGCCGTAGTCGGTGAGGTTCGTTACTTTGCCGAACAGACGGGTGCTTTGTGGATAACGACGGGACAGACCGGTCCAAGGATCGTCGCCCAGTTGCTTCACGCCCAGCGAAACACGGTTCTTTTCCTGATCGTACTTCAGCACTTTGGCGGTGATTTCCTGGCCAACGGTCAGCACTTCCGATGGGTGACGCACACGACGCCATGCCAGATCGGTGATGTGCAGCAGGCCGTCGATACCGCCCAGATCCACGAACGCGCCGTAGTCGGTGATGTTCTTGACGACGCCGGTAACCACGGTGCCTTCTTTCAGCGTTTCCATCAGTTTCTGACGCTCTTCGCCCATCGACGCTTCGATGACGGCGCGGCGGGACAGAACCACGTTGTTACGCTTACGGTCGAGCTTGATGACCTTGAATTCCAGGGTCTTGCCTTCGAACGGGGTGGTGTCCTTGACAGGACGGGTGTCGACCAGCGAACCCGGCAGGAACGCGCGGATGCCGTTGGTCAGAACGGTCAGGCCGCCCTTGACTTTGCCATTGACGGTACCGACGACGATCTCGCCCGATTCCATGGCTTTTTCCAGAGCCAGCCACGATGCCAGGCGTTTTGCCTTGTCGCGCGACAGGATGGTGTCGCCGAAGCCGTTTTCCAGCGATTCAATCGCTACGGAAACGAAATCGCCGACTTGAACTTCCAGTTCGCCCTGGTCGTTCTTGAATTCTTCGATAGGAATGAACGCTTCGGATTTGAGGCCAGCGTTCACGATCACGAAATTGTGGTCGAGACGCACGACTTCAGCGGAAATAACTTCGCCGGAGCGCATATCTTGGCGCGACAACGATTCCTCGAAGAGCGCTGCAAAACTTTCCATACCGGTTGCTTCAGTTGTTGCTGTTGACATAGTTTGTACACGAGTTAGCCAGCAGAGATCGCACCATGCGACTTAAACTGGGTTATAGGTTGATTCAACGCCTGCAATGGCACTATTGCAATTGCAAGCACCCATTGCTACTTCAGACTACGACTGCTTGGTGTGCGCATACCATTTCAGCACTTCCTCGACCGCTTCGTCAGCGGTCATATTGGACGTATCGAGCAGGTGCGCCCCTTCTGCCGGCATCAATGGCGCGATGGCCCGGTAAGTATCACGGTCGTCGCGCGCCTTCAAATCGGACAGGAGGTCTTCTATATTAGCAGAAAACCCCTTGTCAATCAATTGCTTATATCGGCGTTGCGCGCGCGCCTCGGTACTGGCGGTCAGGAACACCTTCAGTTGCGCGTGCGGAAAGATTACCGTACCCATGTCGCGGCCATCGGCGACCAGTCCCGGCGCGCGCCGAAAGCCCAGCTGCAGCGCGAACAGGGCCTGGCGCACGGCCGGCAGCGCGGCGATCTTCGATGCCATGTTGCCAACCTCTTCCGCGCGGATGAGTTGGGTCACATTTTCCTTGGCCAGCAGGATTTCGCCGCCGCTGAAGCTGGCGGGAAGGTGTTCGGCGAGCTTGGCGAGGGCGTGCTCGTCGGCCAGTTCCGTACCGCGGCGCAAGGCCATCAGGGCGGTCAGGCGGTACAGGGCGCCCGAATCGAGGTAATGAAAGCCGAGGCGATCGGCCACCTTGTGGGCGACGGTGCCCTTGCCGGACGCGGTGGGGCCATCGATGGCGATAACGGGGATGTTCGAATGTGGCATGGGACGGTGTCCTGGTGAAATCACTATAAAACGTGCAAAAACGGCGGTCTGGCAAAAAATCCTACAACCGGAATCAAAATCCCACAACCGGGGTCAGAGCTCTGACTCGAAACATTGCAAAACCGCGCAACCGGGGTCTGACCTCTGATTAATCCCACAACCGGGGTCAGAGCTCTGACTCGAAACATTGCAAAACCGCGCAACCGGGGTCTGACCTCTGATTAGAAATTAGTTGCCGAACCAAGAACAGACCGGGGATCGCCAGCTGCGGTTTTGCAACGATGCTCGGGAGTGCCATTGCGACCCGCCTGCCTTATCGAGACGGAGCTTAGTTTAGCGGCAACAGGTTCTATCGCTGTTATGCAATCAATTTCTAATTAAAGCTCTGACCCGGTTGTAGGAAGTCGGAGCCACGCTGCAGGAGAAAACCGGGGTCTGGCCCCGGTTTTGCAACTATTGGGGCTTAAATCAGGTTCTCGTGGGCGATGCCGGCGAAGGCGTCGAAATAGTCGGGGAAGGTCTTGGCGACACATTTCGGGTCGTTGATGCGCATCGTGTTGCCGCGCCGCGCTTTGCCGTCCAGGCTCGCCAGCGAGAAACACATCGCCATCCGGTGGTCGTCATACGTGTCAATCGTCGCGGCACGCAATTCGCCTTCCGGCGGCGTGACCGAGATGAAGTCCGGCCCCTCCACCACGATCGCCCCCAGCTTGCGCAATTCGGTCGCCATCGCGGCCAGGCGGTCCGTTTCCTTCACCCTCCAGCTGGCGATGTTGCGCAAGGTGGTGGTGCCGTCGGCGTACAGCGCGGCCACGGCAATCGTCATGGCCGCGTCGGGAATATGATTGAAGTCGGCGTCGATGGCTTTCAGTACGCCATTCGAGCGCGCTTCGATCCAGTTGTCGCCGCGCGTGATCGTCGCGCCCATCTGTTCCAGCGCTTCGGCAAAGCGCACGTCGCCCTGGATGCTGTCGCGCCCTACTCCCTCAACCCGGATCGGGCCGCCGCCAATCGCGCCGGCCGCCAGGAAGTACGAGGCCGACGAGGCGTCGCCTTCCACATGGATCGTGCCCGGACTCGCATAGCGCTGCCCCGGCTGCACCGTGAACGATTGCCAGCCATCCTGCTCCACCGTCACGCCGAAACGCCGCATCAGGTTCAGGGTGATTTCAATGTACGGCTTGGAGATCAGTTCACCCACGACGTCGATCGTCACCGGCAGCTCGCGCGCCATCAGCGGCGCGGCCATCAGCAGCGCCGTCAGGAACTGGCTCGATACGTTCCCGCGCACCGACAGGCGCTGCGCGTGGATATGCCCGCGCCGGATGCGCAGCGGCGGGAAGCCTTCCACGCCCGTGTACTCGATCTGGGCGCCGATCGCGTTCAGGGCGTCGACCAGGTCGCCGATCGGGCGCTCGTGCATGCGCGTGACGCCATGCAGGGTGTAGTCGCCGCCAATGACGGCCAGCGCCGCCGTCAGCGGACGGATCGCGGTGCCGGCATTGCCCATGAACAGATCGGCTTCGTGCACCGGCAAGCTGCCGCCACCGCCATGCACGATGTGCGTATGCTCGTCGACCTGCTCCCATGTCAGGCCCAGCGAGCGCAGTGCGCCCAGCATGACCAGGGTGTCGTCCGACGCGAGCAGGCCGATGATGGTGGTGCTGCCCTCGGCCAGCGCGGCCAGCAGCAAGGTGCGGTTGGAGATGCTCTTGGACCCCGGCAGCCGCACCACGCCCTCGACGTGCATGACGGGCTTGAGATCGATATGGTGCGGGTACTGCTTCTGCTGGGTCATGCTGGAGTTCCTTGAAGTGCTGGGTTTATTCCGGACTGCTGTCCTGCGCCGGCGGCGCCTCGGCCGTTTCGATCGCTTCGATCCAGCGGCAGCGCGCGCGCTGGGCGTTGGCATAGACCGCTTCGATGGCGGCGCCGTCGCCATTGGCGAGCATCGCGCGCATTGCTGTCAATTGTGCCAGATATGCGTCCAACTCGCCCAGCAGGGCCGATTGGTTGGCCAGGCTGATGTCGCGCCACATTTCGGGCGAGGAGCCGGCAATGCGCGTGAAGTCCCTGAAACCGCTGGCGGCGTATTGGAACAGCAAGCCGGCGTGCGGCTTGCGGGCGATGTCGTCGACCAGCGCATAGGCCAGCAAATGCGGCAGGTGGCTGACCGAGGCGAACACGGTGTCGTGTTCCTGCGGCGTGAGGCGGTGGATGATGGCGCCGCACGCGCTCCATGCGGCGGCCACGCGGTCGATGTCGGCCGCCGCGTTTTCGGGCAGTGGCGTGAGCACGGTCTTTTTGCCGTGATACAGGTCGACGATGGCCGCGTCCGGGCCGTTGGTTTCGCGCCCGGCGATCGGGTGCCCCGGCACGAACTGGCCGACCCGCTCTTTCATCACGGCGCGCGCGGCAGCCACCACATCGGACTTGGTGCTGCCGGCGTCGGTGACCACGGTACCGGCTTCCAGGTACGGCAGCAGCGCGCCCAGAATCGGCGCGGTCTGGGCGACCGGCGCGGCGATCAGCACCAGGTCGGCGCCCGCCATCGCCTCCTGTACCGAGGCCGCCACCTGGTCGATGATGCCCAGTTCGAGCGCGCGCGCCATCGCTTGCGGCGAGCGGCCGACGCCCACCAGCGTGCCCACCACGCCGGCATGGCGCAGCGCGCGCGCGAACGAGCCGCCAATCAGCCCCACGCCGAAGATGACGACTTTATTGAACACGTCAGGCCAGCGCTTTCTTGAGGGCGGCGATGAAGATCGCGTTTTCGGCAGGCAGGCCGATGGAAATGCGCAGCCATTGCGGCAGGCCGTAGTTGCCGACCGGGCGCACGATCACGCCTTGCTTGAGCAGGGCCAGGTTCACACGCGCGCCGGCGCCGTCGTCGTCGCCGACCTTGACCAGCACGAAGTTACCGAACGATGGCACGTACTGCAATCCCAGTTCGTCGAACGCCTCGACAAACTGCGCGTAGCCGGCGGCGTTATTCTTTGCGCCCTGCTCCAGGAACGGCTTGTCGTTCAGGGCGGCGATGGCCGCGGCCTGGGCCAGCGAGTTCACGTTGAACGGCTGGCGGATGCGGTTCATCAGGTCGGTCAGGGCCGGCTGCGCAATGGCGAAACCGACGCGCAGGCCCGCCAGGCCGTAGGCTTTGGAGAAGGTGCGCGAAACGAGCAGATTAGGGTACTTGCGCGCCCACTGGGCCGACTCGAACTGGTGTTCGGGCGCCAGGAATTCGTTGTAGGCTTCGTCCAGCACCACGACCACGTTGGCCGGCACCTTGTTCAAAAACGCTTCGATCTGCGCCGCCGGAATAAACGTGCCGGTCGGGTTGTTCGGGTTGGCGATGAAGACCAGGCGCGTGTCGGCGTCGATCGCCGCAGCCATGGCGTCGAGGTCATGGCCATAGTCCCTGGCTGGCACCACGATCGCGCGCGCGCCCACGCCTTGCGTGGCCAGCGCGTACACGGCGAACGAGTACTGCGAATAGACCACGGCCTGGCCTTTTTGCACGAACGCGTGGGCGGCGATTTCGAGGATGTCGTTGCTGCCGTTGCCCAGGGTGATCCAGTCGGCCGGCACCTCGTAGCGCTTGGCCAGTGCCGCTTTCAGATCGAAGCCGTTGGCGTCCGGGTAGCGTCCCAGGTCGGCCACCGCAGCGGCCATGGCTTGCTGGCTCGATGCGGGTACGCCGAACGGATTCTCGTTCGACGCCAGTTTGACGATGTTCGCTTCGTCGAGGCCGAACTCGCGCGCGACTTCGGCGATCGGTTTGCCCGCCTGGTAGGGAGCGATGGCACGGACGTATTCTGGACCGAATTGCTGGGACATGGTTTATCTCTGTGTAGTTGTTTTAAATTGGAACGTCAAAGACTGAGCGGGTACGAGCCGAGCACCTTGAAAAAGGCGGCGTTATCGCGCAGTTCGTCGAGCGCCTTGGCCACCGCCGGGTCCTGCACGTGGCCTTCGATGTCGACGTAGAAGTAGTACTCCCAGGTGCCGATGCGGGCCGGGCGCGATTCGAAACGGGTCATCGAAACGCCATTGACGGCCAGGGGCGCGAGCAGGTTGTAGACGGCGCCCGCCTTGTTCGGTACCGCCAGCACCAGCGAGGTCTGGTCGGCGCCCGAGGGGTTGGTCTGCAGGTGGCCGATGACGGCGAAGCGGGTGCGGTTGTGCGGGTCATCCTGGATGTGGCCCTTGACCACGCCCAGGCGGTACTGCTCGCCCGCCATTTCGCTGGCGATGGCGGCCATCGTCGCATCCTTGCTGGCCATGACGGCCGCTTCGGCGTTCGATACCACCGCGCGCCGTTCGATGCCGGGGTAGTTCTGGTTCAGCCATACCTGGCACTGGGCCAGCGCCTGCGAGTGCGCGCACACCACCGTCACGCCGTCCATGTTGCCGGTCTTGGTCATCAGGCTGTGGTGCACGGGGATCGAGATCTCGCCGCTGATGATGGTGGTGGTGCCGAGCATCAGGTCGAGCGTGCGGTTGACCGCCCCTTCGGACGAATTTTCAACCGGGACCACGCCGAAATCGGCGGTGCCGGCCTCGGTGGCGCGGAAGACTTCGTCGATCGAGATGCACGGCAGCCCTTCGATGGCGGTGCCGAACTGCTGGAACGCGGCCTGCTCGGTGAAGGTGCCGGACGGCCCGAGGTAGGCGACCGTGACGCGCTTTTCGAGCGAGCGGCAGGCCGACATGATTTCGCGGAAGATGGTTTGCACTTCGGCGGCCTTGAGCGGGCCGGGATTGCGGTCGGCCACGCCGCGCAGCACTTGCGCTTCGCGTTCGGGACGAAATACCGGGGCGCTGGTTTCAGCCTTGACGTGGCCGACTTCCTGCGCCAGGCGCGCGCGCTGGCTGAGCAGGTCGAGAATCTGGGCGTCGATCGCATCGATCTGTTCGCGCAATGGTGTGAGTTTGTCTGTCATGGGTGCGGCATGGTTTGCGGTGAATCGGATGTTCGCGCGGGCACGAGGCCCTTGCTGTCACTTACGGCCGGCGAACTCGTTCAGGTAATCGACCAGGGCTTGCACGCCCTCGATCGGCATCGCGTTGTAGATCGATGCGCGCATACCGCCCACGGACTTGTGGCCCTTGAGCTGCAGCAGGCCGCGCGCTTTTGCACCGGCCAGGAATTTGTCGTTCAGTGTTTCGTCGCGCAGGTAGAACGGTACGTTCATGCGCGAGCGGCAGTCTTTCGCCACGCGGTTCTGGTAAAAATCGTCGGCGTCGAGCGCTGCGTACAGCAGTTCGGCCTTGGCGATGTTGCGCTGCTCCATGGCGGCCACGCCGCCCTGGCGCAGCAGGTGCGCGAACACCAGGCCGGCGATGTAGATGCCGTAGGTCGGCGGCGTGTTGTACATCGAGTCGTGCGCGGCGACGATGCTCCAGTCAAAGGCGGACGGGCAAATCGGCAACGCGTGCCCAAGCAGGTCTTCGCGCACGATCACCAAGGTCAGGCCGGCCGGGCCGATGTTCTTTTGCGCGCCGCCGAAAATGACGCCGTATTTGCTCACGTCGATCACGCGCGACAAAATGTGCGAGGACATGTCGGCCACGATCGGGGTGTCGTCGCCCAGTTCGGGCACGAAGTTGTATTCGACGCCGTCGATGGTTTCGTTGGTGCACAGGTGCAGGTAGGCCGCGCCGGGAGTGAGCTTCCACTCGCTTTGCGGCGGCACGCTGGTAAAGCGCCCCGCCTCGCCGCTGGCAGCCACGTTGACCCGGGCGTAGCGCGCCGCTTCCTTGACCGATTTGCCGGACCAGGAACCGGTCTGCACGAAGTCGATGGTCGCTGGCGCAGCGGCGGACGCCGGCACGCGGCCGACGAGGTTCATCGGCACGATGGCGTTTTCGCCCAGGCCGCCGCCCTGCAGGAACAGGATCTTGTAGTTGGCCGGGACGTTGAGCAGCAGGCGCAGGTCGCGCACGGCCGCTTCGTAGATCGAAATGAACTCGGGACCGCGGTGACTCATTTCCATCACCGACATGCCGCTGCCGTGCCAGTCCAGCATTTCAGCGGCCGCCTGTTGCAGCACTTCCTTGGGCAGGACGGCGGGGCCGGCGGAGAAGTTGTAGATCTGGGTCACGGGGGTCCTTGGTTGAGAGTGGCCTATTTGTCGCTGATCACTTGCTCGACGAGCTTCATCATGCGCGGCATCATGACGCTCTGGTCGGCGTCGATGGAGGCCCGGGAGAGCTCCAGCGTGACTTGTTTCATCTTGACGCCAACCGGGGTGCGGTTAAAGGCGGCCAAGTCGTCCATTTCGGCCGCGCTGAAGCGGCTGGCATACACCGGCACCTGGGCTGCGACCATCGCGTCGAGGAATTCGGCGCTGGCGTAGCTCTTTTCGATATTGGCGATCATCCCGGGCATGCGCTTGTCGACCTTGTCGAGCGCTTCGTTCTTTTGCGCGACGCTGAGCGTCTTGCTGGCCTCGATCCTGGCGGCGGCAGCGCGCTTGATCTGAACCTGCACGCCGCTCAGCATGGCCTGCGCCTCATCACGGATCTGATCCCGGTAGCCCATGCTGTCGAGCAAAGCGCGCGCAGCTTTGTCCTGCGCAGGAGTGACGACGACCGACGCTGCGCTCTTTTCGGGCGCGGCCGCAAAAGCGGGAGCGCAGTACAGGGCCAGCGAGGCAGCGGCGGCGAGGACGATTTTTTTCATTGAACGATCATTAAAGATGTGGGGTGACAGTTAAAAAAGGGCCGGCATCATTCTCGCACGAAGTGCAAAAACAAGACCGGCCCCGCGCCGTTTTTTACTCCGGCGGGTTTTCGAGGTCGACGTCTTCGAGGTCGGTTTCGACGATGCGCTGCAAGCCGCTCAGCTTGGTGCCGTCTTCGACCGCGATCAGGGTCACGCCTTGCGTGGCGCGGCCCATCTCGCGGATTTCCGACACGCGGGTGCGAATCAGCACGCCACCGGTGGTGATCAGCATGATCTCGTCGCTCGGCTCGACCAGGGTGGCGGCGACCACGCGGCCGTTACGTTCGCTGGTCTGGATCGCGATCATGCCCTTGGTGCCGCGGCCGTGGCGGGTGTACTCGGTGATCGGGGTACGCTTGCCGAAGCCGTTCTCGGTGGCCGTCAGGACCGACTGCTGCTCGTTTTCGGCCACCAGCAGGGCGATCACGTTCTGGCCCTCTTCCAGGTTCATGCCGCGCACGCCGCGCGCGGTACGGCCCATCGGACGCACGTCGTTCTCGTCGAAGCGCACCGCCTTGCCGGAGTCGGAGAACAGCATCACATCGTGCTCGCCATCGGTCAGCGCGGCGCCGATCAGGAAGTCGCCGTCGTCCAGGTCGACCGCGATGATGCCGGCCTTGCGTGGATTGCTGAAGTCTTTCAGCGGCGTCTTTTTCACGGTACCGAGGCTGGTCGCCATGAACACGTAGTGGTCTTCCGGGAAGGTGCGGTTCACGCCCGACAGCGGCAGCACCACGGTGATCTTCTCGTTGTCCTGCAGCGGGAACATGTTGACGATTGGTTTACCGCGCGAATTGCGCGAGCCTTGCGGCACTTCCCACACCTTGAGCCAGTACATGCGGCCGCGGTTCGAGAAGCACAGGATGTAATCGTGCGTGTTGGCGATGAACAGCTGGTCGATCCAGTCTTCTTCCTTGGTCGCCATGGCCTGCTTGCCGCGCCCGCCGCGCTTCTGGGCGCGGTATTCGGAGATCGGCTGCGACTTCATGTAGCCGGTGTGCGACAGGGTCACGACCATGTCCTGCGGCGTGATCAGGTCTTCGGTTTCCAGATCGGTGGCATTGTGCTCGATGGTCGAGCGGCGCACGTCCTTGTTGCCGACGCCGTACTCGTTCATCACCAAGGTCATTTCGTCGGTGATGATGACCGTCACGCGTTCCGGCTTGGCCAGGATGTCGAGCAGGTCGGCGATGTGCGCCATGATGTCTTTGTACTCGTTGACGATCTTGTCCTGCTCAAGGCCGGTCAGGCGCTGCAGGCGCATTTGCAGGATCTCTTGCGCCTGTTCGTCGGACAGCTTGTACAGGCCGTCCGGCTGCATGCCGTAGTGCTTGGGCAGGTGCTCGGGACGGAACGCTTCGATGCCGCCGACGGTGGTGCCTTCGGCGGTACGCAGCAGCATCTCGCGCACCAGGGACGAGTCCCAGGCGCGCGCCATCAGTTCGGTCTTGGCGATCGGTGGCGATGGCGCGGCCTTGATGATGGCGATGAAGTCGTCGATATTGGCCAGGGCGACGGCCAGGCCTTCGAGCATGTGGCCGCGTTCGCGCGCCTTGCGCAGTTCGAACACCGTGCGGCGCGTGACCACTTCGCGGCGGTGCGACAGGAAGCACTGCAGCATCTGCTTGAGGTTGAGCAGTTTCGGCTGGCCGTTGACCAGCGCGACCATGTTCATGCCGAAGGTATCCTGCAACTGGGTCTGCTTGTACAGATTGTTGAGGACCACTTCCGGCACTTCGCCGCGTTTCAGTTCGATGACCACGCGCATGCCCGACTTGTCGGACTCGTCGCGGATGTCGGAAATGCCTTCGAGCTTCTTGTCGCGCACGTTCTCGGCGATGCGCTCGAGCAGCGATTTTTTATTGACCTGGTACGGCAGCTCGTCGACGATGATCGCGATGCGGCCGCCATCCTTGCCGTATTCCTCGAAGTGGGTCTTGGCGCGCATGACCACGCGCCCGCGCCCGGTGCGGTAACCGTCGCGCACGCCCGAGACGCCGTAGATGATGCCGGCGGTCGGGAAGTCCGGCGCCGGAATGATCTCGATCAGCTCGTCGATGGTGCAGTCGGGATTGCGCAGCACGTGCAGCGCGGCGTTGACCACTTCGGTCAGATTGTGCGGCGGGATATTGGTCGCCATGCCGACCGCGATGCCGGACGAGCCGTTGATCAGCAGGTTGGGAATCCGGGTCGGCAGCACCGTCGGTTCTTTTTCCTTGCCGTCATAGTTGGGCTGGAAATCGACCGTATCCTTGTCGATGTCGGCCAGGATCTCGCTGGCGATCTTGTCCAGGCGGCACTCGGTGTAACGCATGGCGGCGGCGCTGTCGCCGTCGACCGAACCGAAGTTGCCCTGGCCATCGACCAGCGTGTAGCGCAAGGAGAAATCCTGGGCCATGCGCACCAGCGTGTCGTAGATCGACGCGTCGCCGTGCGGGTGGTACTTACCCATCGTTTCGCCGACCACGCGTGCGCACTTGACGTACGGGCGGTTGTACACGTTGTTCATTTCGTGCATGGCGAACAAGACACGGCGGTGCACCGGCTTCAAGCCGTCGCGCACATCCGGCAAGGCGCGCCCGACGATCACGCTCATCGCGTAATCGAGGTAGCTCTTGCGCATCTCTTCTTCGAGGGAAATTGGGATTGTTTCTTTTGCGAATTGATCCATTGGCGGGACTGATCTCAGGCTGTGGTTATATTAGCTGTACGCAAATGCTGCACGTTCGATGCTGCCAGACCGACGGGTGCACAATGACGGTGCGCGCGCCCACTTAGCTACAGACAAGCGTAGGATTTTAGCATGCGGCGTATAGCAGCTGCGCAATTGATCGATGGCTGGCAATGAGAGTAGCGTGATCGAAATCATAAAAACGTTCATCATTTGTCAACCAAGTCATGTTGCGCGAGACACGATGTTGCGTGGATACAACATGATCTGACCCATTGCAGCGTGTTTGGTTTAACAGCCTTCGTGCTAATTAAGTGCATGTGGCAAAATGGCCCAGAAGTTAATTGCCTGTTTCATAAGCTGTCACGAAACTGTCACGGGTAATGGCTGGGGCAAGCTGTTACTATCTTGTCCACGCTCGAAAAGTTGCGCAGCTATAAAGCTGCGGATATCACCCCCGAAAGGAAGAAAAACTATGAAAAAACTCGTCTCGCTCATGCTCGCGGCCTCCGCGATTGCAGGCAGCGCAATGGCACAACAGTCGCCGCCGTTCGCTCCTGTAACCACCGACATCATGGCAACGAAACCGAACAGCGCCTATGTCCAGGATGCCCGTGGCGTGATCGCACGCGATCCTTTCGGTCTGTGCTGGCGCACTGGCTACTGGACCCCGGCCGATGCGGTCCCAGGTTGCGACCTGCCCCTGTGCGTTGAGCCAGCCAAACTGGAAAACGGCAAATGCGTCTCGCCGCCGGAGCCGGTAACGCCGCCGCCAACCCCGGGCGCCGTGGTGACCCCGCCGCCAGTGGTAGCTCCGCCGCCAGTAACGTCGGAAAAAGTGAGCTTCTCCGCCGACGCCCTGTTCGATTTCGACAAGTCGGTCCTGAAAGCGGAAGGCAAAGGCAAGCTGGACGACCTGAGCTCGAAACTGCAAGGCATCAACCTGGAAGTCATCATCGCCGTCGGCCACACTGACTCGGTCGGTACCGATGCGTACAACCAGAAGCTGTCGATCCGCCGCGCTGAAGCTGTCAAGGCTTACCTGCAAGCCAAAGGCATCGAAGCGAACCGCATCTACACCGAAGGCAAGGGCGAATCGCAGCCAGTGGCAGACAACAAGTCCGCTGAAGGCCGCGCCAAGAACCGTCGCGTCGAAGTCGAAGTGGTCGGCACCCGCGCCAAGTAAGCTGCGCCTCTGCCAGCAAGCCCGCCCCGGCGCATGCGCCGGGTGGGAAGCCACGGCAGCGCCGACGATCGCATCGTCAGTGAAACACCCCTCGCGCAGGGGTGTTTTTTTTCGCCCGCGATTTGGCGAACCGGCCTTGATTGCGCGTGCCTCCAGGTCGCGGCCGCGCTGAACACGGTGAGAACGGCTTGGCTGGCTACTCCCGCATCCCGACGGCGTGCGCAGCGGCAAGCTCTTCGGCCCTGCGAGCTCTGCGGGACGGGCCACGCCGGCGCGCTTTTTTTATGCTTGCGTCCGTCGCATTCCCCGATTTCCCGCTATTATTCCGCGTATGAATGCCGACCCTCTAGAAATCCAGAAATTTAGCGAACTTGCCCACCGCTGGTGGGACCCGACGTCCGAGTTCAAGCCCCTGCACGAAATCAACCCGCTGCGCCTCGAATGGATCAACGCGCGCGCCGCGCTGGCGGGCAAGAAAGTGATCGACATCGGTTGCGGCGGCGGCATCCTGACCGAATCGATGGCCAGGAAAGGCGCCGACGCCACCGGCATCGACCTGTCCGACAAGGCGCTCAAGGTCGCCGACCTGCACAGCTTGGAGTCCGGGGTGCAGGTGCGCTACGAACTGATCGCCGCCGAAGACATGGCCGCGCGCGAAGCCGGCCAGTACGATGTCGTCACCTGCATGGAAATGCTCGAGCACGTGCCCGATCCGGGCGCCATCGTCAAGGCGGCCGCGACCTTGGTCAAGCCGGGCGGGCATGTATTTTTCTCGACAATCAACCGCAATCCCAAGGCGTATCTGTACGCCGTGGTCGGCGCCGAATACCTGCTGCGCATGTTGCCCAAGGGCACCCATGACTACGGCAAATTCATCACCCCCGCGGAACTGGCGCAATTCGTGCGTGAAGCGGGCTTGCAGGTAGACGGACTGAAGGGCTTGACCTACAATCCGCTGACCAAGATCTACTCCCTTAACAACGACACCAGCGTCAATTACATGGTGGCCTGCAGCCGCCCCCTGTAAGCGGCGCCGTTCCGAACTGCCGAGCAAGCCGCCATGACCCGAACCCTCTCCACGCCGGCCCCGCGGGCCATCCTGTTCGACCTTGACGGCACCCTGGCCGACACCGCGCCGGACCTGGCCGCGGCGGTCAACCGCCTGCGCGCCGACCGCGGCCTGGAGCCGACGCCGTATGCCCTGCTGCGCCCGACCGCCTCGGCCGGTGCGCGCGGCATGATCGGCGCCGCCTTCGGCCTGGCGCCGGGCGACGCCGGCTACGAAGCGCTGCGGGTCAAATGGTTCGATTATTACCAGGCCGACATGGCATCGCACAGCACCCTGTTCGGCGGCGTGCCGGAACTGCTGGACGGCATCGTCCAGGCGGGCATGGCCTGGGGTATCGTCACCAACAAACCGGCGCGCTTTACCGACCCGCTGATTCCGCTGATCGGGCTGCAGCACGCCGGCTGCATCATCTCGGGCGACACCACCGCGCACGCCAAGCCGCATCCCTTGCCGCTGCTCGAAGGCGCGCGCCGGCTCGGCATTGCGCCGGAACAGTGCTGGTACGTGGGCGATGATTTGCGCGACATCGAAGCCGGGCGCGCGGCCGGCATGCTCACCGTCGCGTGCGGCTGGGGCTATTGCGGCGCGGTCGAACCGGCCCAATGGGGGGCCGACTACCTGCTCGACACCCCGCAGGATTTGCTGGAACTGCTGCGCGCGACGATGGCGCCGGGCGTGCTGGTGGCCTGAGGCGCAAGCGGCCGGCGCCCCTGGCGGGCCGGTGGCAGCGCGAGCGCAAAACAAAACGCCTGGCCATGCTGCATCAGCATCGGCCAGGCGTTTTACATTCTACGACAGACGATGCACCCGGGTCGGGCGCATGGTCCAGCGATAATCGATCAGCTCAGGGTCCAGTTGTATTCGACTTTGGTCCAGGTGCTGTCAGGACGGCCATCTTTGCTGCCCGGCTTGAATTTGCAGGCGCTGATGGCGCTCATTGCGGCTTTGTCCAGGCTCTTGAAGCCGCTGGTCTTGTCCAGTTTCGCTTCCAGAACCTTGCCATCGGCCGACACCAGGAAAGCCATGCTGACCACGCCCTGCTCTTCGTTCATCAACGATGCTTTCGGATAGTCGGCCTTGCAGCTTTTGGCGTCGAACACCGCTGGTACGTCAGCTGCGAATGCCACGTTGGCGCTGGCTGCTACGATCAGTGCTGCGCAAAGGCGGAAGGTCGTCTTGGTCATCATGATGCTGGTTCTCCTGGATGGGTTAGAGGGTCTGACTTGACTGCGAAGTCGTCGTCACAGCCAAGAGAATAGCTCAAACAATTCCATGTGGCAATTTGTTTGATGCATTTGGGCAATTAAGTTTTCTTTTGTGTTCATTTTTGGACAGTTGGGGTGGTCGGATACGCCGTTCAGAGGCAGGTGTCATGCTGTCGCGCTTTCAGGTACAATAGGGGTTCTGTGGGGGCGACCTGGTTTCGACGTGGGTTGCAAAGCAGCGCAGGGCATACCGAGGGCGGGCTACCTCGTAAATACAACCTGAAAAACTTAACTGCAAACGATAACTCGTACGCACTCGCAGCTTAATTGCTGCTAGCTCTAGAACACCTCGTCCCTGGGGTGGGCCGTCAAAAGCTCTAGAGTCATTTACAGGGACTCGTCTTGAACTGGGTTACTTAGTTCCGGACTAAATAATAGGTAACTCGCTTGTACACAGCGTGCACGTCCGCGTTGTACCGGTTAAATTAAATGGCAGTGCTAAGTATGTAGAACTGTCTGTAGAGTGCTTGCGGACGCGGGTTCGATTCCCGCCGCCTCCACCAACTAATGCTCTAACGTGGTTTATCCACCTCCAAGAACCCGCCTCTGTGCGGGTTTTTCTCTATGGGAGTCGTCTAAGTTGGGGTAACATAGTCCAACACTATCCAGACGCCAGCGGGGGTAACTCTGAGGGGTAACTGTGATACCCCAAAAATTGTTACCCCCATCATGCCTACAGCTACCCCTACCCCATTGGACAAACCCGCCCGCAAGTCGGCCAAGACCCTCACCGACAAGGCTGTAATCAGCGCCAAGGCAGGAGAGAAACCCCTCAAGCTCTACGATGAGCGTGGCCTGTTCCTGCTTGTTACCCCCGCTGGGGGTAAGTGGTGGCGCTTGAAATACCGGATCGACGGCAAGGAGAAGTTGCTGTCGCTGGGCGTTTACCCTGATGTGGGCCTCAAGGACGCGCGCGAACGGCGTGACGCCGCGCGCAAGCTGCTGGCCGATGGCATCGACCCTGGAGTGAATCGGAAAGCAACTAAGGCGCTCCGCGAAGTGCAGGTTGCAAATAGCTTCGAGACGGTATCGCGGGAGTGGTACGAAAAGCAGGCCCCCGCTTGGGTTCCTGCCCACGGCGACAGGATCATTCGCCGGCTCGAACGCGATATCTTCCCCCACATCGGCAAGCGGCCCATCAGCGAGATCACAGCGCCCCAGCTTCTGGAAGTTGTCAGACGCATCGAGATGCGCGGCGCCCTGGAGACTGCCCACCGTGCAATGAGCAATTGCGGCCAGGTCTTCCGCTACGCCGTGGCCACCGGGCGGGCAACCCGCGATCCATCCGGGGACCTGCGCGGTGCCCTGCCCCCGGTTCGTGGCGAGCACTTCGCAGCAGTGACGGAACCGCAACAGGTCGGGGCCATCCTGCGCAGCCTAGATGCCTACCAAGGCACGGCAACTGTCTCCTGTGCGTTGCGCCTGGCCCCGCTCGTGTTCGTACGCCCTGGCGAGCTGCGCGCCGCCGAGTGGGCACACATCGACCTGGACGCCGCCGAGTGGCGCTATATCGTGACCAAGACCGACACCCCGCACATCGTTCCGCTGGCGACCCAGGCCGTAGCGATACTGCGCGAAATCCAGTTGTTGACCGGGCACGGCCGGTACGTGTTCCCAAGCGCCCGAACCGGTGCCAGGCCGATGAGCGATAACGCGATCCTGGCGGCGATGCGGCGCATGGGCATCGGCAAGGACGAGATGAGCGGCCACGGGTTCCGCGCAATGGCTCGAACGATCCTTGATGAAGTGCTGGGCCAGCGTGTGGACTTGATCGAACACCAGCTCGCGCACGCGGTGAAAGACCCGAATGGGCGGGCTTACAACCGCACGGCGCATCTGCCAGAGCGTCGAAAAATGATGCAGCAATGGGCGGACTATTTAGACAAATTGCGGGCAACGAGTAACCCATAAGCGAACAATTACATGAGGCACGTATGCAGTTCTTTCAATTTTTATTCCGGCCACTTATTTTTCCCGTGTCGTTCAGCAGCTTTAATACGATCAAACACCGATCCGAACAGATACTAAGCAAGGCAAAGCGTACTCCCGAAGAGATTGACAGGGCCGCCAAAAAAATTAGACAGGCAATTGACGAGCATAATGAAACGAGAGCAAAAGAGGAGTTCGAGAGCCACATTTGTCGCTTATATGAAAAAGGTGGTTGGGAACTTCGCTATCTTGAATCCTTTGATGAAGAGCGGGGACCTACGCTCACGGATATTCGAGAACTCTTGGAAAATTGGCCTGACTGGGCTGACGACAAGCCAAGCTTCGTCACTGCCGAGGATTTCGATGACCTAGATTCACTCCAAGACATTTCGGATAGGTACCGCCCATTCGATGACATTCTAAAATTAGACGAGTTGAGCGATTACGAGTGCTACGCGTTGCTGGCGCTAACGAAGCTTGAGACGGCCGCAGAGTTTTTGCATATTCCGGCAAGAATTACCTCTGAAGGCTCGGCAAAGTCCGCTGCGCGCCCTCCCCTGCCGGTTTCAGTAGCCGTTTCAGTAGGAAATCTGCTTGTGGAAGCGATGGAAATCATTTGCTACGCCGAGAGGGATCTATGGGATTCGCAAATGTCCGTATTGAGAGCCGAGTCAAACCGCCGATTGGAGGAACAGACATTACGCGAGCGAGCCAAACAGGAACGAGAGGAAAGAAGTGAAAAGGCAAGGGTACGCGCTCAGAACCGATGGGATGAGGATGCGGATAAGCGCGAATCGGCTAGGACCTTGGTGAAAGATTATCTTAATCGGTGGGTAAAAGATCGCTCACTTTATAAAAATCAAGGAGATTTTTCGCGAGATATGGAAGAAAAAATAGAAACGGAGCTCGGACGGACAAAAAATCAAAAGTTGCTCTATTCGGCGACTACTATCGAGGTCACGCTTATTTCGGCAATCCGCAAAGAACAAGCGTCCTAATGATGCACGCATAACTGCAACGATGCGCGCATGGTTGCAATCATGCGATGCATTGTAATTTCTACTTTGGGAAAAGCTGTGCAGGATAGCCCTGTCGGTCCACGTTGGACCAATTCAGACAGGAGCAATCTAAATGCATCAACTCCCCGAAACCGGCTTTCTTCGCATTCGCCAAATTCTTGGCAATAAAAAGGCCGCTCCCCCAATCCCAGCAATTGTCCCGGTCTGCGACGCCACCTGGTGGGCCGGCGTCAAGTCGGGGCGCTTCCCTCCTGCTATCAAACTTGGTCCGCGCACTACCGCGTGGCGCGTCGAGGACATCCGCGCTCTAATCGAGGCTGCACGATGAGCGCCGCACTAAACAACACAAAGTGCTTGACGCGCACTGAATCGCCGGCTGATACTGTGCTTGTCGCGAAAAAAGAAGCGACCGGGTTTGGCGACTCGACTACTCAAAGCGGACATACCGCGCAACGCGGTTTTTTTACGTCTGTTGACCTCTGGCACTCCTTCAATGGCGGGCTGGATGGGGATACCTTCGGGTATGCCGGTGGCTTTGGGTACCGGTTCGCCAACCTCATCCAGTTCCGCCTCCCTCGTTTGGCGACGAGGAGCGGGTTATTTCTTACCCAAGGAGGCCATCATGCCTAGCACCAACACGCCAGTACAAACCCCATCCGAAATCATCAAGCGCATTGCCGGCTATTCCAATGCCGTCACCGCCCTGCTTGAAACCTATGACATGCTCCCGGCAGCAGACCAAGCCGACATCCTCGCCGTCGCTTCCAGCATGGCTGACGACATTGCCCGCGACCTGGCCGCACTGGTCGGAGGTGCCGCATGAACGCCCCTGTTGCGATGACATTCCCTGTGCCCCCTTACCGCTACGACGGCGGCAATCTGGGGCTGGGCAGTAACAGCGACCGAAAGCCGTGGATCTATTTTGTTGACCGGAACGGCCAGCAGTGGCTTACACATTCGGCCGAGTCGGTATTGCGTGTCATCGACCAGTTCCACGAAGCTGGGTACGGCGGGCGTGACCAATTTCTCTGTCTCGCAGCGATTCACTACGGCATGGACGCGTACGCGCTGATCGAAGGTCGAGACTTCCAACCACGGGCGGAGGCGTAACAATGCAAGCGACCATGACCAACATCGAGGCCGAGTTCGGCGCAGCAATGGCCGTCTACGACCTGGCACCGGCCGAGATCATCGCGGACGGCAAGCGCCGCCGCTTTGATGCCGCCGACGACAAGAAAGGGAAAAAATCCGCCTGGTACATCCTGCATGGCGATGGTGTGCCTGCTGGGGCATTCGGCAACTGGAAAACCGACCTGTCGGAGAAGTGGTGCGGCAAGTCGGACCAGAAGATGACGCCGGTCGAGACAGCCGAGTACCGCGCCCGCGTCGAAAAGGCACGCCAAGAAGCCGAACTGACACGCTTGCAGCTTGAAGCGGAAGCAGCGGCGGTGTGCGTGCGCATCCTTGCCGGCGCGCATGACGCCACTGACGACAACCCCTATTGCGTGCGCAAAGGGATCAAACCGTACGGGCTGAAAGAGGACAAGGACAAGCGCACCCTGATCGTGCCGATCCGCGATGCCGCCGGCGCGGTCACCAGCTTGCAGTTTATCTATGAGGATGGCACCAAGCGCCTCAAGTCGCACGGCAAGGTTAAAGGCTGCTACTACAGCTTCGGGGGCAAGCCGGTCGATACGCTGTTGGTTTGCGAAGGCTTCGCCACTGGCGCAAGTCTCCACGCCGTGACGGGCTACCCCGTGGCGGTCGCCTTCAACGCCGGCAATCTGGAGCCAGTAGCCAGGGCGCTTCGTGGCAAGCTCCCAGGGGTCCGCATCATCGTGTGCGCCGATGACGACCGATTCAATGAACAC